>JBGTMR010000001.1:0-7244 GCA_041743485.1 Pyrinomonadaceae bacterium
CGTCAATAATCTTCGCGCATCATCGCCCGCGAGCATGTTGGTGTGCGTGATTTCCTGAAGCAGTTTCGGTGAGAACGTGAAGCCTTCGGGCGTGCGCCGCATCCAGTTTTCAATCGTCTTCACCGAAGGCAGAGCGTAAAAAGTAGAATCAACTTCGACGCTCTCAAACGCCCGCGCGTAAAACTCAAGCATCGCATTGTCGCGCGTTCCGATTGGATAAAAAACCGTTTCGCCGCCCGCCCGCGTCGCCCAATCGGTATAAACCCAACCCTGACAGCCAATGTGAAAGAATTGATTCATCGTTTCATTGTTCCATTGATTCAATTAAAGAACGTGCCGCTTAAACCTACGTCGTGATTTATAAATGAGTCAATGAGCCGATGAAACAATGAAACAATTTCTCAACGTGATGACCTGTACGATGCCGCGCGCGTGAGGCTCTATGCTCTCGATGTGAAAGCCCGCGCGTTGTGCGTCGTCTGCCGTTTCGCGGTTGAAGTGGTCGTCAAAAAGCGGGACGGTCAAAGCGTTCAAAGCATCGAACGCGCGACCTAAAAACGCGCCGTGAGGACGCACATGTTCGAGCAGTACGACGCGACCGTTCGGGCGCACAACGCGCCGCAATTCCGCGAACGCTTTCGCGGGTGACTGCACGGAACAGAACACGAGCGTTGCAAACGCGGCATCGAAAGTATGAGACGCGAACGGCAAATCTTCCGCATTCGCCTGCACGAGTGTGATGCCGGAAGGACGTGGTTTTATAGAAGCTTCATCCAACATTTTACTGCTGATTTCACTCGCCACGCCGTGTGCTTCGCGTTTGTAAAGTTTGAAGTTCGCGCCCGTCCCCGCGCCGACTTCGAGTGTCCGCGCACTGTCCGGTAAAAGTTGAAAAACGCGCTCGCGCAGACGCGCGAATAACATGCGTTCCAATGGGCGCATCACGCAATCATAACGTCCCGCGAAACGGTCATAGATGACGCGCGTGCGTTTGTCGGAATGTGGCGCGTTGTCAGTCATAATCACCAACTCATACGAGTCGCGCATCGTAACACGGGCGACGAAGCCCGCTTGACCGTTGGCGGAATGGTTTGCTAGGTTGTCCGCATTCTCTCGTCGTCAACATTCATTTATCAACGACGAGCCTTGTTCTTTGCCAGTAATCTTTATCGCTAACTTCGATGTCGAATCTTCTCCGAGCTCTCGACATCGAAACCGTCGCAGGTCTTTGTTCCGCTCTTTTTGAAACGAACAACAAGGGAAGCCGGGTGCGAGTCTTAAATTAAAAAAGACTTTATGCCCGCACGGTTCCCGCCACTGTGTACCGGCGATTCGCGCGCTTCCGTCTTAGATACGTTTCTCATGAACTGTATCGGTCACTCGTCCACGCGGACGGGGAAGGCTTTCTAGGGACGACGCGCGGAGTTCGAGCCGGAAGTCAGGAAACCTTGCCTGCCAATTTTTTACTTTTTTTACGGACGGTCAAAACACACGCGACCACTATCACGCTTCGGGACAAAGCGAGTGGCATGACAAGCAAAAGTTTGTTCAATGTAAAAGGAAAGCGGGCGCGCATCTTTGTCGCCGCCTTTCCGGTTTTGATTCATCAGAACCATTTTTCATTTAGACTTTTCTTCGACGCCCTTAGTCTTTTTTTGAACCAAGACTAAGGGCGTTTTTGATTTTGCGCGCGAAAATGTTTCGCGCGCAAAATCAATTATTGATTTCTTCTCTTGTCGTCCGTGCCGTCATCAATCGAAACCGGAAACATAAAATCAGCATGGACTTTATTCATCTTCAATCACGCGACTTAAAACCTTCTTCTCAACGTCGTTCTCTCGCTTCGCGCTTTGCCCTGTGCATCGCGTTTCTGCTCTGTGTCGCATCGTCATCAGCCTTCGCGCAAAACGCTTCCGACACGCTTACGGGGCGCATCACAGACCGCAACGGCGCGGGTGTGCCTTCGGCAAGCGTCACGCTTTACGACCGCGCCCGACCCGCCGCCCGCTTCGTCACCGTTACGGATGCGAGCGGGACTTATCGCTTTCCGAATCTCGCGCGCGGCGAGTACATCATCGAAGTCGAAGCCGCCGGTTTCGCGCGCACCGCATCGAGCATCGCGCAATTCGACGGGATTCTTTCAAATTCTTTCGACGTGACGCTTGAACTTTCCGGCGTGCGCGAACAAGTCGTCGTCACCGCCGCGAGTACACCGCAGACGGTTGATGAAATCTCGAAAGCCGTCAACGTCATATCAAACGCTGAAATCGAAGCCCGCGATGAATTTTCGATTGCCGACGCGATTCGCACCGTCCCCGGCGTGCGCGTCGCGCAACTCGGTTTCGGTGTCGGAAGGCAGACCGCGATTCGCACGCGCGGGCTTCGCGCCGAAGACACCGCCGTGCTTATTGACGGCTTTCGATTCCGCGACCCGTCCGCCCCGCAAGCCGACGCGACCGCGTTCATCAGTGATTTCACCGTCACGAATCTCAATCAAATTGAAGTTTTGCGCGGTTCGGGTTCGTCGCTCTACGGCACGAACGCTATCGGCGGCACAGTCAACATCATCACCGATGAAGGCGGCGGCGCGACACGCGGGGCGGTTTTCAGTGAAGGCGGCAACTTGGGTTTCTATCGCGGCGGAGCGCGCATCGCGGGCGGCTTAGGCGCGGCAGATAAAGTGATTTACTCGCTCGGCGTTTCACACTTAAACGTCGCGCGCGGCATTGACGGCAACGACGCTTCGCGCAACACGAGCGGTCAGGGGCGCGTGCTTTTTAACCTCACACCGACCGCCAACATCTCGGCGCGAATCTATACGGGCGACACTTTCACGCAGTTAAATTCGAGTCCCGAACTCCTCACCGTCACCCCGCGTCCCGCCGACGGAATCTTTCCCGCGATTGCTTTTAACGGAAGCAATACCGGAACGGCGACGTTCATCCCCGATGCGGACGATGCCGACAGCCGACAGGCTTCGCGCTTCTTCGCCGGACTCGTCACGTTTGCCAATCGTCCGAAGGAAAATTTCGGCTATCAAATTTCATATCAAGGCTTAACCACGAATCGCAAACTCCGTGACGACGGAAGCGAGTTCGGTTTTGACGGCACGATTCAAACCCTTTCAGCCCGCACCGATTTTCGTCTCGGCAAATTTAATTTCATCAACGCCGGATATGAATACGAGAACGAAAATTTTACGAACGACACGCTGACAAACAATGTTCTCGACTTGAACGCCCGCGCGACGCAACGCAGCAACACGGTTTTCGTTCAAGACCAGATGCGTTTCTTTGAGAATCGTTTGCAGCTTTCCGCCGCGTTTCGCGCCCAATTCTTTTCTTTGAAAACACCGCGCTTCGCTCCCGCCGCGAGTTCGCCGTTTCAAGATTTATCGTTCGTCTCGCCGCCCGATGCTTACACAGGCGATGGCTCAATCGCGTATCTCATACGCTCATCGAACACGAAACTTCGCGCCCACATCGGAAACGGTTATCGTTCGCCTTCGCTGTTTGAGCGCTTCGGGGCGTTCTCGTTTTTCGGCTTGACCGCGACGGGCGACCCGCGCCTTCGTCCCGAACGCTCCATCGCATTCGACGCGGGCGTTGACCAGACGGCGTTCGATAATCGTGTTCGCGCCTCCGCGACTTTCTTCTATACGCGATTGCAGGAAGTCATAGAATTTGCCGGTTCGATTGATACCGCGACCGACCCGTTCGGACGCTTCTTCGGTTATCGCAACACGCGCGGCGGACTCGCGCGCGGCATCGAACTAAGCGCGTCAATCGCCCCGACAAACACGACCGACATCTTCACTTCTTACACCTTCACCAACAGCGACGACCGCTTTCCGAAGTTCGGCAATATCATCCGAAGATATGTCATACCGAGCCATCAATTCTCACTCGTTGCCACGCAAAGCTTCGGGCAGCGCACGCTCGTCAACTTCGATTTCGTGGCGGCAAGCAGTTATCTCTCGCCTGTGTTTCAATCCGTCTCGCCGTTCGGCAGTGCCGTGCTTCGCTTCGACGGCATAACGAAAGCCGACTTGGGCGCGAGCTATACGTTGCCGATTAACGAGAGACGCGCGGTGCGGTTTTTCGGTAAAATTGACAATCTCACTGACCGTGACAACTTCGAGAACGGCTTTCGCAACGTGGGCAGAACGGCACGCGGCGGGGCGGCGTTCACGTTCTAATGTGCGATAAAGATATGAGTTTGAACATCACGCCACGCACCACACAAATGCCGCTTGTCGAAGGCGAAGACTATTATTTCGACGCGGGCTTAATGGTCTTGACCGCGCATTACTTACGGCGGCGCGGCTACTGTTGCGCGAACGGATGCCGCCATTGTCCTTACGATAAAGTACGCGGCGAAACGGACGATGTAATCACAAGTGAGATGACATTAGAATCTCGTCTTTGATAAACGCTCTCACATCAAAACAAAACCTTAGCCACGAAACAACACGAAATGACACCAAAAAACCCTAACATTCAGTGGTTCTTACTTCGTGCTGTTTCGTGTTGTTTCGCGGCTAAGGTTTTCAAGCGCACTCACCTTATAACTGCGCTGCTCTTATCGTTCATCGTCGTAAGCTGCGACACCACGACAACGCCACCGCAAGCTTCAAACATTCCGCGCCGCATCATCTCTTTGTCACCGAATGTGACGGAGATTCTCTACGGTATAGGAGCGTTTGAGCGTGTCATTGCCGTCTCGAAGTTTTGCGATTACCCCGCGCAAGTCGCAAGCCTTCCGCGTCTCGGCGGTTGGACTGATACCAACATCGAACAACTGACCGCGCTTCGTCCCGACATCGTTATCGTCACGCAAGCTCAAGAGCAGTTCGTGAATGACCGCCTCAAAGCACTCGGTATTCCTTTGCTCGTCGTGCCTGACCGTTCGCTTGATGACGCGCTCAACGCCATACAAATCATCGGGGACGCGACGGGCGACGAAGCCAACGCCAAACAGTTATTAGCCGAAACACAGGCGACGCTTGAGAGTGTACGAAGCAGCACGCGCGACTTAAATCATCCCCGCGTGCTGCTCGTCGCCGACCGTGTGCCGGGTTCATTGCGCGGTTTATACGTCGCCAGTGGCGAAAGCTACCTGACGCAGTTGGTCGAAGTCGCGGGCGGGGAGTCTATCAAACCGCCGGAAGCGGGGGCGGGCTATGTGGCGATTAACAAGGAAGCACTGATTGAGTTCGACCCGGAAATCATCATTGATATGGTGCAGAGTTCCGAAGGCAAATTCGCGGAAGACCCGCGCGCGGTGTGGAATGAACTCCCGACCTTGCGCGCCGTTCGTGACAATCGCGTCGTCAGCGTTCGTGATACTTATGTTCTTCACCCCTCGCAATTCGTCGGCAAAACCGCGCAAGCCTTCGCCCGCATCATTCATCCTCAAGCTTTCTCAAGCGATGATAAGAACACCACGAATCAGAACATAAATCACGCGACACCATAAGCACGCGACATCATGAACCACGCACCCGCTTTCGATACTCATCATTCATCACTTATCACTCAGCCCTTGCTTCAGGCACACGATATTCATTTCGCTTATGAAGAAACGGGGCGTGCAGTCGTGTGCGGCGCGTCGCTTGAAATCCATAAAGGAAAACTCGTCGCCCTTATCGGCGCGAACGGTTCGGGCAAGTCAACGCTCGTCCGACTTCTCGCCGGAATACGTCAGGCGCAACAGGGAACAATCACGCTCGACGGTTTGCGACTCGATGCGATTGATGCACGCACGCGCGCCGCGCGTCTCGCCTATGTGCCGCAGACGACAAACACCGTGTTCCCTTTTACCGCCCTCGAAGTCGTCCTCACGGGACGCAGCCCGTACACGAACCGCTTCCGTTTTGAAAACAGGCTCGACGTGGAAATCGCACATGACGCGCTTCGTGCCGTCGAAGCCGCGCACCTCGAATCGCGCCCCGTCACCGAACTATCGGGCGGCGAACGCCAACTCGTGTATCTCGCACGCGCTCTCGCGCAACAAGCGTCCTTACTTTTACTCGATGAACCCGCCGCCTCGCTTGACTTAAAACATCGCGCCGGACTTATGCGACACTTGCGCCGCGTGCGCGATGAACGCGGGCTTGCCGCGTTGGTCGTGATGCACGATTTGAGTTTGCTTGACCCGACGTTTGATGAAATCTTGGGGATGCGTGACGGGCGCATCATCGCGCGCGGTGCGCCTTCGGAAGTCTTGCGCGATGCGGTGCTTGCCGATATTTTCGATGATTCGGGCGTGCGTGCGCGACGCTTTGATGAGCGCACGTTTGTCTGGTCTGAAGCGGGATGAATGACTCTTTAACTACATCCGATGTTCGCGCGTCATCCTCAACATCGGGTGTCGCATGGCGCGTCGCGTTGCTGATTCTATTTCTCATCGCGGCGTTCTTGATTTCAATGTGGAGTGGTTATCAAACGCTTGACTTGCGATTGCTGGCAAACGACCAAGCGACGCGCACACTGCTTTTCACTCTACGTTTGCCGCGTGTCTTAATGGGCGCAATCGTCGGTGCATCACTCGCTCTGGTCGGTGCGGCGTTGCAGGCTTTGTTTCGTAATCCGTTGGCAGAGCCTTTGACGCTCGGTGTGTCGGGCGGGGCGGGTTTGGGTGCATCACTCGCCTTCGCGCTCGGTCTGGGTGCGACGATTGGCGGCTTGCCGCTTATCTTTATCTTCGCGTTCGCGGGGGCGGCGGTAAGCGTGCTGCTCGTCTATCGCCTTGCTCGCACAGGTTCGCGCAAGGTCGCACCGGGCGCGCTTCTGCTCGCGGGTGTGGTCATCAACATCATCGCCGCGTCGGGCGTGGTGTTGATTCAGTATCTCGCGGATTACACTAGAGCATTGCAGATTTTGCGTTGGACGATTGGCAGCCTCGACATCATCGGCTTCGGTTTGTTGTGGCGGATGCTCGTCTTTCTCGTTCCCGGCTGGCTCGTGTTGCTTTACCTCGCGCGCGATTTACACTTGCTGGCGATTGATGAAGAGACGGCGGCGAGTCTCGGCGTTGACGTGCGGCGCACAGAAAAGTTTGTATATTTCGCGGCATCGCTTATCGTCGGAACGTGTGTTGCAACGGGCGGCACAATCGGCTTCGTCGGGCTGGTCGTGCCGCACGGCGTGCGCCTCATGTTCGGTGAAGACGTGCGGCGACTGCTTCCACTTTCGATGATTGCGGGCGCGGGTTTTCTGATGCTCGCCGATTCAATCGCGCGC
>JBGTMR010000002.1:0-16047 GCA_041743485.1 Pyrinomonadaceae bacterium
ACAGTCGCGCACGGCGACGGCATCGGACCCGAAATCATGGCGGCGACGCTTCACATACTCGAAGCGGCGGGCGCGCAGTTGGACATCGAGACAATCGAAATCGGTGAGAAAGTTTATCTCGCGGGTAACACGGCGGGCATCGCGCCAGAAGCTTGGGACTCTTTGCGGCGCACGAAGGTTTTCCTGAAAGCTCCGATTACGACGCCGCAGGGGGGCGGCTATCGTTCGCTGAATGTGACGGTCAGAAAAGCACTCGGCTTGTATGCCAACGTGCGCCCGTGCGTGTCGTATCACCCGTTTGTCAGGACGAAGCATCCGGTGATGGATGTCGTGATTGTGCGTGAGAACGAAGAAGATTTGTATGCCGGAATCGAGTACCGGCAGACGAACGACATGATGCTTTCGCTCAAACTTATTTCGCGTCCGGGATGCGAAAAGATTGTGCGTTATGCGTTCGAGTACGCGCGTCGTTTCAATCGTAAAAAGGTGACGTGCTTTACGAAGGACAACATCATGAAACTCTCGGACGGGTTGTTTCATAAAGTCTTCGATGAAATCGCGGTCGAGTATTCAGACATCGAAAACGAGCATTGGATTGTGGACATCGGGGCGGCGAAGTTGGCGGACACGCCGGAGGCTTTCGATGTCGTCGTGATGCCGAATCTTTACGGCGATATTCTTTCGGACGTGGCGGCGCAAATCGCGGGTTCGGTCGGCTTGGCGGGTTCGTCGAACATCGGAACGTCGTGCGCGATGTTCGAGGCGATTCACGGCAGCGCGCCGCGTCGTGCCGGACAAAATCTTGCGAATCCTTCAGGCTTGCTGTTAGGTGCGGTGTTGATGCTCGTCCACATCAATCAAATGGATGTAGCCGAACGTGTTCATAACGCATGGCTCAAGACTTTGGAAGACGGCGTTCACACTTACGACATTTATAAAGACGATGTGAGCAAAGAGAAGGTCGGGACGAAAGAGTTTGCCGATGCGGTCGTCGCGCGCGTCGGGCAGAAACCGTCACAACTGAAAGCCGTGACTTACGTTAAGCAAGACGGCGAAGCGGCGGAAGCGAGCAAGCCGACGACGACAAACAAAGCGGTCGCGGCGAAGAAAGAGACGACAAAGGAAACAGTTGGCGTTGACGTGTATCTCGATTGTGTCGGTAAATCGCCAAACGAAATCGGGCAGGCGATTGAAGCCTTAAACGGCGACGGACTGAAGCTTGAACTCGTGACGAATCGCGGCACAAAAGTTTATCCCGACGGCTTGCCGGAGACGTTCACGACCGACCATTGGCGGTGTCGTTTCTTGAGTGAAAAGGCGATTGAGCATAAGCACATCACCGCGTTATTGAACCGTGTCAGTGAAGCGGGTTTTGATTTCATCAAGACCGAAAATCTTTGCACGTTCGACGGCAAGGCGGGATACTCGGCATAACTAACCGAACACAATCAGGAAACAACTACGCGCGAAACAGCGTAGGAGGAGAAGATTATGAGCGACGAAGATGTGAACGAACTTAAACAATATATATCAGTCATGATTCGTGAAATCGGAGAAATGAGGAAAGACTTCGCGGTGCGTTTCGATAAACTCGAAGCGCGCGTGGGCGGACTCGAAGAACGCATGGGTGGACTCGAAGAACGCATGGGTGGACTCGAAGCGAGTATGAGTGAAATGAAAGACGAAACGCGCGAGATGCGAAAAGATATTCGCGCACTGACAATTCGTTTTGAGAGATTCGAGGCGCGGGCTGCCGATACGCGCGCCGATGTTGCCGAATTGCAAGACAGTGTGACCGTGCTTGAGGGCGGGCATGTCGGTGACAAGTTGCGGTGAACACCGAAGCGATGAGCGGTAACGAAAACACGACGCGCGGCGAAGGCGGTTCGGCTTTAAGCAACGACGGGCTGCCCGCGCCGCGCGTCGCCGTCGTGATGGGCAGCACGTCGGATTGGGAGACGATGCGCGGCGCGGCGGAGACGCTCGCGGAGTTTGGAGTCGAATACGAAACGCGCGTCGTCTCGGCGCATCGCACACCGGAATTGATGCGCGACTTCGCACGCGATGCCGGAGGGCGCGGGTTGCATGTAATCATCGCGGGGGCGGGCGGGGCGGCGCATCTGCCCGGAATGTTGGCGGCGCAAACCATTGTTCCGGTATTGGGCGTGCCGGTTGAGAGTAAGGTTCTGCGCGGTGTGGATTCGTTGTTGTCAATCGTGCAGATGCCTTCAGGAATACCCGTCGCAACCTTCGCTATCGGGACGGCGGGAGCGGTCAACGCGGCGTTGTTCGCGGTGGCGATGCTGGCAAATACCGATGCGGATTTGCGCCGCAAACTGAAAGAGTTTCGGGCAAAGCAGGAAGCGAAGGTTATCGCGGCGGAACTTCCCGCCGTCACATCGCCGCAAAGTTCGACATGATGCACCCCTTGTTATTCGATAGTGACGAGTGACAAGCGACAAGAAGGTTTTTCTTGTCACTTGTCACTCGTCACTTGTCACCTTCAACTTATTATGAAGCACGAACCTATTTTGCCGGGAGCGGTTATCGGCGTTCTGGGTAGCGGTCAACTCGGTCGCATGTTTGCGATGCAAGCCCGCCGTATAGGGTATCGCGTGCATACACTGTCGCCGGAATCAGACACGCCGACCGGACAAATTTCCGATGTGGAAATCAACGCCGAATACGAAGACCTCAATGCGGTACGCTCTTTTGCGCGGGAAGTTGATGTGGTGACGATTGAGTTTGAAAACATTCCGGCGGCGACGCTTGAGACAGTCGCGGAAATCGTCCCCGTGCATCCGAGCGCGCACGTTCTTCACACCACGCAGCAACGCATACGCGAGAAGACTTTTTTAACGCGCGCCGGTTTTCCATTAACGCCGTTTCGTGAAGTAAGCAACGAGACGGAACTAAGCCGCGCCGTTGCTGAACTCGGTTGTCCGTCCGTGTTGAAAACTGCGGGCTGGGGCTATGACGGCAAAGGACAACGCAAAGTAAATGCGCCCGGTGACGCCGCCCGTCTTTACGATGAACTCGGCGCGGGCGACGCGGTGCTTGAAGCGTTCATAGATTTCGAGTGTGAGGTGTCAATTGTCGCGGCGCGCGCTCACGACGGACGGACGGTTAATTACGGCGTCGTCGAAAACTATCATCGCCAACACATTTTAGATTACACACTCGCGCCCGCCGACCTCGCGCCGGAACTCGAAAAAGAGGCGATTGAGATTGCGACGAGTGTGTTGGAAGAATTGAAAGTCGTCGGCGTGTTGTGCGTCGAGATGTTTATGACGAAGCAAGGGAAGTTGTTGATTAACGAACTCGCTCCGCGCCCGCACAACTCCGGGCATTGGACTTTGGATGCGTGCGTCACGAGTCAGTTCGAGCAGCAGTTGCGCGCCGTGTGCGGCTTACCATTAGGCAGCACACAAAAGTTGTGCGCGGCGGCAATGGTCAATCTTCTCGGTGATGCTTGGGCGGAAGGCGAACCCGATTGGCAGGCGGTGTGCAACATGCCGAACGTCAAGCTTCATCTCTACGGCAAACACGCTCCGCGCAAAGGGCGCAAGATGGGACACCTGACCGCGCTCGCACCCGCATCGAAAAATGCGACGGCGGCGCGCCATGCACTCGAACAAGCACGCCACGCGCGACGCCTCTGGCAACGAAGTTCATAAGACATGATTCAATGTTCAATGTTCGACGATAATGTTTGCGAAGCTAGAGGGTGCGACATTGAACATCGAACTTTGAACTACCTATCCCCGTTCGCGTTTTATGAATCGAGATGAGTCAACCTGAATACAACACTGAATCGAGTCGCGTGCGGGCTTTGCGTGCGCGTCGCGGGCGTTTGATTGTCGTCGCGGCGTGCGTCGTCGTGGGTGTGGTTATCGGTGCTTGGTACTTAGGTTTTGAGCGATTGATTCCGGTTGGTAATGACGCCGCGTCCCCTTTGCCTTCCGTGTCGAATCAAACCGGGGAACGTGAAAATGATTCGGGCAAGAGGGTGAATGAATCGAATGTTGCGATGCCGTCGCCCGTTGTGACTGCTTCGCCCGATGCGACGCCCGCGCCGACTCTCAACGCGAATCCGTTTGCGGAATACAACGAACTCGCGCGGCGTAGTGAAGGTGGATTTGAAACACCGTCTGCCACGTCAGTTTCAAACTTAAACGACGGGAATCAATTGCTGATTCCGGTGGCGGGCATCACTAAAGAGCAACTGGTTGATACCTTCACGGCGGCGCGAAGTGAAGGACGCACGCACAATGCCCTCGACATCATCGCCGCGCGCGGCACGCCCGTTCTTGCCGTGACCGACGGGCGTTTGCTCCGCATGTTCACAAGCGAAAAAGGCGGCTTGACGATTTATCAAGTCGGAACGGACGAGCGCACCGTTTATTACTACGCGCACCTTGACCGCTACGCCGACAGTCTCAAAGACGGGCAGACCTTGCGGCGCGGCGACGTTATCGGCTATGTCGGCGATACGGGCAATTCCGGTGCGGGCAATTGTCATCTTCACTTCGCGGTGTGGACAATCACCGACCCGAAGCGATTTCACGATGGCGACAACATCAACCCTTATCCACTTTTCAACCGTTGAAAGACCGTCCGCGTTTATATGATGCATTGCACGATTAACATGCAAGAGGCTTGAAGTATCGAACGATTTTGTATGACGCCGCACGCTGTTTCAGCCCATCCGATTGAATAAAATTCCTGTCCACCATACTTCATCAAAGAAGGCACGAACATTGCTGTGACAGTTCGCCGGTGTGCGCCGCGCGGTCTTATCTTTATCTCACTCAAAACTTTTCCGAAACGACAATCTCAAGGAGCAAGTAAGCATGAAGCATTTCACGCGCAGTGTCTTTTTCGTCGCCGCGCTGTCATTCGTTCTATCCAATTTCGCCTGTCAACCGCCGACCACCAACACCACTTCGACCGCGAACGTGAACGCTAATATCGCGCTGCCGACCGCATCGCCCGTCACCTCGAACGCGGCGGACGACGCGCGCATGATGCGCGATACGCCGTTGACTTTGCCAGTGCTTGATTCGCTGTTCCACGCGGACGATGCATCCTTCGTCGCCGACCTTAAAAGTCAGGTGAATCTTTCCGATGAACAGATCGAACGGCTTCGCAAAGTCGCGCGTGATGAAACAGTCGCTCTGCGCGAATCGGAGGGTGACGATTACATCGGCACGACGACGCAAGCCCGCGCGCGTGCAATGGAAAGGGTTCGTGAGATTGTCGGGCAGGAAAAGACCGCGAGCTTCGTGCGCTTCATCGGCACGCGCATGAGCGGCGAAGATGTGACTTCGGGCAATGCCGCCGAAAACAACACGGGTGCGCCTGCTTCTTCGACGGTCAACGCCGTCCCGACGGATACGCGCATCGTCGTCAATGCTCCGGCGTATCGCATGGACGTGTTCGAGAACGGCAAGCTTACCAAGTCGTACAAAGTCGGCATCGGCTACCCGGAGTTTCCTTTGCCGACCGGACAACGACGCGCGACGGAATTGATTTATAACCCGACGTGGACGCCGCCCGATGAGCCTTGGGTTAAGGGCAAAGTCAAACCCTTTGAGAAAGTTGACGCGGGCAGCCCGCTCAATCCGCTTGGACCTATCAAGATTCCGATAGGTTCGCCGTCCTTAATTCACGGCGGCAAACAACCCGCGCGGCTCGGTGTTTCGCGTCGCACGGCTGCGTCGGTTTAACTAATAATCAAATCCAAGAATTCGCGCGCCGCCTTGCGACGCTGACCGGAACGGATTTAACTGAAGAGCAAGTCACGGAAATTCAGAAAGACAAAACCAAAACGAAGAACGTCAAACTCGGTCAACCCGTGCTTGTCGAACTTCGTTATGAAACCATTGTCGTCGAAGACGGTGAGTTGAAAATCTTCCGCGACGTGTATGACCGCGACACGAATACGGAAGAGAATTTGCGCCGCGTGCTTGAGCATTACGGCGTCGCTTTCGATTCGCTCACGCCCGAACTGCAAACGCGCTTGCGTTCAGCCTTGACACAGATGTCGCGTGACGCGAAAGGCAACCTCGACACGCCGGGCGAAAGCGGCAACGCGAACGGAAATAACAACGGCAATGCCAACGCAAATTCCAACGCGAACGCGAATAAAAACGCCAACTCGAATGCCGACGGAAAAGTGACGCGCACCGTCAAAGGCGCGAAGGAAGTCGTGATTGATTTACCGCAACTCGCGGGCAAAGGTTATCCGTCTCCGGTCGAGTTTGATACCGGAAGCGGTAAAGCCACGCCCGCCAAGCCCGCCAAAGCGACGAACAAGATTGGGCGGCGCGCTTAAAGTGTATTGCGATTTCAGATTTGAAATTTGAAATTGCAAAGTGAGTCACGAGCGAACATGCACAAAGAGAGTGCGACGGACGTGTTGATAAACGCATCCGTCGCACTCTCTTTGTCTCGTCTGCGCTTTTACAAATCTACATTTAACGCAAGATGTTTTCCGGTTCGGTCGGTGCGCGTTCCTGTGTCTTGAACTCTCCGGTTTCCGTTCGACGATATTCTCCGGTGGCGTTCAGATTGCTCGTCGTGCGAACACGGGCGCGGGCGCGTTTGGCGCGGCGGTATGTGGCGCGTGCGTCGCGGTCTTCGCGTCGCCAGTTGGTGACGCGACGAATCGAAGTCAAATTGAAATCGTGGCGCGGCAAGACTTCGCCCGTCGCTTCGCGCAAACTTATCGTCGCCAAAGCGAAAATAAAAAGGGCGACGTTAAAGACGATGCCGACCGCAAACACGAATTCGCCGGGAACGACACCGACTGCGGCGCGCGATAGGAAGATGTCGAAGGTGCGCGCCGGAATCGGGTGAAGATAAATCTTCAAGTTCCAACTCGCGGCAAGCAGAATGAAAATCCACAAATAGTTGCGGCGCAAACGTCGCCCGACCGCTTCCCATTCGCTAATGGTGAAGTGCGGCGTGTGTAAATCCTGCGCCAGTGTGTCCACCCATGAATCGTCGGTTTCGATGTGGGGTTGCAAAAGTCCGGCGAAGTATCCGGTTTCCAGAACGCGCACGCGCGATGACCAGATTTCATAGTAACGATACCGCCGGGCTTCCATAAACAGGAACAACGCGACGAGAATGGAATTGATGAGAATGACGAAGTGCGGATTATCCGGCGATGTGAAAGCGAATGAGAGCGTCGCGCCTGCCGTGATGACCGCCCAGTTCGTCGTCGTGTCGAGACGGTTGCGCCAAGTATTCGAGCGTTGCACCTCGCCGCGATAAAAATGAATCATCGCGGTGTTGAACTCCGAAGGCGACAGGCGACGACGCAACATGCTCATCGGAGTTTCCCTCTCAACCGTGCGGTCGGGAAGCTTGCCGGTTGGAGTGTCGGATGTGTGCGGTGCGCCGGTGGCAGAGGTAGCGCGTGCTTGAGTCGTGGGCTTGTTGGGCAGTGCGCCGGTTGTGGTGCGCGGGGGGGCAGGTTTAATCAAAGGCGTCGTCATCGTTTTAATCGTCTGTAAGTAATCACGCTAAGGGAGAGGCATCGCGGAAATTGATGATAGCATGGCGTTGAATAACTTGTGCGCGTCGGGTTCAAAGTAGGCTAACGCTTAAATTTTGAGAACTGCGAACAAGTATGCCGGGAGTGTCAGGATAATTGATGCATGAAGCGGTCACCAGCGCACATCATATTGCGCCATGCCGCCGAGCCAGACGGCGCGTGAGCATTCATGGTCGGTCGCGTTGAGGATGGGGATTGAGCCG
This sequence comes from Pyrinomonadaceae bacterium, assembly GCA_041743485.1. Taxonomy (GTDB): domain Bacteria; phylum Acidobacteriota; class Blastocatellia; order Pyrinomonadales; family Pyrinomonadaceae; genus JANDLT01. The sequence continues at coordinate 7,768 of JBGTMR010000002.1, forward strand.
TCGAAGCGGAGTGTGGTTTCGTGCGGGCGGCGTATGCGATAAGTTCCGCCGCGCGGGGCGTGGACGGTGAGCGTGATGCGTTCGGGCGTGTGGCGTGAGACGGTCGCGGTGCGCCAGTCGGCGCGACACCGGACGATGAGACGCGCTCCGACGGGAAGCGCGGCGAGTGTGACGTTTGTGTTGTGCGCGGCGTCGTATCGGCGCGGCTCATCATCAAGCGGCATTAAACTATTGAGGCTGTCCGGTGACGCAACGTGTGTCGCTTCACCGGACAGCCTCTCGAATTGGGTACTCAAAACTTGCTCGATTCTTTCGCGGAAAAACTACGACAACTTACATCGGGCGGGCGGTGAAGTCGTTGGTGCTTTCGTCAATCGGGTCTTCAAAAGGGAGTTCGGTTTGCATCGGCGAAGTGCGCGTCGTCGCATAGACGCGAAGCGCGAGGGCGAGAATCACGAGCGCGCCGCCAACCCAGAACATCGCCCAAAAGATTGACGGAATGCCGGTCGCCATTGCCATATTCGCGGCGTCGGTGTGGACTTCCGGGGCGAAAGGTGACGATAAAAAGAAGACCGTTTTTAAGTCGGTCAACGCATTCAAGACACACTGCACGGCAAGGAAACTGACGAGGAAGCTTGCGACACGCGCACCCGCGAATTTCGCGGTCAGCAAAAGCGCGAGGGCGATGGAGACGCCGGAAACGACGGTGAAGATTGAACCGAAGATGCCGTAAGCGAGAGTCAATACGAGTATAAATCCGGCTGAACCGATGAGGACGGCGCGGGCGGCGAAGGTGCGGCGAATCAACACCAAAAGTAATGCTCCGAACGCGGTCGCGCCGAGATAACCCGCACTCGAAATCAACATCCCGGAGAATGTTCCGCCGATACTCGAAAGGACTTCGCCGCTGCCGTTGGCGTGAATCGTCAAACTTTGGACGGAGTTTCCGGTCAGCACGGTGGCGAGTGCGTGTCCGCCTTCATGTATGAAGGTTACGAACAAGCGGAACGGATAAGTCAAAACGTCGGCGAATGGAATGAACCACAAAGCGACGGTAATCAGCGTGGCAATTAACAGCGTCGCAACCTGCGGGCGCGCGTCCTGTGCGAGTTTATATTTCAATTTCATAGTGCGTCTCCGGTTGAAAGTTTCGGGTTGACCAAACGTGTGCATTATACGACAAAGCAGGAGCCAGAAGTCAGGAGCCAGAAGCCAGAATGGAAAAAGAGTTGATTCACTGCTTCATCGGAAGCTATTAAATCAATGACTGAATGATGAGATGAATTGAATCAATAAAAAATCCTTTCGACCTTCAACCTTCGCCTTTCGCCTTTCGCTTCCATTCGCCCGACTTGCCACCGCTTTTGGATTCGAGGCGGACATCGGTGATAAGGATGCCTTTGTCGAGTGCTTTGCACATATCGTAAATCGTGAGGGCGGCGACGGTGACGGCGGTCATGGCTTCCATTTCAACGCCGGTCTGCGCGGTCGTCCGGGCTTCGGCTTCAAGTTGGATGCCGTCTTCGGTGACGTTCGCGCGCACGTCCACATAATCGAGCGGCAAACTATGGCACAACGGAATGAGTTCATCCGTGCGTTTCGCCGCCATGATTCCGGCGAGGCGCGCGGTCTCCAGAGGGTCGCCTTTCGGCGTGCGCGATTCGCGTATCGCGTCGAGCGTCGCATCGTTCATCTTAACGAAAGCGGACGCGACGGCGCGGCGCGCGGTGTGTGTTTTGGAACTTGTATCAACCATCTCGGCATGACCTTCGCGGTTGATGTGCGTGAGTTTGCTCATGGTGGAAATTAAACTTACTCGGAGACGCATAAATTGTCTCAAAATAGCTTTTCGATGAAACTCTGCGGTTGTCTGCGTCTTCGACTCTGTGTGTCTCAGCGTTAAAAAGTCTTTGGACGCAGAGTACCGCAGAGTGATGACGCAGAGACACGCCGAGAGAAAATTATTTTTGCGATAAATCTAATCATTGCGGCAAGCGAACGAAGGTGACGGGCGTATGCGCGGCGAGCGTGCCGACATTGGCAGGAACAACGATGAGAACTTCGGCGCGGGCGAAGGAAACGAAGTCGGACGAGCCGCCCCACTTGAGCGGTTCGACGATAGACCGCCCGTCATCGTCGTGCGTGAGACGGGCGGGAAGGTAACTCGCGCGTTCGCGTGCGCTTTTAACCGGATGTGAAAGCAGCGCGCGTGATTCGCGTAAAGTCGCGTCGGTCGCACCTTGCATCCACAGCAAAGCGGGACGCACGAATAGATTAAACGTCACGGCGGATGACACGGGATTGCCCGGCAAACCGAAGATAAGCACATCGTTGATTTTGGCGAAGACCGTCGGTTTGCCGGGACGCACACGCACACGCTCGAAGAAAATCTTCGCGCCGAGTTCGCGCAAAGCGGGTTTCGTAAAATCATAATCCCCAACCGATACGCCGCCCGACAAAACGACGACATCGGCATCCCGCATCGCTTCACTTATCGCTAGTTTCAAAGCCGCCGGATTGTCACCGACAATCGGCATTCGTCGCGGCAACCCTCCGGCAATCTCTGCGAGGGCGGCGACTGAATGCGAATTGGAATCACGAATCTGACTTTCCGCCGGACGCACACCGGGCGGCACGAGTTCCGCACCCGTCGCCATAATTGCAACGCGCGGACGCACGCCGACATCAACCGTGTCATACCCGAACGATGCTAAGGTCGCAATCATATTCGCCGTGACGCGCTCACCCGCCGCGAGTACGCGCACGCCTTCGCGCACCTCACTCGCCCGTTTGACGATGAACTGCCCGCGCTCCGCCGCTTCGTTGATTTCAACCGATGTTTTGTTTGCCGATTCGCGCGCAACTTCGAGACGCTGCACGGCGTCCGCTCCCGAAGGGACGGGCGCGCCGGTCATGATACGCACGGCTTCGCCCGCCTGAAGTTCACCCTTCCACCTGCTGCCCGCCGCCGCTTCGCCGACGAGTCGCAAACTTGTCGGTGCGTTTGACAGGTCGGCTGAACGCACGGCGTAACCATCCATCTGCGAACGATTGAACGGCGGCAAATCGCAATCCGCGAAAATGTCTTGACGCAGCACACGTCCTAGAGACTCGCTCAACTCAATGCGTTCCGAATCGAAACCTTGAATCTCGCCACATATAATTTCGAGTGCTTCATTAACGGGAATCATGATTGTTGAAAACGGTGGAAAGCATTTTAGATTTACTTGAACTTACCCGAACCTATACGCGCAAAATCAGAGGCACACCAAAAACAAAAGCGGTCACCCGTGATATAAAAGGTGACCGCTTCGTTTTATGAGCGGAGCCGACGGGACTCGAACCCGCGACCTCCGACGTGACAGGCCGGCGTTCTAACCAACTGAACTACGACTCCGCAAACTGTAAAGAACTTGGATGACTTTTTCGACTTTCCGCAACGGATTGATTAAGGTAGGCACGGTCGGACTCGAACCGACAACCCCCGCCGTGTAAAGGCGGTCGTCTACCATTGACAGTACGTGCCTGCGATTAAAGAATTGCTCGCGGGCTGTCAAGTTTCAATCCGCACCACGCTTTATCAAATGTGGTGAATGGAGAAACCGATTGTCAATCAGGCTTAAACTTTTGGAAGCCGAAGCTTGCAAGCTTCCAAAGACTTAACCACCACCAACCGCCGAGCAGCGAAGCGACATCCTAGTTTGCACTCCGTCCGGCTGTCAAGCGTCAGGCAAATAATTCAGAATATCCGGCGCGCTTTGCCGTTCGGGTGATTATGATTAAAATCGAAAGCACACATCCACGACACTCAGCATCGCATTCAGCTTGTGAAGATGTATCAATCATTAAATAACACAACTTCGGGGCGCATCGTCGCTTGCGCGCTCATCGTCGCCTTTGCGTGTGGCAACTTCACGCACGCGCAAACACGCCGCCCATCGTCGCCACCCGTCAGAGCAACGCCGCCACCTCCACCGCCGCCGCCAGTATCTTCATCGTCCGCACAGACTTCAAAGTCCGCCATCGGTGTTCCGGTTGAGATTGATGAGGATGATGTCATCAGTTTTGAAACCGATCTGGTTAATGTTCCGGTCGTTGTGCTGAACGCGCAAGGGCAGCCCGCCGGAAGCTTGAAGCGGGAAGATTTCCGCGTTCTCGAAGACGGACGCGCGCAACCTATCACGAGTTTCGCGGCGATTGAAGCACCGTTTGAAGTCGCTTTGCTGCTCGACACTTCCGGCTCGACGCGCGCCGAACTGAATCTGATTCGTCGCGCCGCCAACGCTTTCATTGATGCCTTGCGCGACGGTGACCGCGTGGCGGTTATCGCGTTCACCTCACGTCAAGAAGACGGTACGCGGCGCGCCGTCGTTGATGTGAAACAAGAACTGACCGATGACCGCGAATCGCTTCGGCGTGCCATTGAGGGACTGGAGATAAGCAACGGCACGCCGTATTACGACGCTCTGGAAATCATCGGCAAAAAAGTTTTCAGTGAAGCGGTGAAGCCGGAGAAACGCGGACGGCGCGCCGTTGTCGCCTTAACCGACGGCGTTGATTCTTCGAGCGATGCCGAGTTTGACGAAGCCCAAGCCGCGCTGACTAAACGCGGCGTGATGTCATACTTCGTTCAACTCGATACCGAAAGTTTTGTCGAAGACCGCTTGCTTCAGGATTGCGCCGACGGCACGGGGAGTCTGGTTCTTTCACGCGCGCAACTCCAACGCTATCGCCGCCTGTTCGCCCCGACGATGGAGGCGGCAGACTTTGCTAATTTCTGTTCGCTCGGACAATTCGAGCGAATGCAAATCAGCCGTGACCTGTACAAACTCGCGGGTCAAGAGATGACTCAACTGACACGCGCAACGGGCGGCAAAACTTTTCCCGCCGCCGACTTGCGTGATGCGCGGCGCGCCTTCGCCCTTGTCGCGCAGGAAATCGGGACGCAGTACAGTCTCGGTTACTATTCGACCAACAAGCTTCGCAATGGAGCGTATCGCAAAATCCGCGTCGAAACTCCGCGCCTCAAAGGAGCGCAAATCCAAGCCCGCGAAGGCTACACCGCCCCGCGAGGTTAAATAGTGGTCAGTGGTCAGTGGTCAGTGGTCAGTAAAAGCAAAGACCGCGCTCATTGACGTTCAACTTTGCGCTTGACACCTCAATCATAAATCCCATGCTTCACTGACCACTGACCACTGACCACTGACCACTGACCACTGACCACTGCTTCAAATGACTCGATACAAATTCAAACGCATAACAATACTTGTGCTTGACAGTCTCGGTATCGGAGCGATGCCGGATGCCGATGCGTGGGGCGATGCGGGGGCGGACACACTCGGTCATATTCTCGAAGCTTCACCCGTCGCCTTGCCCAATCTCGCGCGTTTGGGTTTGGCGAACATCCGCCCGTTTGAAGGCATCGCCGCCGTTGCCGAACCGCGCGGGGCTTACGGGCGTTGCACGCTCAAATCGAACGGCAAAGATACGACGGTCGGACATTGGGAAATCGCGGGGATTATTCTTGACCAAGCTTTTCCGACATACCCGGAAGGCTTTCCCTCTGAAGTCATAAACCGTTTCATAGAAGCCGCGCGTGTTCCCGGCGCGCTCGGAAATTGCGCCGCGTCGGGTACGGAAATCATCCTCCGTCTCGGCGCGGAACACATCGCCACAGGCAAGCCGATTGTCTACACATCCGCCGATTCGGTGTTTCAAATCGCGGCGCATGAAGACGTGATTCCGATTGAAAGACTTTATGAAATGTGCGCGGCGGCACGCAGTATCTTGCGTGGTGAGCATGAAGTCGCGCGCGTTATCGCGCGTCCGTTCATCGGTGCGGTGGGCGATTTTCGACGCACCGAACGCCGCCGCGATTATGCCGTCCCGCCGCCGCGTCCAAACATCAACGTCGCTCTGCACGAAGCCGGATTCGATGTCGTCTCGGTCGGCAAAGTCGCAAGCGTGTTCGACGACGCGGGTTTCACAAATCAAATCAACGCCAAGAATAACGACCAATCCATAGACGGCACGCTGCAAGCTTTAGGGCAAGACACGCGCGGGCTTATTTTCGCCAACCTCGTTGACTTCGACATGCTTTATGGACATCGCCGCGACGCCGCCGGTTATGCACGCGCCCTCGCGCACTTCGACGCACGGCTTCCCGAAGTCGTCGCCGCGATGCGCGATGACGATTTGCTAATCATCACCGCCGACCACGGCAATGACCCGACACATAAAGGCAGCGACCACACGCGGGAATATACGCCGTTGCTTGTGACGGGGGCGCACGTCACAAGCGGCGTCAACTTGGGAACGCGCCGCACGCTTGCCGACATCGGGCAGACAATCGCGGACAACTTTGACGTGAAGTTAAACGCGGGCGAAAGTTTCCTGCGTCACATCACAAAGCAAAGTCGTTGACGACAGCCAACCGCGTCAGCGCGAAATCCAATCCGCTGTTCAGGGTGCTGCGCGTGGTGATGCCTTTGATGTCAACGCCGAGACGGATGAGCGTTTGCGCGACGCCGGAGCGAATGCCCGTGATGACGACTTCCGCACCGAGTAAGCGCACAGTTTGCGCGGCGTTGAGGAGCGTCGCAGCGACGTTGCTGTCAACCGTCGGCACGCCCGTGATGTCGAGGATGCAGACGCGCGCCGCGTGTTCGACGACGCCGTGCGAAAGGTTGTTGAGGACTTGCGCGGCGCGTTCGGAATCGAGTGAGCCGATGAGCGGCATGAGGACGATGCCTTGTCTCAAAGGGATGAGCGGGGCGGCGAGTTCTTCCAAACGTGCGCGTTGTAAATTGATGATTGATTCGCGCAAGCGAGACTGTTCGGCTTCGGCAAGTTTCTGTTCGCGTTCGGCGGAGCGACGCTCCGTGATGTCATTGAAGTAAATTGACAAGCCGTCTTCCGCTGGATAAACACTGATTTCAATCGCGCGGTCGCTGTTCGGGAAGTCGGCTTCAAAGCGATGCATCCGGCTTTCGTCGGCTGTTGCACGAAGTTCAATCTCAAAAATCGTTCCGCGTAAAACGGGAATCTCATCCCACAAAACTTTTCCGTTGAGTTCAGTCGCCGGACACGCGAGCAGCATTGAGGCACGTGGGTTGATGTATGTGAAACGCCAATCGCGGTCGAGAGCGACGAAAGCGTCACCGATGCTCTCCAGAATGTTGATGGTGCGTGAATTTGATTCTTTCAAATCGTCAGCTTGCTCTTGAAGCGTGGTCGCTTGGTTTTGTAAGGCGATGGATTGTTTCAGTGTCTTCTCGAACATGGTGGCATAACTCTGTGAGAGCGAAGTCAACTGATGCCTTCCAAAAAAGGCGAGTACGCCGCCAAATACGAGAGTCAAAAACAGTGAAGCGGTAATCGTGCGGCGCGTGTGATTGCGGGCGAGTTGTTTGCGTTCGTCGCGTAGAGTTTCTTCCGCGTTGATGAAGTCATTAAGTTGCCGTCGCGTCGCGTCCATCAAAGATTTGCCCTGAAGATGACGTTCCGGGTTCATGTATTGGGCGTCGCCTCTTTCGCGCAGAGCTATCGTCTCGCGGGCGAAAGCCGCCCACGGTTCTTGTGATTTCTCGATTCCGAGCAGACGGTTATCTTGCCCGGCATCGGTGATAGTCGCGGATAAACGCTCGAACGTCTGTGGCAATTCGCGCTCGGCTGCTTCGTAAGGCGCAAGGAATTCGGAGTTACCATTGATGAGATAACCGCGCATCGCGGTCTGCCTGTCCACGATCAATCGCTGTAATAAATTCGCTTGAGAGATGACCACGTTTGCCTGTTCAACCCAACGCACAGCGGTTAGCAAGTCGTTGATTTGCCACAGCAGAACCGCCGCGACGATGCTCATCAAAATAAGCGGCAAGATAATAGCGAAGCGCAACACTCGCTTGAATTGGCTCTGGTCAATACTGGTCATCGGTTCCTCTTGTGCTGTCCGGCTGGTTTTCGGTTTGCGAAGATGAAGGAATTAACTGCACCATCGTCGCACCCCAACCACCACTATTGGGCGGGGCATCGGTGAACGATGCGACGAACGGAGTTTGCGCGAGAACGCGATGCACAACCGCGCGTTGCACGCCTTTGCCTTTGCCATGAATAATTCGCACGACGCGAAAGCCATGCCCGCGCGCCGCTTCAAGATATGCCGCGACGACCGTTGGAATGTCGCGCGGGGCGAAGCTGTGTAAATCAATCGCATCGGTGATTTCAAGCCGGACAATTTCCGGTATCGCTTCATCGTCGTTGACGGAATCATCTTCGACTGTG
>JBGTMR010000003.1:0-41007 GCA_041743485.1 Pyrinomonadaceae bacterium
TGAACGCACATAGTAGGTCGTCGTCGCCGTCGTCACCGGCACGTAGGTCGGCGTACTCGACGTGGTGGTCTGCACCCGCTTCACACTCTGCCCGTCGCCGTCGTAGCCTTGCTCAAGGGTCAAGGTCGTCGTCGTGTAGTAGCCGCCGATGGGTCGGTTGGTAATCGGCTGCGCCATATCCGTCTCCGTCAGCGATGATGACGATGACGATGACGATGACGATGATGATGACGATGATGATGACGACGATGATGATGATGACGACGACGGTGGTGCGCTTACCGCCAGTGCGCCGCCCCACGAACTCGCCCGACTCTGCTCACTCGTGCGTACCTTGCGTCCCGCCGCGTCATAGGTGTGCGTGCGCGTGCTGTCGTAATCCATCGTCACATTACCCTCGGCATCGTAGCCCACGCCCTGCTGACGGTTATTGACACCATACACCGCGCTGAACGCTGCGCCGCCGCTCCAGAAACGATTCACCGCCCGCCCCGTCAAGTTGTTCCACACATCGTACTGGTATGTCTGCCGGTAGATGCCGTCCGCCACGGTTTGTCCACGCGCCTCAGCACCCGACAAGCCTTCCGAGAGTCTGCCTACTTGGTCGTAAGCGTATGCCCTGTCCATGACTGGGTTAAGCACATCTTTCGCATACCGAATTTTACCGTCCGCGTGGTACTGATACTCGGTGGACAACGCCGTCCCGACTTGCGAACTCGCCAGTTGCAACCGCGCGTTGTAGCCGTGACCGACCGCTGCCGCATTATTACCGTAGGTGAAAGATTTAATTGCGCCCCACGCCCGGTACTTGATTCCCGTGGCGTAACTCGACTCTCCTCCGAAAGGCGACCCCGCGACATCGCTTAACCTTCCCGTTTTGTCGTAGGTGTAATTGACGACTGCTCCGAACGGATCGGTCACACTCTTCACTTCACCCGCCAGATTATAGCTGTAAGAGAGCGCGTAATCCCCCGCCAAACCCGCCAACTTTCGTGTCTCCACCATTAACTGTGATAAGTCGTTGTATTGATAATCGACGCGTCCCATATCACTGCGCCCCGTGTTATCCGTTATCCACTTCCGATTGCCCGCCGCATCGTATTCTATGTTCGTTGGACCCGGCGCGGCGATGCCCGTAGGCGCGCTATAAATGACATCGGTCACGAGACGGCGGTTGTTATAACTCATGGTACTCATCGCTCCGCGCGCATCCGTTGCAGTCCATACTGTATCATCCGCGTTATACGTGTACGCGTTGGCGGCACTCTGGATCGGCAGCTTGCGCGTCGCCACACGACCATGACCGTCGTATGTTATAACGGTTTCCTGATTCGTGCCGCCCTCTCCCTGTCGCGCCCAACTAACGGTAACTTGGTCACGCGCGTTGAAAGTGTTCGCTATAGTGCGATAGACGCTCCCGTTCATGTTCAGATCTTCCAACTTGACGCCGCGCCCCAGTGTGTCGCTGTAACTTCGCTGCCGCCGCCCGACTTCATCGGTCGTCGTCACCATCTCACCGCCCGCACAACCGCAACCATCATATGCGACGCTTCTGGTCGTTAAGTCCGCGTTCGTGGTTATGGTCGGGCGTCCCTTCCAATCATAACTCTGACCCGTCCATACCCAACCCGCACTGTCGTCGCCCGCTGCCTGCCACACGCCGTTTATGATTCGCATCTCCGCCGGGTTCGACGCTTCGACGACTCTCCCCATCACGTTGTAGAGCGTTTGCCGTCCAGTGTACCTACCCTCAATAATAGTTGCCCCGTCGGGATGATCCGAAGCCGTTGCGATGGCGCGTCCCGCACCGTCGAAGACCTGCCACGCCAGTGTTTCCGGTAAGCCCGTATCTATCACGGTGCGCGTGTTCAGGAGTTGCCCGCTTGCCGGATAATCGTAACGCACATAATCTCTTTCGACTTTATTGAGGAAGGTTGAGGTTCTCGTCACACGTCCGATCTCATCGTATATGATACGCCGCTCGGCACCTTGTCCAGCGAGTTTGTCCGAGTTCTTCGGGTCACGTGTTTGCGTCACCGCCCCGGTGTGATAATCGAACTTCGCCGTCGAGTAGAACCCGTCGGCGTCCGTGACTCTGGTCGGGTAAGCGAGTTTATAGCCACTCGCGGCATTGCCATTGTTATCTGCGACCGAGAAGTTGTCAGCATAGCTGATCTGCGTCTTGTACTGCGTTCCGTATTGCTTTGGGCTACGCGCCCACACGATTGCCCCCGCCGTGTCATAGCCGTTCGTGGCGACGACTGCTTTGGTGATGTCGTTCTCGAACTCGACGTTCCACCGCCTGACGCTCGTCACCAGCCCGCGCCACGGATTGATGTTCGTCGCGCCGCTGAAGCCGAAATTAGTCGTGTCGTGGCTCGTCATCTGACCGGCGTTCGTCATCTGCTCGCCCTGCCCGTCGTAGAGATAATCCACTTTTGAGTAGAGCGCACCCGCAGCGTCGCGGAGTCGCTGCTCTTTGACAAGACCGAGTAGGCGTTTGTCCCTGTACTCACCCGCTTCGACGTAAGCGATTTCGGTGCGGCGCAGTTCCGTGTCGTTCTTGTCGCGCTCGCTGGTGATCGTCGGCAGACTAATCGGAAGCAACACGTTGCTCCGGTCGCTATATGTGATTCGCGTGCCGCGCCCGTTGCCGCCGTCGCCGCCGTCGCAGACACCGTTACCGTTGCTGTCGCCGTCGCAAACCGCCGCCCTCGTGACACGCGGGTTGAGCGGATAGATAAGACTCGGATCATCCTGTGTCCGCTCGGTCGTCGTCGCCTTCCGCACCGTGTTGTTGTCGAGCGTTTCGGCTTTGTACGACAACCCGCGCTCCCACCCCGTGGTTCTGAAATAGACCTTCTCCCCCGTCGAACCGTCCGGCAAAGTCACGGTCTTAACGCCCTCCGCTTCGCTGCCGTACTTCGTCACCGCCTCCGCCCCGCCAAGCCAGTTCTCTGCCCAGTCGCGCCGTTCGGTGAAGCGCGGGCAGTCGGACTGTGACGAATTAGAACTTGCCGACAGGTTGTAACTCGTGTACGCCCGCGCCACCCGCGTCGTGCTGCCCGGAGTGTCGGTCAAAGTCTTGCGCGTGATCTTCGCCACCTGCCCCCACGACGTGTAGCTGAACTCGTACTTCGAGCCGTCGCTGAGTCCGACCCACGCTACCACGGGGATGGTCGCGCCGTTCTGAATGCCGGTCATATTCATTCCCGTGAAGTTCGTGTTGATCGTCAGATCGGCGTAGCCGAATGTTGCCCAAAGATGCCAAACAGGATTGCCTCCGGCATCCGTCCCGCGTTGCTGTTCGATGTAGGAAAGATTCTGATAAGCATCATACCGGAAGACGAGCGCGCGTCCGAGCGTATCGATCACACTCGTGATGTTGCCTAGCCCGTCGTAAGTTACCGAGATGTAGTTACCGTTCGCATCCTTGATTTCGGTGCAGCGGTACTCGCCGTCAACCGGCTGCATCCTTATCTGCGTGCCGTCCGTAGAGCGTATGAGCAGGCTGCCGAGTTGCTCCTGTAGTTGCAAGTATGACGAATCGACCGCTTCATATGTCGCGCTCGTCCCGGCTTGACGCAACTCGACCCGCGCACCCGAAGGAGCGATCAGAAGATATGCGTTCTTCCCTACCACGCGGTTATAGAAGCGTTGCTGCACGACGGGAAACCCTAAGCGAAAACCGGGACTCGGAAAGCCTCGATCCGTATCGAAGTCAATCGCGCCGCCGTTAGCCTCCTTCGTCCACACCAGCGAGTTGTAGGAAAGCGATAATCCCAAATCCATCCCGGCTCTTCCGGGTAGCCCGACGAGCGGCAGACTCCAGTTGTAGTTACCGGAAAACAGATCATCTCCGCCCGTCGCGTTTGCCGGGTCGAGGCGCGCCGTCGAATAATTGTCACCCGACGGATCGGAATCAGCCGATGTCGGAGACGACGATGTGCTTTGCAGCGTCTCGAACATGAACGCATAGTTCACCGAACCGCCAACCATCACACCGAACATCACCTGCACCGGAATGCTCGCCCCCGGTCCCAAGCCGTTTGGTCCGAGATCAATCACGAGTGACGAGTTCACGCCCCCTCCTCCGACCTGTTGCGGCGGTTGTTCGAGCGTCGTGCCTTTGACTTGGACGGTCGTCGTGTTGTCGCTTAATACGACCGGCATGTCGGTGGACGTGATGACGCGCACATCGGCTTGTGGCGGAGTGGAATTGCCCTTCGTCGTTAAACGAACAAAGCGTATTCGCAATCGCGTGATGGTCTTGTTGGCTGTGGCATTGGCAAAACGATAGCGAAGCGCCAAGATGCCTCCTACCGCGTTATTAGGATTAGTAAGCGTCGTATCACGCCAGCGATTTGGTGCGACGTTCTGACCCACGCTGCCATCAAGCGGCAAGACGGTGATGTCAGGGTTACCGGGAGTGTCAACACGCAATCCCGCGTGGTTCTGCGGTCCCGGTGCGCCGAGCGTTGACTGCGCGCCGCTCAAGTTCGTTCCGGCGGTCGAGATGAAGATGAAGTCAGCCGTATTATCGTTGGTATCCTGCGACCTGCCGTGTATTAGGGTGCGTAGGAAACTGTACTGGGCGTTTTCGGCGACTCCTCCTGAGGGCGACAAGCCAGCTCCTTCCTTGTAGAGGGCGTTCGACGTGATGACGAAACCGACGGCATCGAGTCGGGTAGTGTAGCTAAAGTTAGCCGAATTAGCGGTCGTGAAAAGCGCGATTCCCGCGTTGTCGGCGATGTCACCGATGTAAGAGATGTCGCTTCTGGCTGATCCGCCGGTGCCTGCCGAAGCGAGGCTATAGGCGGCACCGGTAATCAAGAAATGACCGCACGCTTGGAGCAGCGTTCCGTTCGGAATGACGGCGCGCACCACTCCGTCGGACGACGCGAGTGACCATCCGGCTGAACCGTCCGTCGAGTTGACGGTGATCGGCGAATCGGTTTTATTGAAGAGTTCGACAAACTCGTCCGATGCGCCTGCCGGACCACGCAGACGAAACTCACTGATGCTAACGTCACCGATGCCAGCCGCCGGTGCCGTCCCCCATACTTGCACTTCCGCTAGCGAAATGACGCCGGAACTTGCCAGCTGCACCCTGACATAGCGTCCCGTGCGGTTGGCGGCAACTGAGGTCGGGCTACCGGCGTTTTCCTGTCGGTAGTACGCCGCCACGCCCGGTTGACTCGATGCCGTCGCTAAACTGGTGGAAGCAAACGGTTGATCCGACACCAGCACGTAGTAGTTCGACAACCGTTCGGAGCAGCAGTCGGTGCGATTCCAGAGGTCGATCCGCTCGATGTTCTGGACGCTGCCTAAATCCACCTGCCACCACTCTTCCACCCCACCGCTCGTGTGCGTCACCGATCCTGCGCCCCAGTTGCCATTCGTATTGCCGTCCACGGCGCGGCTCGCGTAAGCCGCCTCATATGTGCTGGATTGCGTCGCCGCTTTGCCTTGCGCGAGATTAGTCGCTGCCGACGAGGTTGCCGCGACCGTCACCCCGACACTGGTCGAGTACGCCCCGAACCAAGTCACGCCGTCCTGCACCACCCTCCACTGGAAGTTGTACGCCCCCGGCGTCGTCGGTGCCGTCACCGTGAAGTTGAACGTCACTTCTGCGTTCGGTGCGACCGTGTGCGGCAGCCCGACCCGATGCATGCCCCACGTCTGATTGTCCTGCTGATTCTGCGAGCCGAGGTTGTAGTTGTCGGCGGTAGTCCACGTCGTCGTCCCCGTGTTACGCATCGTCACCGCAACCGCGTAACTTCCTCCGGCTTGCATCGCCGTCGGCACCGACTGCGACACGAACGCCGAATCGCGCGTCACCGCCGGTGGTTGCTGTAGTGTGATCGTCGCCGCCAGCCCCGTCGTATCCGTGGCGAGGTCGTTGTTAATGCCGCCCCCGACCGCGAACTCGATGGTCTCACCTGCGGCAATCGTCACCGTCAGGGTGAACGGCTTGGTCGTGCCGTAGCCCGTGACGTTGTCACTAAAGAGCGGGGCTGACAAGTTGCCGTTCGAGAGAATCGAAACATCGGTCGTCGTTCCCGACCCACGCCCATCCGTGCCTTGAAAGCGACCGCTAATCTGGTAAGTTCCGGTACTGGGAGCCGTCCACCGCAGGACGCTCTTTTCATTTCCCGGATACAGGTTCACCATATCGGCGGGGTGCGAGATGCCGCCGGCGTAGGTTAGATTTCCCCCCGTGCTGTTGTGAATCAACGCCGGTAGATTAGTCGGTGCCAGATACCATGTACTGGTTCCGGCTCCGACACCATACACGTCGCCGTTAATGGTGTACTTGGTGAACGGCACGTTGGAAGCCAAGTAGCCGTAGCTCCACGTTCCCGATGGATTATTGGTGGCGGAGAAGTCGGTGACCGGATTGTAACTCGCCGCTTGCTGCGGCATCGCTGCCGCACTGCTTTTAAGACCGAACGCAAATTTATTAATGGTAAGTTCCGGTAACCGTGAAAGTTGCCATGCGGGTGCCGGTGAATCTGAGAGCAATTGGTCGAGGCTTCCGCTCAGGTAACCAGCGGGCAGTGCGCGGTAACGATTTCCGGCGTCGAGTGCGGCGAGCAGCACTGAGGTGGGTACCGGCTCGCCATCCGGAGTGACGCTAACCGGAGAGGCGGAAGAGACTGGGCGAGATAAGCCGCCGGCGGGTAGCGTAGGAACGTCGGTGATAATGTCGCTCTCCTCGATAAGGAAGGTGCGCCGGTTTCCACTTCCTCCGGGGTTGCGATTGCCGTTACCCGGCAACCCGGTCACCGGGCTACGGGGCGTGCCATGCTCGTGTCGGCGACGATTCGACGGCTCCGGTTGCGGAGCGCGCGGCAGTTCAGGGCGCATGTTGCGGAGCGCATTTAAGTTGGGCAAGTTCAAGCCCGGTGCGCTCAACGTCCGGCGCGCCGTGTTAGCCGCTCCGCTGCCGATTCCGTTACCTGATCCATTGCTCGTATTGCGGTTCCTGTGAGCGATGTCATCCGTCTCGCTCGTCCGGTCGCTATCTGCCGGTAAGTCCGCTAGTCCCGCCAGCATTGAAGACGCAGAAGCGACTCCCCCGGCAGCGACTTTGCCTGAAAGACCTGATCTTCCACCGCCGCCGTTCATCAGCATATCTTTAGTGCGCTCGGCTTTGAGGCGCGGACGTTCCGTGCGAATCAGTCCGGCGATGCCGCTCACCATCGCGGCGGCGGCGGATGTGCCGCTCACTCTTTCATATCCGCCGTTCATCAACGTCGTCAGGATGTTTGCGCCCGGTGCCGCCATCTGAACGCGGGTGGGACTCCAGTTCGTAGATGCGGTAAGCGCACCCGTGTTATCGGTAGCCGCAATCGCCACGAGGTTCGATAAGTCGAAGGATGCCGGATAGTACGGGGACAGCGTCGTGTCACGACTACCGTTACCTGCCGCACACACGACGAGTGCGCCGCTTGCGCCCGCCCGATGAATGGCTTCCTGCAAAAAGCGTGACTCGCCCTCGGTTCCCCACGATAGATTGATAACCTGCGCCCCGTGCGTCGCTGCATAGTCGATGGCTTCGACGGCGTGCGCGATGTCACCTGAACCGGAAGAGTCGAGTACGCGCAGACTCATCAGTCCGGCGCGCCACATGATACCCGCAATGCCAATGGCATTGTTGCCTTCGGCGGCGATGATGCCCGCAACGTTCGTACCGTGACCCTGTTCGTCGAGAATCCGCCGGGAGTCGGTGATGAAGTCCCACCCACTTCGATCATCCGCGTAGCCGTCCCCATCGTCATCGCGGCTGTTTGTTTGCTCGGCAGCGTTCACCCACCGGTTACGATTGAGGTCGGGATGCGTGAAGTCAATCCCGGAATCTACAACCGCGATCACCGTCGTTGCCGCGCCCGTCGTGCGACCCCACGCTTCACTGATGCCCGCCTCGCCGCGTAGTGACCACTGCTCAGAGTAGCGCGGATCGTCAGGTGTTATGCTTTGCGGCACCGGGCTGTTGGCAGGGTTGGTGTTGGCAGCCGAGATCAGGTAGTTCGGTTCGGCAAGCTCAATTGCCGGATTAGCACGTAAGGCGGCAAGTGCTGTGTCGAAGTCGTGTCCGGTGGCGAGTGAGAGGCGCGCGATTCTTGATGCGCCGCGTAGAGTCCCGCGTCGTTCCAGACCGTTAGATCCCAGCAGCGAGGTGACCGTTTCCGGCGTTATATCGGGGCGAAAGCGCACCAGTATCTCACCAATGCGGTGCGGTGCCGTTCCTGCTTGGGCGGCACGTTTGGTTGCCGGGTTACCCTTCGCGCCCGGCTTCGCCGCTCGTGCTTTCGCTGAGGAAGATGGTGAAGACTCCGCCGCCTCGACTCGATACACGGCAAAGGGCGCGATGAGCGTGATGAGTAGAAGGTAGATGGTAAAGAGCGACAGGGCGCAGACGAGCGACGGTGAAGCGGAGTGCGACACGGCAAGACGACGGTGCGACATGGGGGAGTGGCTCCTTCAAGGTGATTTAGGTTGTGAGTTAAATCGTTACGGCTCGGCTCATCTGAGCGTTAAAGCATAGATGCGCTGTGCCGAAGCGTTTTTCCGGGAAGCGGAAGTCGGAGTCTGATGACACCGCCTAAGCTAAATGCCAAGTCGGTACCTGCCGAGTTCGGGTGCTTCAACTGTAATCTGGTGAGGGGTCAAAGTCTTGGGAAGTGACCGACGAGCGAGTTGAAGCGTGAGGCTCGTCGGTCGGGTATCTATTTGTTGTGGCAGCCGCAAATTACCAGCACATTCCGGCGGCTGTCAAGAGAATTCTTTGCGACCCCGAAAAGTCAATAAAGATTTAGCATCCGTGACTAAAGCCGATGCTAAAGCTTGAACGGATTAAGTCAGGCAGAGGTTCTAAACGATGATGGCAGCAGCACAGCGAAACCGTTTATCGGTGCCGCGAGCCGCAACATTGAGACGGCGATCATCACTCAATATGGCATTGGCAAGCACAATCGATAAGTTTTACCCTTCCAATACAGGATGGTTTTAGTTAAATTTCCCGTCAAAACATGCGAACATTCCCGACTCCTACAAACTACGCCATGCCGTAGTTTGTAGGAGTCGGATTATTATCAAAAAACCAATGCTAAACTGGCAGTCTGAAAATAACCTACCCGGAAGGCGGTGCTATATGCCAACCCACATTGAAGTACAACCTGACGTTGCCGAGCGGCTGAACACGCTCGCCGAATCGCGGGGGCTGTCGATTGATGAACTACTACGTAGCGTGATCGACGGATGGAGCGCACCGCGCAGTGAAGCCGATGCACTGTCGCTTGCCGAGTTCGAGCGTGACATGGATGCACTTGCCGAAGGTTTAGACCATTTACTGGTCGAATATCAAGGCACATACTCGCGCGCTGACATCTACCTCGACCACGACTAAATGACGTATCTCGCTGATACCAATGTTCTGCTGCGCTTTCTGCTCCGCAACGACCCGACTTACTTGACGGTGCGGCGGGCTGTCAGCCTGCTCAAATCTCGCCGCGAGGCACTGGTCACCACGCCGCAGAACATCGCCGAGTTCTGGAATGTCTGCACTCGCCCGGCGACGGCGCGCGGCGGTTTAGGTTTGAGCATCGAGGCGACAGACGGGCGCGTTCGCCTACTTGAACGCCACTTCCGCGTGCTGCCCGACATGCCCGCCATCTACCCGCAATGGAGAACGCTCGTGCTGGCTCATAACGTCTCCGGCGTGCAGGTTCACGACGCGCGGATGGTCGCCGCGATGCTCATTCACGGCGTAACGCGCCTGCTGAGTTTCAATGTTCGTGAGTTCAGTCGCTACCAAACTGTGACTGCGATTACTCCCGATGACGAAGCATGATTCGGTAGCTGAGGGCGTGTGGCTAACGACGGCTTTACGATAATGCGCGATTATCGGTGTCCCGACTGTCGAAAAAACTATACTTATGTAGACAATGCGATCCGGCTCCCCTTAACCTACGCCATACCGTAGAGGGAGGACACCGGAATGCATAACGATCTTTCTTCAGCTTACCTCCATAAGCTGCTTCTGCTCACCCCGGCTAGTTTCCAGCAGGTCACTCTTTACCTAAATCTGCTACAGGCTCGTAACTACGCTCGCGGGACTTTGATTGTGGTCATCGGTGCCGTGCGCCGATTGCTGTTTTATCTCCCGGAACCACGCCGCAGTGCCGTCGCCTTAAACTTCGCCGATACAACCTCTCAGGACATCGACCTCTTCATCGCCGCCGCCCGCAAACAAGGGCTTTGCCCCTCGACTATCAACAACACTTTAAGTTTGCTGACTGAGTTCTTCAACCACTTGCGCGAAGATGGGCAGATGCACATCCAACCGATAATCAGGCGTCGCCATCGGCTCTGTGCTCCCATCAGGCTGCCCAAGCCGATGCGCGAAGATGACCTCATCAAGTTCTTCAAAGTCATTGACTCGATCAGAGACCGCCTGATCTTCCTCCTCATGCTGCGTTGCGGGCTAAGGGTTTCGGAGGTCAGCAATCTAACGTGGGCGGACATTGATCTGTCGGCTGGCACGTTGCGCGTCAACAACACCAAAGGCTTGGTTGACCGCATCGGCTACTTGGCTTCCGATGTCGAGCGGTCGCTCAAGTTGTGGCACGCCCGCCGTCCATCGGAGCAATATCTTTTTCCCGCCCAACAAACTCGCAGGGGTCAGCAATCGGTAACGCTGAGCACGCAGCAAATCTTCCGCCTGATGAAGCAGTATTTGCGGCGTGCTGAGATTAGCGATCATTATTCGCCGCACTCTCTGCGACATAGCTTTGCGACCCAGATGATCAATGCCGGAGTGACGCTCGAAGTACTCAAAGAGTTGATGGGTCATCGTTCGGTTCAGATGACACTGTGCTATACACAGCTTTACGACTCAACCAAGCGGCAACAGTTCACACAAGCCATGGATCGTATCGAAGCGCGGCAAGCGGGTGCGGGGAGGTAAGAAAGCCATGTTACCGGTTGAAGTAGAAGACTTCTGTGAGCATCTGCGGACGAGAAATTATTCTTCGTTGACAATCGAGAACTACCATCTGGATTTGCGGCTGTTCTTCGCCACCACACTGAAAGCAGCGAACCAAGTTACATGGCGCGATGTCGACTGCTTCATTGAGCATCAGCACCGGCAAGGTCTGGCAGCGACGACAATCAATCGGCGGTTGTACGCTATCAAACACTTCTTTGACTTTCTCGTCATCGAGCAGGAAACTTCGCTTGCTAATCCGGTCAAGCCGAGCCACCACTTACGTCAGGGTCAGCCGCTACCGAAGAAGCTGTCGGTGCAGCAAGTTAAAGGCTTGTTCGCACAGATTAAGAATCGTCAGGATCGCGCTTTGTTTCTGCTGATGCTGCGTTGCGGGTTGCGAGTTTCAGAAGCCGCGCACTTGAAACTCCAAGATATTGATTGGGAGCAACAAACTCTGTTGGTTGAGCAAGGAAAGGGACGCAAGGATCGGCGGCTCTACCTTTCAGCCGATGCGTTGGCAAGTCTGCAAGAATGTTTAGCGATACGTCCTGCCGAGGTGGCGGGAGACTACTTCTTTTGGAATCAAAAACGCCGTCGCTCTCCGCTCTCGATTAAGGCGATTCAGAAGAAGATGGAACGCTTGACGAAAGCAGCGGGCGTGAAAGCGAGTTGTCATAGCTTGCGCCACACATTTGCGTCAAATCTGTTGGAAGAGGGAGCCGAAGTAATTTCAATTAGAGACTTCCTCGGACATGAATCCGTCGCCGCAAGCGAACGCTACGCAAAGCTCTCGAACCGGAAGATCAAGCAAGAATATTTGCAAACTATTAAGAAGGTGATCAGCAAAACACGAGTTTAGATTTAGAGCATGATTGTCGCACATAACAGCAAGTTGCAGCGCAGGGAGGGCGGTTCACCCCTCGGTCTCTCCAGAAGTCTCGACGCTGCAACAAGTTCAGTATCATTGTCGGAGTCGGATTATTGTCTATATAACTACTGATTTCTAACAGGTCAGAAAGTAAGCTAAAAATACCCCGCTTTATTGGGTTTTTGCAGCTTAATGTATAGGGGGTTTTCTGACTCCCTGCTTCGATCGCGCAGTTTCGTAATTTCGTGTGCAAAGTTTAGGAGTTCTATGAAGGTAAGGGGTGAGGGAAGTTACAACGACAAGCTTATTGATGACGCGCAAGCCCGAGTAAGGTTGGATAGTCAATTATGACCCCGGAGACAGCACACGGAGAAGGTGATTCATAATTCATACTCCCATCTCTTCGTCAGCAGCTTTCTCCTCATGGCTCCGACCGCTTTCGTCGCGCCGGCAATTTGTTCGGCAGGTCGAATTCATCGTCTACCAGCACCTCCATCGGCACCCCCGCCAGGCGCGAATAGCGTAGCAGTACGAGCAAAGGTGGTTCGCGCGTGCCGAGTTCGAAGCGCGAGATGTGACCCGCTTCCTTCGGCGTCTTGCCGTAATTCAGGGCAACTCGCATTTCTTCTTGGGTCAACCCGAGTTTGGCTCTCACCTGCGCGAGCTTGGCGGCGAGGCGCGCCGGTCGTGGGCGTTGTGCGCTTCCCATCAGAGTCCTCCTCTTGATGGAAAACGAGTTTCCACTTTACCTTTACATCCATTTGGATGTATGGTGCGAACCGCCGATAACTTTGCCACCGCGGGTCGATATGAAAACCCGCAGCCGGCGCGCATCACTGCCCCTTGCGTGACTGCCTTTTAGTCATCGGGTGCTGCTCGTCCGGTTCTCCTTACCTCAATGTGTCAAAGAGCCGCGGGTTGATCTCCCGCCTACTCCACCGAGAGTCGGCGCGCGACTCGAGGAGCCGCCATGAATCATCCTCTCAGATTTACTTTCCGCACGGGCAGCATACTAATGCTGCTCGCCTTCACGTTCAACCCTGATGCATTCGCGCAACGAAACACCGCGACAGGGAAGACGTGCGACCCCGCCGACAAGCGCATCGAGCGCAAGTACGACCGCTTCTCCGATCGCGGGAGTGTCGTGCTTAACCCGATCATCATCTACGACGCGGCGGAAGAACGGATTGAACTGAATGCAAACTACCACCCGCGCTATCAGAGCGACCTGCGGTATGTGCCGCGCTCGGCAATACTCGAATTCAATATTACGACACGCAAACACAACTTCACGCTCACCGAATTCGATTTGCTGTTCCTCGTCGACGGCAAGCGGGTGGCGCCGAGTTCCGCGAACAGGTTGCAGGATTTCGAGTTTCGCCGTCCCGCGCCCGGCACCGTGCGCCCGCAAAAGGTTTTATCGAGCGCAGACCTCGACACCTTGCTGCTCATCGGCACGGGCAAGCGGGTCGAGGTCAAACTGGGCGAGATGGAGTTTACACCGACGGCACAGGCACTCGCCGCCTTGCTGGCATTCGCCGATTGTGCGAAAGCGACGGCGGCGAACAGCCGGTAGTGAGGAGCGAACCAGAGATGATGCCGCGGGGTACAGCTGAGATAGTGTTCACGGCACGCCCGGATATGCGGCGCGCACGCCTGCGGGTCGCCTTGTGGGGAGCGGCGTTAGTGATCGTCTTCACCCTCTACTACGGCGGCATCTACCTCAGCTATCACGTCGCGTCGTTCTACTATCCGCCCGAGCGGATGGAATACGACCCGCTGATCTTTCACTTCTTCGGCATCATGTCCTGCTTTGTACCCGCCGGCATGTTGGTTACTGCCGTCGGGATGTACCTCGCGCTCGCGTCGACGCGCTACACCGTGACGACCGAGCACGTCGAAGTGCGGGGCGGGATCGTCAACCGCTACACGCGGCTGATCCCGCTCGGCTCGGTGCGCGACGTGTCGACGCTGACGACCTTCGACCAGCGGCTATTGGGGTTGGGTGATGTGCAAGTGGTGGCATCGAACGGCGACGCGAGATCCTTACAGGACGTACCGGCTTACGAAGCGAAGCGCGATGCGATCTGGAGTTTGGTGCGTAAAT
Source organism: Pyrinomonadaceae bacterium (assembly GCA_041743485.1). Classification (GTDB taxonomy): domain Bacteria; phylum Acidobacteriota; class Blastocatellia; order Pyrinomonadales; family Pyrinomonadaceae; genus JANDLT01. The sequence goes on from JBGTMR010000003.1 coordinate 13,969, forward strand.
AAACGGCTCGTGTTCATCACGAAACGGAAGCACCGATGCTCTGTAGTTGCGACGAGTGCGGCAGCCGAAATCGTGAGATTTACGGCGGCGGAGGGCGCATAGTTTTTAGCATTTCAAAAGTCCGACGATTCAAAATCCCCTAAAACATTCTTGAGCCGCACTTGACGGTTATACCCACCCCGCATATAAGTACGAGGTTACTTAATCTCGAATTATGACGGAAGTTTCTTTCCGCGAAATCTACAGAATGATTTTAACAGTCGCGGCGTATAAGGGAGGCGTAGGTAAAACGACCTCAGCCGTTCATCTCGCCGGGATTCTTCAGCAGAAGGCACCGACGCTCCTAATTGATGCCGACGAGAACCGCTCGGCATTAGGATGGGCAGGACGCGGCGAATTGCCGTTCAAAGTCGTGGGCGAACAGCAGGGACCACGCTTCGCACGCGAACACACCCACATTGTCATTGACACCGCAGCGCGACCTGAAGCACAAGACATGAAAGAGTTGGTCGAGGGTTGCGACGAGATCATACTACCCTGCACGCCCGACGCGCTGTCGCTCGATGCGACGATGCTCACCGTCGAGGCTCTCAAGAAGATCAAGGGCGCACGCTACCGTGTTCTTTTGACCATTTGCCCACCGCTACCGAACCGTGATGCCGAAGAAGCGCGCAAGACCTTAGAAGAGCAAAAACTCCCCATCTTCAAACATCAAATTCGGCGACTTGTCGCCTTTCAGCGAGCCGCCCTTGCCGGTCAGATGGCATATCAGGTGAACGACCCGCGTGCGGCGCAAGCGTGGGCGGATTACGTCGCGGTCGGGAGAGAAATTACCGGCTAACCATGAGTCGCTTTGGAAAAATCTTCGAAGCCGCGAGTGGTCACGAGCCACCGGCGAAACGATCAGTCAAACGGCGTGGTCCGGGTCGCCCTCCGAAGGCGCAGGAAACTGAACCGCCCCGCCGCCCCGGCAGACCGAACGGCAAACGATCAGACCCCGAGTTCACTCAAACGACGGCTTATATCCGCGAGGCAACGTACCTCGACATCCAAGACGAGCTACGCGCCGAGAAGCGCAGGGTAAAGCGTGATGCCCGTGATTACAGCGATCTCGTTGAAGAATTATTAGCCAAGTGGCTTAAAGCGCGAAAGCGAAAAGGGGAAGATCCCGACGCAGACTGACCTTCCGGTGTCGATTCAATTTAACCATCTTCTTTCGACATTATCATCCACGATTTCCTTTCATAACTACGTCACTGATTTCTGTAAATGGCTTTGCCCATAAAGTCTGCGTTGAGTACATCATATTGCGGTCATGCAAAATTTGAGCGCACTATCAAGCACCGTTTTCGACTTTATGGGCAAAGCCTCTGTAAATATTAAAATTAACTTATTGTTTTGAACTGTTGAAATTTTAACATTTCGACATTGCACATCTACCATTGAAACTATTCAGGGCTGATGTATAATGCGCGCCTTAAATTCCAGAGATGCGACATTGTGCCGTCGTCAAAACAGCAAATCAAAAAGTGCTGCATATCGATTCAACGAGGGAACTATCTTGATTCAACTCACTCCAACCAAGTTGCGAGATTGGCTCCAGTGTCGAGCGATGTACAAACTCAAGCACATCGACCGGGTTGGATACGGCGATGGCGCGTCGCCGGCACTCGCTTTCGGACGCAGCCTGCATAGTGCTTTAGAGGCGATACACAAGCCCGGCAACGAAATGTCCGTCCTTCCGCCCTTGGATCAACTTCTTAACCGGTATTGGGATACAGGAGCGTTCGCCGACAAGCAGGAATCCAGGGATTATTTCACCCGCGGCTGCACGGCTCTCGGTCGTTACATGGAAGAGGTAGGGCGAAGCGAAAGCAGAGAGAATCGTCAAGTAATGGGCACCGAGATGTACCTTTCGCACGTCGTGCGTGTTTCGGACGAATTACGAATCCGGTTCAGCTGCAAGACAGACAAAATAGAGATTTGCGGTGAATCTCTTCTGGAGATCACCGATTACAAGACGAACAATTCGGGACGGGTGCCGACTCTCGAGTCTTTAGTCGGCGATTTACCGATGTTTATCACTTATCTTTTAGTGAGAATATGCTACAAAGATTTTACCCGGGTGCGGCTGACGTATCTGAACGTCATAACGCTGACACGGGTGTCCGTCGAATATACTAACGAGCAGATCGCAACCAACAAGCAGGCTTTAATCGCTTGCTGCCGCGCTTTCGCGGGCGATGCCTTTACGCCCCGGTCGTGCGAGGCGTGTGCGTGGTGTTCCGTGCAAGAGTTCTGCCCATTGAATAAGCAAGAGGTCGAACTGGATGTCCTTTGATTATGATCCGCGTTCCGGTTGGTACTCACAAACAGCGATTCATGCTGAAGACTGGGCATCATGTTTATGTCCGCGATGCGATGCCCAGTACGAGTACGAATACACAGATCGCCGTGCGCCGTGTCCCGATTGTGGAGCACTTCTTCACGCGTGGATCGTCGGTATGTATCTTTACACCGTCGACCTGGTGCTGGCACCCTCCGCCGTTCGCAAACTGGTTTATATCGACAAACTCGACAGCGAAGCGGCTGCTTATAGTTTTATCGAATACCTACGTCGCAACAATCTAATTGATCACTTACTAAGTGCGGACGATGGCTGCGGCTTCGTAATGTAGTGCCCGCGGCAAAAATCGACGGCAGGGGTCGAATCGCATCTGCCGTTCGCCGTTCCGAATCAATCTTTGTTTTCCGCCACTACACAAGAATCAAGCCGCCGTCGGTTGCTGAATTTCGGCGAGACTCTTCAGTTCACCGACCTTGGTGAGAAACGACTCGAACCTATCCGGCTCGCGCCAGTCCGCGTTTCCCTCAGAGCGAAGGAGTGCGATTGTTTCCTCGATTGCTTGTGACCAAAGGTGACTTAATTTCGGCGACTGCAACAAATCGGAGATGTCCAGATAACCGATCTCGATGTCGACGGCTTCCTCTAATCGCTCCGCTAGTTCTTCAGCACCTTCGGTCTTTTGTAGGACTCGCAGTAGATGCTCACTCATATGGCGGAACACCCAGTTTGAACCCTGCCAATCCTGCCCGTATGCGCCCTCTACAATGTAAGACATGATATTACTCTCCAGTGCGGACGACCAGTATCGTTCTACCCTTCTTTTCGCGGTCAGTCAAAGATTTTATCGCTTCTTGCAACATTGCTTTGTCGGAGTCGTTCAATCGCCCATAATCCAAAATCACGTTACCTTTGAGCAAGTGAGATTTGATTGAACTTATTATCCGGTTGAGCCGGAAGGCGGGTCTGCCGCTTAGTGAGATTGAAGGTGGGGAAATTACATCCCAGTAAGAGCCGTTTTGGTCGGTAAATTCGAGACCTTCACCCGGATAGCGCGTTAACTTCAATCCATAATCTTCTTCTGCCGCGAGACCCGCCTCGCCTTCTTCGGAGCGAAACCCTCTAACCGGATCATTGCCAAGTTCGACGATGCGCTTCTTCTGTACGGCGGTGTATGGATGTCCCTTATAGTCGAAATCCAACATTTACAAACGGTACCACGAACAGCAAGTTAGTCTTTCCGGGTTCTTGAGCTTTCAAGATTAACATTTCAGCTTGTCAAAATGTCAGTAGGTCACACTTTTATATGAGGACTCGACTTGCTCGTCATGCGTGCATTTTCTTCCTGCCTGTCTTTCATCGACCACAATCATATGTATATTCCGCCCCTGGCAGAATCGGCACTCTTTCGACGCTTTCGTATTCCGCTTCATCTTTTCCATTTGTTCATGCTTGGACTCGGCTTCCGCGTAGGCTTGCGGCAACCGGTAGTCATTTTTGATGGCGGCGACGAGAAACCGCGCCTTGTCATCGCACTTCTGAAACGGTAAAGCCGCTAACTGTCTTTTGGCGACTTCTAAACTCCCGACAACGAACTCGCGTGCAACAACTTCGCTGATGCCGATCAGAGTAAGCCGGTCTAGCATATCGCTCTGCTCTTCCGTTAATAAGTCGTCCGGTTTGTCGGGTGTCTTGACCGCCGCTTGTACGGCTTCGGTCATGCTATCGAGATTCTTTTCGACGATCTCGGTTTTTACGTCCGGCACTTGCACTGCCGTCGCGTCTGCTCCTCCGAAACTCAACCGGTAGTTCTTGTCGGTGAACACCCTGTACTCTGCCCGCGCGCGCTCACCCGGCGTGTAGTAGATGTTCCAATCGGGGTTGCCCTCGGCATCCGTCCCGAGTTCATAGTCGACCTTCGCGATGTAATTCGAGCGACGATGCGGGTTCGTGATTTTGTACATCTGCTTTTTCACATGATCGAAATCGTAGTATCTGACTTGCGGCGCATAGAGGCAGAGTTCCGAGTAGGTGATCTTCGCACGCGCGCGCCGATACTTGATCGCGGCATAAATCTGGTATGAAACCAACTCGTAGAATCTTTGCGGGGCAGGGGGTAGCGAGCGCAGATAATTGTAATCGAGCGGTCGCCGCAGCGATTGACTGAGCAAGTCGCGATAAAGGTCGTTAAGGAGAATGTATACCGCGTCGGCACGTCCCCCCGAAGGCAATCGCTCGCCGGTGAAGATGACGGCGTATCTGGTTGAGCCAAACTCGACGTGACGCTCACTCCGGTCGCTACTCACATAACTGATCTTCGCGTTGATCGCGGCGAAAGCGTTCTGGTAGATCGCCCGACGAATGTTGCTGCGGTTGCGCCCGCTGTCGGCGACTTCCAACTCTTCGCATATTCCGGCGAGCGACCCCAACCTGATTAGCTTCGGCAGTGAGCGTCCGGCGACGACCGCTTCATCAATCCGTTTATTCACAATCAGTGAATCGACTTTATAGGCGAGCGGACCGGGCTGACCGTAGCGCGCGTTGTATGAAACCTCCCAGCGGAAAGCGATTGCTGCCGCGCTCGTTTTTTCCGTGATCTCGATGTTGATTCGCCCGCGTTTAGCGAGGTTGTGGACAGGGAAGCGGCTGAAGTTGGTTTCGATGCGAATCGGGTCTGTGGAAAGATTGAGTTGCCGGTGTCCGGTTCTTCCCGCTACCGCTGGTTTGTCGCTCGTCTTGGTTTTTGACATTTGGCTTTGCCCATATAACAACAACCGGATAAACCGCTACTGTTGTTGTTTAGTATAAGTTTGTTTAAGTAAGTATGTAAGACACCGCAAAACGATAAACCCTATTATTACACACTATTACCGACAGTTCTTAGAGAAATTCGTCTCCCCAAAGTGCCATGTTCGTCTCCCCAAAGTGCCAGCCTATTATGATTTGCAACCGCGTGTGAAAGGTAATCGCGCTAAACAACTATCATCAGTGCTATCGCGTACTCTTCAAGTCGTATTTCTCATGTCGTACGCGACCTCAAGTTGCTTCCTCAGTTCGGAGTTTTCGCTTCTCAATCGCTTGTTATCGACTTTTAACGCCGCGACCATCGTCCTTAGCGAGTTGGCGTTAGCTTGTTCGGAGGTTGGTATTATCTCTCGTGGTTTGTGCTGTCCGCGTAGGTGCTGAATGCGTGCGCGGAGTTTGGCTTCTCCGTAGAGGAAGGCGACGCTGACTTCACCGGCTAAGTGAACGCTCTGAAAATTGACAGGTTTTCCGGCACGCACGAGTCGGTCGATTGCCATGTCGGCGCGCTTTCGCGCCGCGTTGCTTTTATTGAGAGCCGCTTGTTTCAACCCTTCCGTATTTCGTTCGCAAACCTTTTTTATAAGGCTCATACTCACGCCGCCTTTCCATCCGATTGCTCCGGCTGGTCGGAACTTAATGCTTCGGTGACAGCATCCATACGCTCTTTCTCTCTGTGCTCGAGAAATCTGTTGAAAGCGGATTTCAGCGATGAATCGAAAAGTTCTGCATACAAGTGGGTCATTCGCGAAGTTTTGTGACCCAAAAATTCTTGAACGAAACGTTCCGGAACGCCGGCGTTAACCATACGGGTGGCTACGGTGTGCCGAAACTGGTGACTCTGAAAGTGCCAAAGATCTCCGAAACGATCCGTGATGTTTTTCTCAATTGCCAGTTGATTGAGTACCTTATTGAATTTATAAGCTTTATAAGTTTCACCCCTCAACCACGGAAACAAAGTTTTAGTTTTACGAGAGAAGTTTTCGATCACATACTGTTGTTGTTCCTCGATGATCGCGGCGGTGCGTTGGCTAACAGGTATCGAGTGATTACCCTTCGTTTTTTCGATAGCAAATTCAATGGAGTAATCGCCATCCTCGTCTCGCTGAAGACAATCGAAACGTGTGCCGCAGAGATCGCCGATTCGCTGACCGGTTTCGATCAACATTTCCGTCATACGCCGTTCTTGATTTGGAAGAAAACTCGTGTTTCGTTCAAGCTGCATCATGATGTCTTCAGGGATATTTCGCCGTTTTATCTGTAAAGGTTGAGGTATCTCCCCCGGGTAAATCAAAGGTTCATTCGTCAAGGGAAGCCACCCTTCGCTCACGCACACCTCGTGAAACAGGCGCAGTTGCGACAAATAAGTACACCGCGTGTTGTGGGCAAGTGTCTCTTGCGAGTAGGCGAGGTAGCCGAGTGCGACATCACGATTTATTTCAGGAGCTTGAATTGCGGGGTAGCTTTCGGCGAGAAATTCTGAAAAGTGCTTGAGTATCACGAGTTTGCTGTACGCGCCGCCGACACTTTCTCTAATGAGGGACAGCCTCAGGTATCGCTTGGCTGCCTTCCGAAGACAAGGTTGAGTAATGCCCGCAAAACGAAGTCTACGAATGTCGTCATGGCGGTCTTCTTTCAGAAAACCCATCTCGGCTAAATTCCAAGTATCACGTTCGTATCGCGGTCTGTCGTCGAATTCCTCTTCAATAATCTTGTAGATTGCCCGAAAAGTGCACTCTTCATTCTCCTTGACACGACGGGATTTTAAGCCCAACTCGGTTTTCATGTAGTCAACCAGCGATTCTCTCCACTCCGCGAAATCATGGTTCATCAGCGAATGTGAGGTCGGTGCCGAGGCATTGAGCCATTGAATCAAGCAGTGAATCGACCTTTTGTGGTCCCATGCTTTTTTAGTCGTCCATTCGCCGCGACACAAATTTTCTTTGATCGCGAACTTAATCTCCTCGCCGATCGTCGGTGAGGAGCAACCGAGTCGTAGAGTCGCATCGCGGCGCAACGTGCCTTTGGGTGACACCGTAAAGTCCTCATCGTTCGCTGTCGGGCATTCGCCGGCTACCCATTCGTCTTGTATCCAATAGCCGGCTAATTTGTCACGAATCTCTCGATGTTTGATTTCAATTTGCTCAGTGGTCATCTCGCACATATGAATTTAACTTTTTGATTAAGAAGGTTTGCTCCCTGTGAGCTGTTGACGAGCGTCCCTGAAATTATTGAACTGTCGCTTCATTTCCGCATGGTCGGGCAGGGTATAAATCTCCGACGATTCTCGAGAGGCGTGACCGAGTCGCTCTTGGATGTAGCGGCTGTCGGCGCCGCTCGCGGCGAAATCTTTAGCATGAGTATGACGAAAGAGGTGCGGAGTAAACGCGATTCCGGTTTTGTCCGTTAAACGGCGACACAGGGCGGTAACGGAGTTGGAGGTTAATGGACGACCGACGCGGTCGCCGCATAAATTGACGAAAACGTAATCGGACGGCGTATCGAGATCGACAAGGTAGCAGACGTAAGACGCGATTAGTTCGTCGGAAATGTGAACCTCATATGTCTCCCGTCGCTTGCTGAGCGCGCCGTTTGCGTTATCCCGACGCCGGACGATTGCGATCACTTTTCGCTCGACGTCGACATCGGAATGCCGCAGCCCGAGTGCTTGTCCAATTCGCAATCCGCTCTCATCAAGCAGTTGAATTAGAAATCGGTCGCGTTCGTTGGAGCAGGCGCGAACGATAAGATCAACTTGTGTGCGCGTGAGGCGGCGGGGCAGTGTTCTAGCCGTTTTACGCGTGAGGACGCTTGCCTCGACGGGATGCCGACGACCTTCGCCATATAGGGAGTGCTTGTAGCGCGAGTGTTTGTAGATTTTGCTTTGATAAATCTCTAGCTCCGTCACGACCCCACGGCGACGATAGTATTCGTAAAGACCCTTTACGCCCGCCATTATCGCGTTGACGGTGCTGTTGGTTCGTTGTGCAATGCGAGGCGGCGCACCTGACATGGAGACTGCTTGCACCGGCTCGGTCAACTCGGCGACGAAGCCGGTAAGCTCCTTGAATCCGACTTTGACCCAATCGATTTTATGGTTGGCAAGGTATAAAGCATAGGTTTTGAGCGCACTGGCGTAAGCGCGAACGGTGTTTGGTGAGCGGTCGACGGTTGTCAGGTATCGAAGGAATTCGTTGACGAACTCCACCGGACGGTAGGCGTCGTCGATCACGATCCATGTCGGAGTTACGCCGCCATGCGTGAATACGCGTTGCGTTTTCATATAGATACATTCCTATAGCAAATAATAACTGCACTGCTCCCGGTAATTTATAGTAATTAGCCAGTTATGCAATATGGTGAACTCTGTTCGGAGCATCCTAGCTTCGCACCGACCTCGTGTCAAGCGGCAAAGCAAACGATTGTTCGAGTTGATGTCTAGGTAGGATGGGAGTCAGCGGTGCTTGTGAGAGGAGTGAAAATATCTTATTGAGTAGACATAGTGGAAAACGAAGACAGCAGTAAACTAAACACATGAAAAGAGGCGGGAGGTAACGCGAAACTGCGCCACCTCCCGCCTCTTTTCATCTGTAAATGCTTTACCTCGTCAAGTCGAAAGTGCTTTAAGCCGCGACACCTCGCATGACCTCCCGGCGAAATGCGTTGTACGCCGCCTCGAACCGTTCACCATCATCATAAGCAGCCAACATCAAGTGTGAGTCGAGCGGCAGTCGTCGCGCCAAGACGTAAAGCACAACCGGTTTAATGTCGAGCACCCTGGCGAACTGCTCAAGCATTTCGTCGCCAGGCGGCTTACGCCGTCCGTGTTCAAGATCATTTAAGTACGGCACCGAAATCGACTCGCCGTCCTCTTTCAGGATGAGCGGGGCGAGATGAATTTGTTTGATGCCCTTCGCCTTTCGCGCCCTTCTAATGCAGTCACCAAAAGTCATAGCTTTTTCACCTTATTTACCGTGAAAATAACGAGCAAAAAATCCACATTATCAGCGTTAGCGTAGTCCTCCGTCGCTCGCTTGTCAAAGTAATTGTTTTTCGACCTCTCGTGTTAACAAAGTAGATGCTTGATTTAGTTGAGATAGTTGTTGACCATATTCACATCAACCACGAAATCCTCTGGTCACGTTGTGGAAGGTAGTACAATCCAGCGTTCAATAACGTGTTATATTGTGGTTCCAAGTCACGTTGTATAGGTTGTGCAACCTGCAAAACACAGTACAGATAAAAGGGAGTTATCTGTACTATGTGTCATCTAAACCCTTCCGTTCCGGCATTTGTACTTCAACTATATGTTCAAGAAGTAGATTTGCTGTCTCTTAATTATCCATACTCAAAGGGTTGGACGGTTTGTAGCTTTCATTCGGTATACCGAATGTGGTCCCGTAATCTTCGTCAGCGGACCGGTACCGGTTCCATTATCTACAATCGTCTTATAAAGGCAAATCGCATAATGTTTACCGGTTCCTGTCGTGAATATTTATGCGTTGTTGAAAAGTCGAACTTTCAGCTTGTTAAAAAGCGAGACGCGCGTTTTGTACAACCACGCTTAAAGATTTCCCTTCTTCACATCGGCTTAGCCTTAGGATACGGACACACAACGGAGCAAAACATGCACGCAAAATTCTGCCCAACATCATGCCCCGCGCCGCACCGCACGCGTCAGTTATTGCGCCTTTGCATGTAATTGCAGCCGCGAAACTACACGTTCAACTTCTTGGTAGTGACGGTGAAAAGGAAAGGGGCTAATATGAGAGCTACTTCGGTTATCGATCGAGTTTACGCGCTTGGTATAAACCTAACCAATTCGAGCGGCATCGCGTGGAGAGAGGAGGTTCGGCTACTCATGGAGGCATCTACAATCTGGCTGCTCGCTACTTTGAGTTTATTCATCGTCGCCTTACCCCTATTGGTATGGCAACGACGACAGGTGAGGCTCGTTTGCAGAGTTTTCGAGGCAGGTAAAACGAAAGATGATAAGTACCAAATCGTAACCTTGAAGATCGCTAACACCAGTCTCAATTCCCTCAAAGCGGATTACTTTGAAGGTTTATTCAATATAAATTTCGGTGACGCCGTAATTGTAAACTTCACTTCACCCGTTAAACTCGGAGACACTGAGCTTTGCGTTAAATCTAGTCACCACGAATTGAGCTTGCTGCCCTTTACGCTCGCCAAAAAAGAGTTTATTAAAATCGCGGTCGAGTTAGAAAATTACAAAGGACGCAAGCCGCGAATTGCAGCGTACGCCCACCGACTTTCGTCCATTCATGTGCTTAGTGAGGATGAAGAAGTACCTCGCCCAAGCATCGGACAATCCCTTGGATTGTCACTCGGATCATTCATGTCCTTCGGCTGTGTATTAGTCGGAATACTTATCGCAGGGGGACGCGGCGGCATATTGTCCCTCATTATAGGGGCGTTGAGCGTCGGAGTTGGCAGTATGCTGCAAGTTTTTTTGGCTGATGTAGAACAACCGTTGGAGCGTTGGATGTTTCGCACTCTCTTTACGCACTTAGTAATTAACTTCTACATCTATTTTGTTCTTTTCGGCTTGGTTAAATATTACCCGACGTCTAAGTTTGACCCGACAGGTGAATATTTTAGCTATGTAATTAGCACTGCAATGACACTTGCTTTTCTCACGCTTTTAGCAGTGTTAACAGTTGTTTTTGTGCGCGGACGCAAAAAGAAAAAAAGATTATTGACTCAAGGCACATCTTCCACTCTTATGACCACTAAAAGCAGTAATAGTGGTACAGGTTTCATAGCGGCTGCCGCGCAAAACATAATGGGGCTATCTTTTACGGCTGGATTGCTGACCTTGACGATAACCGATGTATTGTCCGGAGGTTTAAGCGGTGGAATCGGTTTTATCCTTGGTTTCATCGTTGCCTACTCAGCACTCTTAACCATTTTATTGCTGGCAGCGACTCGGAAGAAAAAGTTAGTAGATACTGATTTTGAAATCAAGAACAACCAGTCAATCGCGTCCCGAACAGAACCCTTCAGGAACTTCAAAACCTAAACCTGTATGGCTGACTCCGACACTAAAGGAATTGCCGAACTAATAAAAATACTGACCTCTCCGGGGGACAGTGCAGTAGTCACCATCAGTTACGCTGTCGGATTTTTTGTTGACAACTTCTTTTTCCCGGAAGGTGTCGAGTCAGCCATAGTTGCTGGCATTACAACCGCAGGAGCGTATGGCTGCAAAAAAGTGTTCGATTTAACGGCGGGTAAAAAGTTTTACACCGCGAACTTAGAACAGAAAGCGCAGATTACGGAAGCATACGTCGCCTTCCTAGTTGACCAAAACGATCCTGCTCCACAACATTTGCTGAATGTTCAACAAAACTTCAAGGAAGAACTGGCAGCTTGGCGTGGAGGTATAATCAAAAATCGGAAATTTAGAAAAAGTCTTAGCACTACTCGTGCAGAATGCCATAAGGGATACAAGCAGTTGATTGAAAAGCACCTCCTGACTCCTTAAAAACTAAGTCCGATGTGTGGCTAGAATTTAGTAGTTTCATTGCTTAAAAAGTCAAATTTTAGTTGGCATGAACGCATGACCCAGCAAGCAGATACAAGAGAACACGATGACCTGATTGAATGGCAATTTGTAAGCAACTACGCAGAGTTCGCGCTCGCAATGAACTTCAACGCTATTACATCTTTGCTCGAAAAAGCTCGCACCGTGTCGGACGCTACTAAACGTAAGAGTGTTTGCTTGAGCGGTCTGCAAATGCTCTACAGCAGCTACGAGGATTTCGCGATTCTGCTTCATGCGTTCAAGAATCGCCGCGATGGTAAACACTTACACTTGACTATAGGCGTTGAAGACCAAAGTAAGATGGGGAGTACAAATGCGCCGCGCATTTTCAAGCACTTTGAGTCAGCACGGCAGTTGCTCGATAACTTCGGCTTTACTTCTATCACTTATGAAAGACTGGGACTGTATCTTGATATTAACGAAGTGTGGTTTGAGTCTCACTATCGAGACATCGCAACCTCAGTTAAGGGGTTGGATGAATATGCACAAGAGATCAACATATACAAAAATAAGTTGAAGCACGGAAAGCCCGTGATTGAAAGCTTAAAGGGAGAAGGTCGACCCAACGACGTTCTCTTCCTGCGATGGAACAAGGCGAATGAACTAGAAAAGCACTGGGTGAAGGCTTCGCTCGAACAATTAGAGAACGCTACAAAGGTGGTGGCGAAGCTGTATATTCGTTCGCTCGATCTTCTGTGGTTATTCATGCTGCAATACTACCCGCAACATGCGGACAAATTCCGCGTTGAGCAAATGATGAAACACAGCAAAGAATGTGTAGAGCAAGTAGTTGATTTGGGTCTTAGCTCGCGAGGTCTTACATGACCACATCTGTAACCTTAAATCTTGATAATCCCCAGCGGCGATTGCCGTAAAGTTTTAACGTGAGCGACTAACCCGGTTCGGCAACGTAGCCTCGATGCGCGCGATAAGTTTTTCGCGCAAGTCAGCCGCATCATTCCAAACGATGTGGTTGTACTGTCGAGTATCAAAATGAAGTTTAGCAACATCTTCTTCACGGCATGTCCAGATCACCGGAATGCCTAAGCCCATCGCGAAACCTGCCTCGAAATACACGCCGCCGCGTTGCCCTGTAAAGTCTGCCACTAGTAATCCGCTCTTGCGAATCTCGGCAATAATTTGATCGTCGATCTTTTCGTTATGCTGTTTGAGGTCGATCCTTAAAGGAGCGTATCCAGTTTGTTCAAGGGCGGGCTTAATTCCGTTTAACCAAGCGTCGTCAAGGTCGTTGTTGAACCACATCGCGACGAAGGCTTGGTTGGATTTGACTTCATTCTGCCGCAGGTGATCGATACGTCGCCATCCGTTCAGAGCGAGTCGGTACTGTTGTTGAAACGGACCCTCTTCCAAATAAAATAACTCCAACGCTTTCTGGATCAGAAACTCAAACTCACTAGCGTCGTGGGCATATCCTAGAGGAAAATCTGTTTCAGGATTTATCTCCAAAAACTCGCTAGCTGAACTCATTTTCTTGTAAATGTGAAGTAGGATGCGATCAATTGCTTCGAGCGGTCCATGCGGAATTGCGACCGAACTTTTCAACTCCTCTAAATCTTCGACCCACGGCACGAGACCCTTCTCGTTCTGCTCTCGAATCGCCGCCGAGAACACATAACTATTGTCTAAGGGATAAAGACCGAGCTTGTTTGCAAGTCTCTCGGACAGCCGATGTTCGCCGCATATGGGGCATTTGATATGTGCACCCGGCTGAGAATAGTTCCACGAGTAAGGCTCAACTGTTCTTCTACAAATCCAGCACTTGTCATTCATATTAACGTCCCACCCAATTCCCTTTGTCATCGTAATTCATCGAGCGTGACCATCCTGCGGCATTCCACACGGCGTCGAAAAGCGGGCGCAATACATCGACAGGTTTTGCATCGTAGCTTTCCAGAAGAACTTCGGGAACGATTAAAGCATCACGATCAATCGTTCGCCCTTCGTCAAAGAATCTTTGCTTATCGTAACCCATCCTGAAACCTTTAACTCCGAGTACACTCAGCATGACAAACACTGGAAGTTCTATGCCGAGTTGCTTTTGTATGGCGAGAAATCTCGACAACGCATCTATCAACTCTTCTTCGTACGCGAGACTCGGAATCATCGGCGGGTCTTTCTGCCACGGAGAATGCAGAAGTGAAGTGTTGACTGCCTCGATGCTCCCACTGCTGAAGATTTGCACATAAGAATAGCTGATATTGTTGTCTGAAGCGGTAGTGAAGAGTCCATCGAAATTGTGGCGACTGCTATTCCAACTTCCTGCTGTTCGCATCGGACACAGGTTAGCTTGATCAATTACCGACCTAGAAAGATCAAGTCGTGCCGCTGGATCGAAGGCACCCAGTGGGACGACATGTAGCACAATCTTCGAGTTGCTATCCATAAGCACCGGACCCTCATTGGCGATGATTGTTGCCAACCGTTCAGCACGGAATTTTCTGATGCGCTCGGCGGTTGTCGCCGACAAGTCGAAGAGGGTGCGTAGTTCTCGAATGTCGAGTGGGTATTTACCGGCAGAGTTGCGTGAATAAAAACGTTGAAGCCCGCCGAACTTGACCATATGCGGTAGAGCGAAACTGCGCGGGATGCGGATGATAACAGCGACACCATCTGTAATAAGAGGCACAGTCCGAATAGCAAGTCCGGGAATGCGCTCCTCGATGCTTGTGCGAATCATCCCTTCTAACCGCAGCACCTCTTTATCAACGTCCTCGATCTGCAAGCCTATCACTTCCGCCGCCACGCCACCCGCTTCGCGCATGCCATAAATGATGTCGCCACCAGAAGCGTTAGCGAACGAAGAAACATCATAAAGAAATTCTCGCTTGTCGCCGTCCGAATTGCCCGGCAACTGCTGCTTGTACTCAATGGTCTTGACTTCACGCACCTTGTTTTCGACAAGGTCTCGTAGGTCTGCCTCAGCAATTAAATCTAAGGGTTTTAGGATGCTAGCCATTATGATCTCCGCTGTTATTGAATAGCTTCTGATTTTAGAATGGTTTGCGTCTTCCAGCACAAATTACGATTCAAAAGACGAATATATTAAGATTCAAACATGTGAGCATGTAACTTAGGAAAAATTAATAAGGTGGAATTGCAAAACACAATCAACCTTTAAGCTAACGTATTCTACTATCGCGAGGATTATGGATGCGGTTCATCGATTGGGATTGAGACATTGTTCGATCACTAACCAACATTCGACTTCAAACTTTACCCAACGTATCAAGACCGAAGGTATATGTTTACCGAGTAAGGAGTGGACGGGAGTTTTGTTGACAAGCCGCACGCTGCAATGTGCGACAAGGTTTTAACTCACGTTCGTTAAGTTTTACGCGATGAAGAATGTAGAAAGTAGAAGTTGGAATCAATTCGAGAAACTGGCGGCGGCTATACGCATCGCAGAGCGGCGCGGGGCGAGCGTGGAATGGAACGTCGAGTCCGAAGGGTATGGGTTCGATGCCGCACTCCAATTGCCGTACGGTTGCGATAATTATGTGGTCGTCGTCAACTGCTATGACAATGCCGATCCCGTGACAGTGGCGCAAGTCCTAATTTTCGACGCCGAAGCGCAAGCCGTCGGCGCGCATATGGCTGTCATGGCGTGCGCGACCGGTTACACACAAGAAGCCTATGAGTTGACCGGCAAATGCCGCGTCAGGCTGCTCAACCCGGAAGTCATGGACCGAACGCCGGAGGAGAAACTCGCCGATGTGTTCGCACTGACGCTTCACTTCTATGACTTCAGGTTTATGCAAGAAGACGGAAGAATCGAGACAGCGATTCCGGAGGAGCCTGAATTGTTGAGCTATCTCATGCGAGAGTTGAAGGTCAAGGGTCCTGACATCGACACCTTCCCAGAGCAACTCATCGACGACGTTAAAGCGAAACTCAGGAGTTCGGCGACTGCCGCGCCTCAACGACATCGTATTCCGCTATCGAGAGGAACGATCATTGTCCATCCGAACACCGGAGCCGAGACGCGTGTCACGTCGTTTTCATTCACATACTGGTTGCTCGCCGTGCACAACCTGAAAACTGAGGGCGGATTCGAGAAACTTGCGGAAGACCGCTACCTTATAGGCTCCACTCTCAAGGAGGAGTTGGCTAAGAAGAACGCCACGGCTGATCCTTCGCGCATCGAAGCCGGATTCGACACAACCCTCGAACCCGGTAAGTACTACTACAACCCGCGATTCCGCTTCTCCTACTTCTGCGAAGCGGTGAGAAGAGGACTGGCAACAATCGTCCTCGTCGAGTCGCGGCAGACGGATCAACTCGTGCAGGCACGGGTGAAGATCCGCACCAACCTCGCGGGGCAATTCGTCGAAATCACGAATCGGAATGAGGTCGAACGCCTGACGAAGATGTACGAGCGGTTCGCCGTCTCAGACAAAAACCTCGAAGGACGCTTCAAGTTCTTCGCCAAGAATCTCGGAGGTGCCGAGTGCATTGATGACCTCGAACTCACGCGGGAGCAAGAATTAGCGAAAAAAGCCGACTACTTTTTCGAGAACCGGAAGTTCATCGTCGAGCTAAAGTCGCTTCAGACGGATAGCTCGGAGAAGATTGAAAACATCCTCGCGCCACATCGGGAACGTCCTGAGTTTCCGGTTTTCTTCGGTGAAATTGAAGTACACAAAGTTTTGCAGTACCTACCTGACAAGGAGGAGATCAACAAGAAGATTTCAGATGCACTAACGGACTCGGTCGAGGGCGTCGTCGAGGAAGCCAACCGGCAGATCAGGGAAACAAAACGGACGTTCGCTCTGCCCGACGCGGGCGGGCTGCTTATCATACTGAATGATGCCGTCGATGTACTCTCGCCCGATCTGGTCGTGTATCGGGTGCGGCGCGCGCTCAACAAGAAGACTGCGTCCGACGAAACGCGTTTTCCGCACGTCGCAGCAGTGATGCTAATCAACTCCGCGCACTACACGCAAATGACTCCGACGCTCAAAGGGTTGCCGATTCTTATCATACCGGGCGCACAACTCGACTCTGAAAAGGTGGCGAACTTCGCTTCATCTCTGAGCCCGCGGTGGTCGGCGTTTGAGGGACAGCCATTCTTCAGCATCGCGCCCGAAGACATTCCTAAACTCAACTATCAAAGATTCAGCGACGATGTAGAGGATCGACCGGGGAGTATGATAAAGCGACAAGACCTCTGGAGTTTGCAATACAAGCAGAACCCGTACTTGCGTCCGATGGACAAGGAAAGCTTTCTTCTGTACGGCGCGAAGGTGTTCGAGAGATTAAGCACCAGCATGATCAAAGGTGGTCCGAGGATTCCCGTCGAAGAGCGACATGAACTTATGGAGCGATTCTCCCACGTCATGGACGAGATGGGATTTAGGGGCATTGACATGCGGGAGATGATAGCTAAGACCGACGGTATGAATCGGCGCATGGACAAAATGTACCGGCAATATCTTAAAGACAATCCGCAGCCGAAAAGCGAGACTCGTGCCAAGCAGCAGCGGCAATCGAAAGCCCACAAAAACAAAATCGGGCGTGGTGCGCCCTGCATCTGTCGGAGCGGCAAAACGTATAGCAAATGCTGTGGTCAACGGCACAAGACTGTATAAGGTTTGCCCTGTGGAACGTCGCTGAGTAGGAACGATTCGTAAAATTATGATTACAATGTCAATCGGGTAGAAGGCGATAAGATCCCTGAATTCCTAATACCTCAGTTTGTATAAATTGGTTTGATTACTAAAGCGGGGAATTTTATCGTTGCCACAACAATATGGTAAGTGGGAAATCGTGAAACCGCTTGGTGAGGGAGGTCAGGCTCACACCTATCTCGTGCGCGAGGTGGGCAGCCCGGAGCAACCTCTCTTTGTCCTCAAAAGGTTAAAGAACCGAAATAGGCTTGACCGCTTTGAGACCGAAGTCAAAGCCGGACTCGCATTGCATCATCCAAACATACTCGAAATCGTTGATCAGGATTTGGAACACGAGAAGCCCTACTTCGTTGCCGAATACTGTGCTGGCGGTTCACTGGCGGACACCGACTTATCCCACTACACGATTGTCGAGAAACTTGAGTTGTTCGCCGCGATTTGTCGCGGCGTCGGTTTCGCCCACACTCATGCCGCTCCCGTCATTCACCGCGACCTCAAACCCGACAACATCTTTCTTCGGGCAGACCTTCGCACGCCGGTCGTCGGTGATTTCGGGCTGTGTCTTATCACGGAGGAAGGCGTTGAGCGACTCACGCATGTCGAAGAAGCCGTCGGTTCAAGATGGTATATGGCACCGGAACTAGCACACGGCAAAGCTGAAGACATAACTCCGGCGGCTGATGTGTATTCGCTCGGTAAGGTACTTTACTGGATGCTCGCGAAAAGAATCTTTGATCGCGAGGTGCATCGCTCTTCGCAATATGACTTGACCAAAGAGCAAACACTGCCTGACTACTTTTTCGTTTATGATTTGCTCGACCGGATGATTGTCGAAGATCCATCAAAGCGGCTGACAAACGCCGCTATGGTTGCCGATGCTATAGAAACGATTATAAGAAGGATTGTGGTGCGGGCTCATCACTTAGACCTTTCAACGCCACAAGCTTGCATTTACTGTGGCATCGGGTTTTATCAAGAAGCAGCTCACGGACCAACAAGAGAGAATGTTTATCCATTAGACTACTCGGAAATAGAACATTTTGGCGGGCTAAAAACCCCTAGTTCGTATAACACTCCTATCTCCTCATGGCCGGTTTGGTTGATTCTTACGTGTGATCATTGCGGCAATGTTCAGATGTTCCGCCCTGACTTCGCTAAGGATCGTAATGTGTGGAAGAGAAGACAAGACTAACTGCCGATCCGAAACTTACGAATTATCGAAAAGACAATGTCTGAAATAAATATCCACAGTCAAAGCACAAAAGTCGGGTCAATCTCCTTTAATGAACGCCCTAAGCATTTGTACGCCGAGCGAACTGCAACGGGATTTAATTTGAAGATACCTGCGGAGATAGGTCTTAGATCAAATTTACGCGATCAACCCCGGCTGACTATAAATAATATTAGATTTGTATTGTCGGTCGAGAACGACTCGAAATATCTTGAAGTTGGACGCTTGCACTATGACAATTTTTACTCGGCATTCGTTACCAGAGAAATCCCTTCAGTAGGTATGGTTGAATGGGAACTTATGTGGTCATCTACGCTTCAGGCACTTCTTGCAATTGAAAGATGTAGAAGAGGTAAAGCACCCCGATTGCACGTCAGTTTCAAAGCCGAACTTTGCCGGATCATAATTTGCGAACATTGGCAGGATCACGGTCGCACCGCTCGTGAGAAATTTGACGTTTGCACTGCGCCGGAGCGCATCTCTGGGGAAACGAGTATTATTTACCCCGGTGATGTTTGGGAGATGATGATACAGAAACTCCTGGCGGAATCATGGGATGATCCCTTTCTGACACTTTTGCCTCTTCGGTCGCTCCTCAGTCCCAAGACGTAATTTGTTTTTACTCATACTCTTCATCAATCAATGCTTTACACTTGTATTTACAAATCAATACACGAAAGGTATCTTTCGTATGATGATTTGTAGGTATGGAGAAACGAGGTGCGAGTAAATGACGTGAAAACGTGCGCGTGAAACACGGCATATCGTTGCGCGAAAGAATGCAGAGGGTGAAAAAGCGTTGATTCGCATCGAGGCGGGCTTGCCGGACAGCGTGCTGTGGTGGCTTGAGCAATACTTTCGCTTCGAGGTCACGACCGGTGAATCTTCCCGCAAGGTGCAACGCCGCGACCTGCAACTGTTTCTCGACTTCATGACGGAACAGGAAGACTCGGACGAACGTGTCAGGTGGTCGCCGCGCTTGTCGAAGAGTTTTCAAGATTATCTCCGGCGAACGAAAATCGAAGGTGAGCGACGGTGGAATGACCGCACGATAAATCGTGTGATGGCGCACCTCAAGACGTTTGCGAAGTGGGTGCATAAGATTAGACCCTTTCCGCTTGGCGACCCCGTGGCGAAGATCAAGTTGCAGCCCGTCGGCATCGGCTTAGAAATTGAACGTGCATTAACTCCGGCTGAGCGACGGAAGATGCTCGATGCGGCTGACCTGTTGCTGGAGACTGGCGGGCGTTCGCGTGACCGTAGCCGCTACCGTAATGCGGAACGTCCCGTGAATAAGACATACCGCCCTTATCGTAATCGCGCCGTTGTCTATGCGCTGATCGAGACGGGGATGCGGCGTGCTGCCGTGTGTCATTTGAACTTGTCGGATGTCGATTGGAAGCGACGCGAACTTTCTGTCATTGAAAAAGGCGGCACTACTCACTGCTACAGCATCAGTCGTGAGGGACTCGCCGCCATCAAGATTTATGTGGATGACGAGCGCGAGACGGATGCCGCGCATTGGAGTTCACCCGCACTATTTTTGACCGCGTACATGAACCCGCGTGCGGGTGAGCGGTTAAGCCCGCGCACAATCAACGTCGTGTGGAATGAAGTGTGTCGCACCGCCGGAGTCGAAGGTAAGACGCCGCACTCGGCTCGTCATGCGATGGGAAAACATATCATCGAGCGCACGGGCAACATCGCCGCCGTGCAGCGTCAACTCGGACATAAGAACGCCGTCTACTCGATGCAGTACGCCCGCATCACCGGGGACGAACTGAAGAACGTCATCGATGATCGTTGATCTATGTTCCTAAATCAAAGGGGGTGCCGTATCGCCCGCCCTCGCAGGTCATTCCTGAATCGCGGCGAGTGGTAGAATACCGACGCCTGACCCGCACTCATCGATCTCGCCCCGCGTTTATGGATCATTTAACCCCCGAACATCAAAAAGTATAGAGGAGCATAGACATGGAGTTTCACCGCATCTGGGTTGAACAATGCGCGGCGGTGGAGAATGTCCGTAGCCCGCTTCGGCACGGACAAAGCACTTGGCTATCTCGTCGGCGCGAAACTGCGGTCAAACAATGATACCGATACTTTCGTGTTGGGTTGATAATGGACTTTCAGTTATTGCAGACGCTGTTAAAGGAAAGTGCTAAAGCTTTGTCACGCTCATCAAATAACTGTTGACGCGCTTCTATGAGCGGCGTATATTACGCGCGTTCTTTCCCAGTCCTGCCTCCTCGCTCTAGCTGACCTCACCTCGTGCGGAATTTATTTATCTCTACCATAAGATAGCGTAAGTCAGCCGCTTTAGTAGCTGAACGGCTCATTTTGTGGCGAATGCCGGCAGCTGATCGCGTATGCCGCTCGAGTGAACTTACTTCGATCAATCGCTCCGATACCAATATTTTATTGACGTTAATCAATGGAGGCGAACTACCCTATTGATTAAGCTTTGGTCACGTAGTCGCAACTCGCCCTCTCGCATTCTTTAAGTCACCTCCTCTGATGCCGGGCATCCACACTCGGCAGGCGACAATTCACGACAAGGAGATCATATGACTTCGACATCATCGGATGCTATTGACGCGCCCTCCAACGCGATCTACATCCTGGATATGGGACGTGAGAAATACGGCGATTGTGTACTCTGTCGTTTCGGAAGTAAGACGGTTCTGATCGATGGCGGTCACCTCGGCGACTTCGATGGGGGAAACAACTTCCCGTCGATCCCCGACCAGCTTCGAGCACTGCTTGGTCAAACCTCGCCACTTCATGTATCACTGCTGATTGTCACACATCTCCACTCCGACCACGTTGGGTGTCTACCGACCATGGTGCAGCAGGGGTTACTGACGGCAGAATGGGCGTTGGTCGCAGACGAAAATCTGGGTACCGGTCACCCCGTCCACGACGCCGGTTCCAATCCGCTTGATGCGTCGGACATTCCGCCCACGGTCCGCCGGATGGTCGCAGCCCTGCGTGAGGAGAGTCGGGCTGATGTCACGGACGCTACCCTCCTATCGCGGTTCTTCAGCGACGCCGAAACCGTAGAGGCTCGATACCGGCGAATGCTGCGGACACTGGAGGAACAGGGAACGCGGGTGGTCCGGTACGGCAGGGATGACTATACGGAACTGGTCGCTGATTTCGCCGATGTCGGCATGAGAATCCTCGGTCCCACGGACGACCATCTGTTGATCTGCACTGACGCGATCGAGAGGTTCACACGCGATGCGATCGCTGCGGTATCGTCGCGTCTCGCTGGTGATGCGCCGATCGACGAAGCGGCACTCTACCGTTCCATGGCAGCACCGCCCGCAATGGACGCGGCGGACGCGCTAGACCGACCCGGCAAGGGTGCCGCCCTCAATGACCAGAGCATCGTGCTGCGTTTCGAGGTCGCCAATCATAAAGTGCTCCTTTTGGGAGACATGCAGCTGGCGAAGGCTGAGGTGTCCGGGCTCGACTCGCACATGAGGGAGTTGCGCGACGTGATCCGAGACGATGGACCCTACTCGTTCGTCAAACTCTCGCACCACACGAGCTACAACGGGGTGGACGAAGAACTCCTCGACGAGTTGGCGGGGAGCGGTCGAGTGTTGCTGGCGCACTCAGGTGGGATCGTCGACTCTACCCATCCGGACCCCGGGGTGCTCAGTTTCCTAAGGAGGAACCGGCAGCGGATCGGGTGGGCGCGCACTGACCGTAACGGATTGATCACCGTCAACCTGAACTCTCAGGCGGCACGGTTCCGAGTGAGCCGGGGGCAACTCAACGACTTCACGCCCAACTCCACTGACCAATCTCAAAGCGAGCCGGGACACGTCAGCGAGGAAATCGGTGGTGAGGTGGGCGGCGCGACTATGGTCTCTCGGAAGTCAGAAGCACCTGACGGTCAGGGCGTGGTCGAGGTGATCGCACGCATACCGCACGCCTCGACTAGGGTGACATTGACCATTGACGTGGAGCCACGCTCCGGTCGAGAAGCCTCAGGCGAGACACAGGTTTCATCATCCACTCGGAAGCAAGTGACGAAGGGTGAGCCAGAGCCGACCGGCGACCGCCCGCTCCCCCCGCTGCGGGTCGGTGACGGGCGACCCCTGCCGCCGCTGCTGTTCGTGACGAGCCGTCAGGCACTCGAAACCAATATCGGGCGGCAGGAGGCGGCACATCTTTTGGGCGCGCTACGCGCGAGCGGGCAGACGGTATATGACTCGCTCCCGTCCGGTCTGACCGAAGTCTCACGGGTAGCGGCACTCGTGCGCGGGCAGATGGGCGTCCGTCACGAGGGGGTGGTCATTCTCGGTGGCTACGACGTGGTCCCAGCCCAGCGGCTCGACACTCTGGACGAAGCACTGAGGAACAAACTGCCAGCGAGCCATGCCGACCCCGACAACTTTGTCGTGTGGAGCGACGATGTATACGGCGACCGCGACGGCGACGGGCTGCCGGAGGTGCCCGTTTCACGCATCCCCGACGGCAGGTCACCGCAGTTGATATTCGCCGCCGTTCAAGCCGGACTTCCGGGGGACACCGCGCGGAACTTCGGGGTGCGTAACGCCGAACGACCGTTCGCCGAAGACATCTTCAGCCGATTACCGGGCGCGGGAGACCTGCTTGTGTCGCAGCCGACTGGACCGGGTGACCTCCCGGACGGTGCGCTTGGGGGAGGGGCGATCTATCTGATGCTGCACGGCGGTGATCTCGACGGCTCGCGCTTCTGGGGGGAGGACGAAGACGGGGGTATGTTCGAGGCGATTAACGTGAGCAACGTAGCCGCGAGCCGTGGGGCGGTGGCTTTCACGGGATGCTGCTGGGGGGCGTTGTGCGCCGCAACGCCGGCGGCGTACTTGCGCCCCGGACAGCGACCCGCGCCGCGCCCGCCGGAATCCTCAATGGCGTTGAGCTTCCTCCGCGCTGGGGCGTTGGCTTTCGTCGGCTGTACGGGCGCGCATTACTCGCCGATCACTCCGCCGTTTGATTACTTTGGAGCGCCGATGCACCGCGCGTTCTGGCGGCAGATCGAAGGAGGGAGCGCGCCGGCTCGTGCGCTGTTCCGGGCGAAGATCGAGTATCTCGAGGGCATACCTCATGGTCGCGTCGAACCCTCCGACCACGCGATCGAAATGAAGATCCTGAGACAGTACGCCTGTCTCGGTCTCGGCTGGTGAAATCGCGCACCGTCACGCGGTGGTCTGCGAAGGTCAGGTGTGGTAAAACGTATGCGTGTCTAGCGAGAGGAGACAGACGATGACGTATAGTAAGACAGCGCGGGAAATTGTGGAGGAGCAGATGCCGAACTTCAAGGTCGTAGAGCCGGGGCGGGGTATTGATGCTGTGCGGCGGGCGGACACCGACGCGACCACTCCAGACTTGGCGGCACTCCGTAAGAAATATCTGGGGGAGAACGCTGGAGCTGTCTCTCACAACTCGACCGATGCGGCGGACGCGGACGGCGGCGAAGCATCCGGGATCGTGCTGGTGAAGCCTAAAGCTGCGACGGCGCAAGACCGAGGCGTCGGACCAAAGGCAGTCGTCGTTTCCAGAGGGCGAATCACTGGCAAGCAAGGTTAGTGTCGACTGCTTTAGATAATCACTGTCAACACGGTTTTAGAATTACTGCGCTTGTTCATGGTATTTCCTGAAGTTGAACAGGTGAAGACGCCGGAACTTGCGGTCGAACTTATCTTTGGGGAGTAAGGGGAGTAAGAAGACTGCGGCATCGGGAAAACTACTCATTCCATTACGAATGTCGGCAGGTATGAGGAACGGGGCGTGGACGCCCCGTTTTCATTGTAACTAATTTTGTGACTCATTCCTTTTCGGTTGAAATGGTAAATGTTGTCTTCACATTTTTAAGTCATTTTGTGCTGAGTTAGATGATGAAAGCCATGATTCTCAATTTGCACAACACTAACTGCAACGTGGAACATGATTCATGAAAAGTTGCTCGTGGCAGGATTCTACTCGTGGCTTTCTATTTTTTTGGAGGATGACTTAATCGGAGGATTAACCCATCATCGCCGACTGCCCATATCTGATTAGAACTAACAGATGCTAACGCATTAATGCTTTTGACCTGTGGACTACGGTAAATGGTTACCCAGCTTTGTCCACTTTCAGAGGAATACAGAATTACTCCGTCTCTTTGTTGTCTACGTCCTCTTGTATCTTTATCATTAGGAATTGAACCGCACGCGAGGACTTGATTTTTTAGTAGGAAGACGGCATCTGCGAAATAAACGCCATCTAATTCGTGTCTAACCCAAGAACCGGTTTCCTGTTCAAATGCCAAAACGCCCCAAACTCCTTCTTCGCTGAATGCCCCTCCTGCTATAAAGTGTCTCCCGCCGTTAACCCCAAAGCGACTAATACGAGTTTGCTCAAATTCATTGTGCACAAATCCGATCTGCCGCCAACTCTGTCCTCCGTCAACAGTTCTAAGTATTTTTCTTCTACCTGTAAGCACTGTAACTTCAAGCGGGCTTTCAGAAACTATGCCAACTGCCCCATCATTAATCGCATTGTGTGCTATATCTTTGTCTTCCGCAATTATAAGACTTAGCCCTGCAGAAACGTCTTTCCAGTGCTGCCCCCCATCAGAAGTGTGAAGTACCAAGGGAGTAAAACGGCTTACCCAATTATATTTAGTACCTATTAACCATCCGTCTTGTTCGTCAGTGAAATTGATACGGCTTTCCACCAAACCATTGCCTTCATATTGCAACTGCCACGTTTCCCCCCCATTACCGGTGTGCATGAGCCATAGATAATCTTCCTCGCACCACTCACTCGATTTACACTTCTGTGCTACTACCCATCCTAGCGAGGCATTAACAAAGAAAATATCAGATATTCTAGCCTGCTGTGGCACCTTAATTTCCACTTGTCTCCACGTCTCACCAGCATTGATAGTTTTATATAAGGTGCTTGCACCTGCAACCCATCCATGAACATCATCAAGGAAGTAAATTGAGTCGAAAGATTCAAGACTACCTAGTTTGAATGTATCAATCTGCCAAGAAGAAGGATTTCCGATAGCAACATCACCCCTGACATCGACTATCTCTTTTTCCACGCTCACTTGTCTTTCTGTGTGAGACTTCGCATAAGCGTGGTCGGGAGTGCCTTGATGACATGCTACACAGTTCAAGCATAAAAGCACGCCAAAATATAATGTTTTTACTTTCATGATTCACGGAGGTTAGAGCAGTTAAAGCGTATATTCGGCTAGTAGCTTTGACTCAGTATCTTTTTGTCGTTCTTGTGTTAATACTCTTTCAGACGCAAGCAACAAATGAGATATCGGAATTTATGCTGCCAAAATATGACCATATCGGTAGTAATGGTTTTGTTCTTGCACTTCAGCACTCGAATGTTGGTGTTTAATTACCGAATTTTACCTGTAAACCCTTTTTTAAGTTCACTTTCAACACACTTCTGCAGTTGATACCCCGAATCCGTATCAGGTGCATCCGGATTACCAACATAATTACCAGTGATGATGTGGATGGAATTACCAGTCTCATGAATTTGCGTGGATAGAAATCCTCCAATGATATCTTGGAGTCCTGTGTCAAATGATGGATATTTGTCTCTATCGCTGATGGTGAAGTTTATGTATGGCGAATTTCCGTCTGTAAAGCCGCGAGCATCTTTGTGTGAACTACCTACCGTTCTAGCTATTGTTCTGGAGCTGTAAGCCCTCACATTGTTGAAAACATTAAACGATTTTGGAGCGTTCGGTCGTGTGGGGTCAGTATATTTGATTTTAGCAGACCCATCGCTACCCTTACTCGCAGGATTAAACGAAACAAGGCTAGCTGCCGGGTTTCCATTAAGATCTCTGAAGAGTTTTCCTAGGCACGTATCTAACGCTGTCTTTATATACGGTAGATCAGGAACAGCCTCCTGTGGTGTGTTGGGCGCAGAAGGGTCTTCAGTAACCATCGGACCGCTCGTGCGCCCAAACAGCCCGAACGTGCCGTCGCTTGGCAGTCGTACCTTCATGTCGCCGTCCCCACTCGGACTTGGCTTGCGATAGAAGAACCCATTCCTGTCTTGTTCCAATGGCACAAACCGCTCCCCGCCCCGCCCATCGGGGACGACACGCGGTCCGCAGTTGTTATTCGGACATACTTCCGCCGAACCGGTGCGGATTAGGTGCGATACCGTGCTGAAATTCACCGGCATCCCGTCGAGCGTGTAGCCACTGCCCTCGCCAAACGGGTTGCCGCCACTGCGGTAGAACGAGCCACCCGCTAAGCTGGAGTAATCGGGTTCCGCCGCTTGTAAGTACGGGTCGCTCTCGCCCAACTCCAACCCGAACGGGTCGTACTCGCTCTTGTGCGCGGTAGTCCCGTCGGCTCTCATCTCCAACTTCGTTCCCGTCAGCGCGTCACGGTACACCCACACCACGCGCTGCCCGCCTTGA
>JBGTMR010000004.1:0-4340 GCA_041743485.1 Pyrinomonadaceae bacterium
CTCTACGTCAACCACTCGAATGCTTGGCAGCATAAATTGTGAGACACGACCCATTCAACGATACCGGGAGTCAGCCGCCTCGTGGGGTGCAACTGCCGCGCGTCTGCTTGTCGAAGGGGATGAAGGGGCGGCTCGCACAGCGGCACGCCAAGCAGCAAAGTACGCGCGAGTGGCGATGCAACTTGAGACCGGCGAATGGTGGTCGGAGCCGCGAGGGGAAATCGCTCTTGGCGGTGGAGATGCCACAACAGCCTAATGATTGGCAGGAGCGCGCTCCTGCGGCGTTAAAAGGTTAGGTCGCACGTGTGGTCGCGCACCCACAAACAATTGCAGTTATGCTAAATCAGACCTTACAAGATTGGGACACTCATGCCGCCTTTAGTTTTCGCGTGGTCGCCAGTTCAGTGAGTGCTTGATCTACTTCCGGCGTGTCGTAAATCCTTGAGAGTTTGTACCGCCATGGAGCGTTAGCCTTCAGATGCCATACCACATCACCGACCACCTCAGCGATGCCAGTACGTTTGTGGTTGCGCGTGCATTTGTCATGCACATCACCAAACGCACGCTCAATCGGATTGGCTTGCGGACAGTACGAGGGCAAGAACACCAACTCAAAACGTGGATGCGCCGCGAGCCACGCTTCGACCGCTTTCGCGGTGTGGATGCAATAGTTATCACACACCACATAGATGCGCGTGAACTTAGTCGCCGGACACCTTCTGTCAATCAACTTCAACAAATCAATAAAGAGCCATCGGTTCTTTCGCTCGGCAGTGACGGCGAGCAGTTTGCCGGTCACAAAGTTGAGCGCACCTGCCAAGTAGTGTTTGCGGTTTGTTCCCGGCGTCATCACTTCGGTTTGCGTACCTTTGGGCATCCACTCATAACCGATCTTCGCCAACAGGTGGATGTCGAGTTCATCGGCGAAAAACAGGGCTTCCGTTGGCAACAGTCCTTCAATAATGCGGCGGATGCGCGCGAGTTTGGCGATCCGCTGCGGGTCATCATCACGCGCGACGTGGCGCGCCCGCTTCCACACATATCCGACATCTGCCAACCACCGTCGGATGGTTTCGCGCGATACCCTCACCCCGCGTCGGGCGTGGAGTTGCAAAGCGAGCGTCGCACAACTCCAACGTGTGCGACACCACCCGAAGGACGACGGCGCACGCTTGATGATGGAGAGCAGCGACCGCTTGAGACTGGACAATCGGCGTGGGGTCGCGCCGTCGGCGGCAGCCTCCCCCACCCACCGCTCGCCGCGCCTATAAGCGGTGACCACGCGGTACACGCTCGACCGCGAACAAAACAGGAACGACGCAATCTCAGATGGTGTGCGTCCGTGCGCGCACAGCACCAAGATGTGAAGGGCGAGCAAATAACCATAACGCGCGGCGCGCAACTCACACAGCATCTGCGCTTGTTCGGCAAGTGGTATCTCAAGTATCGTTTTTCCCGGCACAGACTTGTTCACCTCTACATCAGTTTGGTCGTACTTACCGATGTATCAGAAAGAACCCGGCTGTGCCAATCTCATATGGTCTGATTTAGGCTCAGTTTCAGCCGGTTTCGTGCGGTGTTTAGCTACTTTTGTCGTGTCTCGCGTCGTGTCTCGCACGCCCAAGTAGCGGGAAAGTGGTGTAAATTGAAATCTGACGACGAAGTAAAATGTAACGTCCCGCGTTACGTCACGCACGCAAAAGTGGTCACAACTGCGTTACTTTGAGAGCGTCACGTTACGCACCCACACACGAGCATAATTGAGCTAAGCTGACCTTACATGCGTAACGTAACGCGTAACGTTACGAAATCACGTAACGCACGCACAAACGACGAAAAGTGTTGTAGATTGAAATTCGACGAGGGGAAGATAATAGACCTCTTGCAAAAGTCGTCCCGTTAGGGACGTTTGATTTTAGCCCAGCGATTTATCGCTGGGTACAGGATGAACAACCGTGTCCCGTAGGGACACTTGAAACTCCGGTCAGTCGTCCCTACGGGACTGGGTAATTTCCGACATCGCTCCCAGCGATGAATCGCTGGGCTATTGTCAGTTAGTCCCTACGGGACTTTTGCAAGAGGTCTAATGAAGTAAAGGATTAAATGGTGAAGGGGCAGCGGTCGCTGAAGTTTCTCAGGCTAGTGCGACTGCTGCCCCCCTCAATAGCTTTGTTACCGACGCGCATTAAAGCGCGAACCTCTATTGCTACCGATGCGGGGTTGATTGTACCGAGCAAGCAGCAGATCGTCCAGATCATAAGTGTGCTGCCGACAGCTTCAGCCGCCGCGTCTCGTGAAACAGGCGCAACTTGAATACGATTTTTGACCGCCCGCGGCACATCCGCGACAACTCACATTCTCAATCCGACGCCTACCGACGTGCACCTTTTCGCGCTGACGGGCAGCAACGGCTTACATCGCTCTACCAAGCATTGTTCTCAGGTAAGCCCGTCACAACGCGAGACACGCGACGCAACGCAATCAACCGTTGGTACTACCTCGACATCAACAAGGCACTCGACCCTCACGCCGACCGTGAAGATGCAATTATCTCGCTGCCGGAAGATCGCAAATTGCGTAACTTTCGCGGCGAAGCTATTGCCGATTACTCAACGGTAGAAAAAGAGTGTGCGGTGGAACTGTTGCCACTGCCGCTCGTCTTTGACATTCCGGCGCAGACTAAGTGGCAGATGCAGTACGTTATGAGCGATGACCCACTGCACTTTCAGGCGAAGATGCTGCGATGGAACACGCTATTGCAAACTGTGATTCTACCGATGCAGCAGTACCAAGTGCCGATCATCGTGCTTGGCAAAGAGACGCCGAAAGAGGCTGTGTGTCAGGTTTTTGAGAAGGTCAACACCGGCGGTGTCTCACTCACCGTCTTTGAATTGCTGACTGCAACCTTCGCCGCCGACGATTACAATTTGCGCGAAGATTGGGCGCGACGCGAAAAACGTTTGCGGCAGCATAAAGTTCTTGCCGAAGTTAAAAGCGACGAACTACTGCAAGCCATATCATTGCTTGCTTCGTACACGCGCCGCCAACGGACGCTTCAAGAGGGAATTGAGGCTGACAAAGCACCGGGCATTACCTGCAAACGCAAAGACCTTTTGCGCCTGACGCTAGGCGATTATGAAACGTGGGCGGACGGGGCGACGCGCGGTTTTGAGGATGCGGCACGCTTCGTTCACAGTCAAAAGATTTATGCCGCGCGCGACCTACCCTACCGCACGCAACTCGTACCGCTCGCTGCCGTCTTCGCGGTGCTTGGTGAGAGTGCCGAAAGCGATAGTGTACGGCGCAGCCTCGCCCAATGGTTTTGGTGCGGCATCTTCGGCGAACTCTACGGCAGCGCAACCGAAACGCGCTTCGCTAAAGACTTGCCGGAACTCTTGCGTTGGCTTGACGGCGGAAATTTGCCTGACACCGTGAGTGACGCGAACTTCGCGCCCGCCCGTCTTTTGGGTTTACGCACGCGCAATAGTGCAGCTTACAAGGGTCTGTATGCCTTGCTGTTGCGCGACGGAGGTTTAGACTTCCGCACCGGCGAGCCGACCGACTCACAAATGTACTTCGATGACGCGATAGATATTCATCACATCTTCCCGCAGGCGTGGTGTCGCACAAACGGCGTGGACGCGCGACGTTGCGACAGCGTGATCAACAAGACCGCACTCTCGGCGCGCACCAACCGCATCGTCGTCGGCAACGCTCCGAGCATTTACCTTGAACGACTGCGAAAAAACGTCGGCATCCGCGAAGACCGCATGAACGATATTCTGCGCTCACACGTCATCAACTCCGATGCGTTGAGCAGTGATGACTTCAACGAGTTCTTCAATGACCGCGAGCGTGCATTGCTCGACCGCATCGAAACAGCGATGGGCAAACCTTTGGCGCGCGAGATGTTCGTCGCGCAGGATGCGACGACAGAAACATTTGACTACGAAGAAGTTATTGCCTAACGAACTCACGAAGGAAGTTCAGCTTCATGACATCTTTACAGCGACAAAAAGACGTTCTCGAAATCCTACAAAATTTCCATGGATTGAATGCTCTCAAAAGTCTTGCATCAGAACTTAACTATGATGTCACCAACGCGAAGCTACCTCGCCGCGAATGGCAGGGCGTGTCGCCGGAAGATTTTGCCGCCGAGCCAACCATCGTTGCCACCGCCGGAGACGAAGCGGCGTTTAGCGTCATCTACACGCAACTAAACAGCGAGAATCTGCGGCGCGGGGTTGAGCGTCCGGTCATCAACGCGCTGCTTGAAGACCATCCTTACGCGCTCTTAGCAAGCAAGCAAGCAAGCAAGCAAGCAAGCAAGCAAGCAAGCA
>JBGTMR010000005.1:0-8106 GCA_041743485.1 Pyrinomonadaceae bacterium
TCTTCCGGCTTGTTGTAATAACCGCGCATCACGTTCGCGCCACGCACTTCGATTTCACCGTCCGCCGCGATGCGTACATCAACGCCTTCGATGGGCAGCCCGACGACGCCGGGCTTGTTGTGTTCGAGTGTCGCGGCGGCGATGACGGGCGATGTCTCCGTTAATCCATATCCTTGCAGAATCGGCATCCCCGCTCCGGCAAAGGTCAGCATGATGTCTTCCGAGAGTGCCGCGCCGCCGGATACGAACAGACGTATGCGCCCGCCCGTCGCCGCTTTCCACTTTGAAAATACGAGTCGCGTCGCCAGCGCGTGTTGAATCTGAAGCGATAACGGAACGGTTTCTTTCGCAAACTTCAAAGCGGCAACCCGCTTGCCCGTATCAACCGCCCATGCGAGCAACGCGGATTTAACTCGACCGCCGCGCGCCGCAGTGTCTTTGATGCGTCCGTAAATTTTCTCGAACAGGCGCGGCACGGCAATCAAAATCGTCGGGCGCACTTCGCGCATGTTGTCACCGATTTTGTCCATTGACTCGGCGTAATAAACGCTCATCCCGTTGTAGAGATGCATGTACATCGCCAGCCTCTCGAAGATGTGCGAAAGCGGCAAGACCGACAACACCGAATCCTCGCGCGCGAATGAAAGATGACTACCCGCGATGATTAAGTTCGACACCAGATTGGCGTGCGAGAGCATCACGCCTTTCGGGTCGCCGGTCGTGCCGGAAGTATAAATAATCGTCGCCAAGTCATCCGGCTTGGTCGCGGTCTTTAGCTTGTCGAGCAGTGCGGGTTCGGTGCGGGCGAGTTCCGCGCCGCGCGCTTCGAGTTCCGTGAGCGTCATCGTCCCCGCTTCACCCGCGCCCTGTTCATCGAAGAACACAACGTGTTGAAGCCCGGCGCACGCCGCGACGGATTCACGCAGACGCGCGTACTGTTTATCGTTCTGAATGAACAACACACTCGCCGCCGAATCGTTCAAGATATAACAAACCTGCGCGGGCGTTTGCGTCGTGTAAATCGGCACGTCAATCGCGCCCGCGAACAAACATCCGGCATCCGCCAGCGTCCATTCCGGTCGGTTCTCGGAGAGCAGAGCCACGCGGTCGCCGACGCGCACGCCGAGACTGTACAAACCGAGCGCGATGTTGGCGGCGCGCGTCAAAACTTCATCCGTCGAAATCGGATGCCACTTGCCGTCACGCTTGAAATTCAGGGCATCGTGTTTCGCGTGTCGCCTCACCGTGCGGTCGAACATCTCGATTAGTGTGCGCGGTTTATCCTGCATCGCATCGGGCGTCGTATCTTTTGCCGTGTCATTCCTTGTCCGGTTCGCCGTGTCGTTTAACGATTCATCGGACGATGAAACTTGGCGAAGTTCATCCTGCGTTGTGACGGTTGATGTTCGGTTCATGGCGCGCTCACTCCGTTAAGAAAAATATCAAGCACCGCGTCCGCCGTCGGCGCGAGTTTGTATCGCCGCTTCGACAAAATCCAGTTCGTCGCCATTTCATCGAGCGCGCCGTACAAAGCTTTCGCCACCAGTCCGGCATCGAGTTCGGGGCGAAAGACTTTCGCACGCTGTCCGTCTTCGATGCTTTGGCGAATCAGACGTAAGTATTCGGAAAGTCCGGCGGCGGTGAACTCCTCCATAAATTTCGTCGAACCCCGCAACTCGACTTGAAACACGACGGCGAGGTCGCGGTCGGCTCCGAGCAGTTCAAGGTGAAGACGCGCGATGCGTCGCAGTTTTTCGCGCGGGTCGCTGATTTCGGTGACGGTCGTGCGGGCTTCGGCGAGGGCTGCTCCGGCGTGACGGTCGAAAATAGAATGCAGTATTTCTTCCTTACTGCGAAAGTACAGATAGACCGTGCCGTCGGCGACTCCGGCACTCCGTGCGATGTCGGCAACCTTCGAGTTGGCGTAACCGTTGGCGGCGAAAACTTGCGTCGCGGCGCGCATAATCGCTTCGCGCTTATCGGGGACGACGGCACGCGGATTTGGCAATGAACGCGCGGGACGAATCACAGAGAAATACTCTCCAACACTAAATCAGATTTTTGCGGGCGGGACTGAATGATGATTCACTCATCAAGACGTGAGATGTAGATTACCTTCGGAAGCGGAACGATGCAAAGTATCAGCGATGAATGGTGAATAACCGCAACTCATCACTCATTGCTCATCGCTCATCACTTCATTAACGGGCAAAGCATCGCCGCGCCAGTGAAGTTCGCGTTGCGGGAAAGGAATTTCGATGTTCGCTTCGCGGAACAATCGAAAGATACGATAGTTGATTTCCGATTTGATGCGCGGGTGCAAACGCGGGCGTGAAGTCCATACCAGAAGCCGGAAATCCAACGCCGAATCACCGAAGCCGAGAAACTGCACGGTCGGGGCGGGTTCGGTCAAAACCTCTTTGACATCTTTTGCGGCGCGTATCAGTTGCTCGGTTACGAGGTCAACATCCGAGTCGTAAGCGACGCCGACAGGGACGGAGATGCGTGCGCGACGATTGCCGTAAGTCCAGTTAATCATCATGTTCGTCACGAGTTTGGAATTAGGCACGATGACCGTGATGCCGTCGTTGGTCTGCACCAGCGTGGTTCGCAGTTTTATCCCCGTCACCTTGCCCTGCGTTTCGTTTTTGTCCTGCCCGACGGAAATAAAATCACCGACGCGCACCGGACGCTCGAACAACAAAATGAAACCGCTCGCAATGTCGCCCGCGATGTACTGCAAACCGAAACCGATGCCGACCGAGAGTGCCGTAAAGACGACGGCAAGCGAAGTCAAATCAAGCGCGAACGCCAGCCGCAACCCGATGAGCGCGCCAATGGCGACGATGACATAGTGAATCAAACGCAGCAACGTATATTGCAAGCCGGGTTCGATGTGCGTGCGTGAGGCGATGCGGCGTTCAAAGAATCCGCGCAGTGTGCGCGACACGAAAATCGAAAGCGCGAACACCGCCAAGCCCGTCGCAAACGTCGTAATGGAAACGCTCAGGTTTCCAACCGTGAATTTCGTGTTGAGGTAGAACCAGAAACGCTCAAGAAGGTTGAGCGGGTCTTGTGTTTCCGGCGCGGCTTGTCCCGTTGGTTGAACAACGTCTTGCCATAACCACACCGCCGCCGTCATCGCTTGATAACAGATTTGCGCCAGACCGATTTCGCTTATCGCTTCCATAAAAAGATGCTCTCCAAAACAATCACCCCGCGCGTCGCCTCTAAACCGACTCTCATCTAAGGCGACGCGCGGCAAAATAGAATTTCCTTGACCTATGTATTTCAACGGTTACGATGCGCGCGGTTCGGGTTTGCGGTTGCCTATCGCCGTGTTTCTTGATGTCGTGAGATAATTCGCCGCCTGAAGCCTTTGATGTGTAGTATGTCGTGAGTCCTTTGCGCCGCCTCGCTGCCAAACTTGTAATGAGTAATTAAAGATTGATGAACACAGCGACGAGATTCCTTGAAACGCTGCCGACGAATGTGCGTCTCATTCGTATGGAAGCACTCGTACACGCGGGCATCGCCCTTAATCGCGCGGCGAATCTCGACGAGATTTTGCTTGAAATCCTGAACCACATTTCAACGCAACTCGAATGCGACCGCGCGACCGCCTTTCTCCTTGATGAACGCACGGGACAACTTCACGCGCGCCAGATGGCGGGTTCGGAGTTTATCGAAATCGTGATGGATTCGACGCGCGGCATCGTCGGTCAAGTCGTGACTACGGGCAAGAGCATGATAATTGACGACGCGCACCAAAACCCTTTCTTCGACGCTTCGGTTGACCGCCGCACCGGATACCACACGCGCACGATTCTCTGCGTCCCGCTGCTTAACGCGGAAGGCAAAATCTTGGGGGCGGTGCAGGCAATCAATCGTCACAAAGGTTTCTTTTCAAACGAAGAACTCGTTTATCTTCAAGCCTTCGGAGTTCTCGCCGCCCTTGCCGTCGAACGCGAACAACTCATGCAGGACGCCGTTCGCTCGCACCTGCTTTCAACCGAACTTCAACTCGCGCGCGGCATTCAATCGCGCTTGCTTCCCAATGCGGGCAACATCCCTCTGCCCGCGCCGTTCGTCGCATGGGGTATCAGCCAAGCGTGTTACGACGTAGGCGGCGACATGTACGACGCGGTGATGCTGGCAGACGGCGAATGCGCGTTCTGGGTCGCGGACGTATCGGGCAAAGGCATCGGTGCGGCACTCTTGATGACGACTTTGCAGACCGAACTGCGCGCCCTTGTTCACAGCGAACCGGACTTAACTAAACTCGCCGCCGAACTCAATCGTCGTGTGCAAATAGCCGCCCCGATTGGAACTTACGCGACGATGTTCGTCGGGCGTTTGTCCGCAACCGATGAGCAACTCCGCTATGTCAACGGCGGGCATCAACCGCCGTTGTGGGTGACGGGAAGCGACACGCACGCCCCCGCGTCTTTGCAAACGGGCGGCTTCCCCGTCGGCTTGCTTCCCGGCGCGACTTATGAAGAAGGGCGCGTCAGCTTCACACGCGGTACCCGCCTCGCCGTGTTTAGCGACGGCATGACCGACGCGCAAAACATCGCGGGCGAGACTTATGAAGAAGAGGGCATCGTCGCTTCCCTAAAACATCTTTCGTCATGCGACCATACTGCCGCCGAAGCCGATGAAAACGTCGAACACATCGGCACACATCTTCTTTCAGACCTCGACCGCTTCCGCATCGGCGCGCCGCCGCAAGACGACACCACCCTGTTTGTCATCGGTCTTGACTGACTTAAAAGCCAAACTCGCGCGTGTTAAAATCAATTCCATTAGAGCGCAGCAAAGTCAGGAGATTCAAAAATCATGTCGGCACAAATCTTACCGCTCATCATCGCCGCTGATCTCGAAACGATGCCGGACGACGGCAACACTTACGAGATTTTTGAAGGAGAACTATTCATGTCGCGCGCCCCAAATTTGTCGCACCAAAACACTATCGGCAACTTCTATTTTCAAATTCGCGGCTTCCTGTTGCGCGTGCCTCTAGGTCAAGTTTTCTTCACGCCCGGCGTTATTTTCGACGACCTTAACAGCGCGATTCCCGATGTCGCGTTCGTCACGAACGAGAGCATGTTCATTGTCGCCGACGGCAAACACATTCACGGCGCACCCGAATTGTTGATTGAAGTGATTTCACCGGGCGCGGAAAATCGCCGCCGCGACCAAGTGGTTAAACGTCAAACTTACGCGAAGTTCGGTGTCAAAGAATACTGGATTGCCGATGCCGAAAATCGCACGATTGAAGTTTATAGATTGCGCGACGGCTTGCTTGATTTGATTGCGATTCTGACCACCCGCGACGAACTGACGACACCGTTGCTGCCGGATTTTTCGTGTCGCGTCACAGACATTTTTTAAGTTCCGACCCGTTCAAAATCTGCATTCATAATTTCAGAAAGGTTCTCTCAATCACCCATGTCACAACCTATTCAACAAACCAATCAAACCACGCGCACCGAAAAAGATTCGCTCGGTGAATTGCAAGTTCCGGCGAATGCTTACTACGGCGTGCAGACCGCGCGTGCCGTTGCCAACTTTCCGATAAGCGGATTAAAGCCGCACCCGTCGTTTGTGCGCGCCGTCGTGCAAATCAAGAAAGCCGCCGCGATTGTTCACAGAGAATTGGAGATGCTTCCGAACGATAAAGCCGATGCCATCGTCGCGGCGGCGGACGAAGTTTTAAGCGGTGAGTTGATGAATGAGTTTGTGGTTGACCCGTTTCAAGCGGGGGCGGGAACGTCGCACCATATGAACGTCAACGAGGTTTTGGCGAACCGTGCGATTGAAATCATGGCGGCGAAAACAGGCGCGGAAGCCCGGCGCGGCGATTATAAATCCATCAACCCGAACGACGATGTGAACATGGCGCAATCTACGAACGACGTGATTCCAACCGCGATACGCCTCGCCGCTCTTGAGCTTTGCGAAAAGTTTTATCCGGTATTGGATAACTTACAAAACGCCTTTGCGGACAAAGCCCGCGAGTTCGATTCCATCATCAAATCCGGTCGCACACACCTTCAAGACGCCGTTCCAATTCGCCTCGGACAGGAGTTCGCGGCTTATGCCCTGTGCATAGGTAAGCATCACAAACGCTTGCGCGCGGCGGCGGAAGAATTAAAAGAATTAGGTTTAGGCGGAACTGCCGCCGGTTCGGGTTTGAACGCTCATGAGGATTACGCCGAACAGGTCGCCGCGCAATTAAGCACGCAAACGAATCTCGATTTAACTTCCGCCCCGAACAAGTTTGAAGCGATGCAATCAATGGCTCCGTTCGTCGCGGTGTCGTCGGCACTTCGTAACCTCGCGCTTGACATGACGCGCATCTCAAATGACCTGCGCCTTCTCGCGTCGGGACCCCGCACCGGACTCGCGGAAATCGAACTGCCCGCCGTCCAACCCGGCTCATCCATCATGCCCGGCAAAGTCAATCCCGTCCTTGCCGAAATGATGAACATGGTCTGCTTCCACGTCATCGGCAACGACACGACCGTCGCCCTCGCTTCGCAAGCCGGACAACTCGAACTCAACGTGATGATGCCCGTCATCGCGCACGATTTACTCGAATCACTGACCGTGTTTCGCAACGCCCTCAATGCGTTCGCGGAAAAATGCGTGCGCGGCATCACCGCCGACCCGGAAGTCTGTTTGCAGTACGCCGAAAAATCCCTGTCGCTCATCACCGCCCTAAACCCGCACGTCGGCTATGCACGCGCCGCCGACATTGCGAAAGAGATGCTCAAATCAAAACGCGGAGCGCGCGAAGTGACACGCGAATTAGGACTCATGGATGACGCGAAACTTGATGAAGTTCTCGCGTTGAAAGAGATGACGGGCGGCGCGATTTATACGGGAGAGTAAAGCGATGAATCGGGTTTTATCATCGTCACACGAAGCGGCAAAACGGCGAGTCCGGCTTTACACCAAACAATTTGGCATCCGTCGTCTTCCGTCGGTGTTCGCCGTCTTGTTGCTTGTGCCGTTACTCACCGTTTCGGCGGCGGCGACACAACAGGGCAAACTCAATACGACTTATACAGTCGCGGTGGCGAGTACGCAGGCGAGTCTGTTTCACGTCACGACCGAAGTGCGCGACCTAAGTCAACCGAACTTGGAAGTGTCGCTGCCCGTGTGGACGCCGGGTTGGTACACAATCGAGAACTACGCGAAAAACATGTTGCGCTTCAAAGTCACCGACGCGAACAGCGGGGCGCGTGTGCCGTTTAGTTTGACGGGCAAGCAGACGTGGAGCATCAGCACTGCGGGACGCGGGGCGATTAAAATCGAATTTGATTATCGCGCCGACGTACTCGCCCTCAATCAAGCGAAAATCCATCAGGATTTCGCCTTTTTCACGGGTACGCAACTTTTCCTTCGCCTCGCGGGACACACGCGCGAGGAGAGTACCGTTCGTTTCCAAGTCCCTGACAACTGGCGGATTTTGTCGGCTCTTAA
Organism: Pyrinomonadaceae bacterium; assembly: GCA_041743485.1. Lineage (GTDB taxonomy): Bacteria > Acidobacteriota > Blastocatellia > Pyrinomonadales > Pyrinomonadaceae > JANDLT01. The sequence goes on from JBGTMR010000005.1 coordinate 7,492, forward strand.
AGAGACCGCCGACCAACTCGTGTTCACCGCCCCCGACTATGACACGCTCGCCGACAGCACGACGGAGATGGGCAACTTCGATGTCGAAACATTTGAAGTCGCGGGCAAGCCGCACTATTTCGCCGCGACTCCGGCAGGGGCGTTTTCAACCGAGAAACGATTGAAGTTCGTCGAGATGTTAAAGAAAGTCGCGCGCACCGAGAGCGCGATTTTCTTTAACAACCAACCGTTCGACAAGTACGTTTATTTCTATTTCTTCATGCCGCCCGAATCCAACGCGGGCGGTGCGCTCGAACACGCCAACTCGCACGTCGCGTTCGCGCCGTCCGGCGATGTGGCGACGCCCGAAGGCTTGATTGAAACTGCGGCGCACGAGTTCTTTCATTTGTGGAACGTCAAACGGCTTCGTCCCCTCGACCTGACGCCTTACGATTATTCGCGCGAACAGGAAACTTCTTTCCTGTGGATTTCCGAAGGCTTCACGAATTACTACGCGAACGTGACGATGATGCGCGCCGGATTTCGCAGCCGCCGCGAATTTCTCGACCGGGTGGCGCGTGCCGCCCTCAGCGTCGAATCAAATGAGGCGCGTGCTTATATTTCGCCCGCCGCGTC
>JBGTMR010000006.1:0-15380 GCA_041743485.1 Pyrinomonadaceae bacterium
CCGAGTACATCGGTTTCCGTCAAACGATTGCCGTTCGCGTCGTAGGTAAAGGTTTCCGTGTGACCGAGCGCGTCGGTTTTACCCGTCACGTTAAGCCCATTGTCGTAAGTCCAAGTCTTGGTTTGCGAGCCGCCGCAGCTACACGCGCCCTCGACCCGCGTCACGACGTTGCGACCTTTGCTCGTATCGAAGAAGTATTTGGTAATGTGACCGAGCGCGTCCGTCACATGCGTTTCCGTACTGCCGACATAGTTCAAGGTGAAGCGTTCTACTCCGCCCTGCTTCTCCGAAGTAGTTGCGCGACCTTGCGAATCGTAGGCGTGGGCTTCTATGACGTTGCCGAGCGCGTCCGTCACCGATGACAACACCATATTCGGTGAATAGATGTAAGCAAACCAGTACTGCGAACCGTCCGCATAGGTGACGGACTGCAACTCGCTGCTTGATCCGTAAGTGTACGTCGCAATCGCTCCCGTTGCGTCGCTAATCGAAGCGACGCGCCCGTTCGTCGGATGGATTGTAAGGTTGAGCGTGCGCCCGAAGGAATCGGTAATCGTCGTCGGCTTACCCGTCGCATCGTAGGTCAGTGTGGTTTGATTGTTATTGCGGTCGGCAAGAGACAGAAGCTTGCCCGCCGAATTGAAGCGGTGGATGCCGCCGTCTTTAAGCGTCAACGTAAAGCTGCCATCGGCGTTCTGACCAAGGTGGTCGTGAAAATCCGGCTGCATCGGCGCGAACAATGTGCCTGCACGACTGAAGCCGACCGCTCGACCGTCCGGCAGGTATAAGCGCACCAACCCTGTGTCGGCATAGACCTGAATCGCTTCATCATATGCACTCGTCCAGCCATGTCCGAAAAGTCCGGCACGTTGTGAGACGCTGTTGTAAGTACGTATGATTTGCAATGCCTCACCGATGCCGGACAACCGGTAATCGGTTTGTTGCAAATACATGTTTCCGTTTGTGACGTTGATAGGTCCACCGACACGAGCGTTGCACGAGGTCGTACCGGCATTCTCGTTGTCGTCGAGTGCGACACCGACAAAATTAGATGGATGTGACGTGTTGTTATCGCTGTTCGCCCGAACGTAAAGATAATAATTATGAGAAGGATCAAGAGAGGTAAGGGGAATTTGCGCGGTCAAAGAGGTTACGCCGGGGTTAGCGTACCGGTTACCCATAAATGTCTCGGAATTATTTGCCGTAGTGTCAACCAGAAACACCGGGTAGGTAGGATAGGCGTTAGCAACTACATTCCATGTCAGGGTGATTTGTGTTTTATTAGCGGCTTGTGCCTTCAGTGTCGGATATCCGATGTCCGCTGTTGTAGCCGAGACGATATTGGATTGGTGAGATGTATTGCCATTATTTGCCAGAATATAGAAATAACGAGTTTGATTGGGTCCGAAGTTGCCATACCGCCCGGTCAGGGTGCTGATGTCAGGATTGCCGTGATAAACGTTACCCATGTGAGTGAAGCTGCCGCTCGCGCCCGTATCCGACATGTACACTTGATAAGTCGGCGATGCCCCGTCAACCACGCTCCATGAAAGCGTAATGTGACCGAAATCCGCCGTTGTTGCCGTTGCCGCCAGCGTTGGGTAGCCGAAGTCTGGAGTTGTCGCCGACGCGATATTAGAGGGGACGGATGTATCGCAGCCATAAGCCGTAACATAGAAGTACACGGTCTCGTTAGCATTGAAGCCGCCAAACTCGGTGGTTAAAGAATTGACCCATGAATATGCATACCTGCTACCCATGTGAACGAAACTGCCATTCACCCCAGTGGATGACATAAATACTTGGTAATTGGGGTTGTTTGTGGCAACGACGTTCCACGTAATGGAAATCTTGCTGAGACTCGTAGCAGTTGCCGTTAAAGAGGGAGGTTGAGGTACTTGACACTCCTGCGCGCTTGCCGTCGCAGAGAGCCATAGCAGCAAAAGGCAAAATCCTGCAATGCAGGTAACGTGACCGGCAAACCGGGCAACGCAGTGATAATTAGGCACGAGGGAATAAAAGCGAGGCATAAAAATAGAAAATTCCTGTTTAGAAGGGCGAGAGATGCGTCAACCTACACGCAATAGTGCGTCGGCTTAAAAAGGTGGTCGATTTGATTAAGGACGAAAAACCGGATGAGATTTTGGGACAACTAACGGGGCTGTTACTGAATTGTGCGGGCAGAGGCTAAGCTATCGCTAAAGCAATGTCAAGAACATTAGTTCCGTTGCAGATTTCGCGGTCGCGCGTGATAATTTTAACTCCCGGTCACTCCGGCAGTTTGAATGTGACATTTCGGACACTCTACGCGAGCAACACAAACACAGCGCAAACAAGAGGTTACAGGTCACTATTGAACTTCGTTTTACCGTTTAGCGATAACTTATCTGACGGCATATTATGTCAGGTCGCGTTGTGACTTTTGCACATAAACATAAACTCCGCGAATCCCGCAATCTTCTGTTCAGGATTAGCGGGTTTCGATTTTTCACATAACAAAGAATTATCAGCCGCAACTTATTTCGGCTTTGTGTTGGCACTCGCCGATGAGTCGCTTTTTGCATGGCGAAACACAAGATGTTGCGCTCGTCTCTCGAATAGAAAAAGCCGCGTCGTGACATACGGCGCGGCTTTTTCACGAATCGGTCAACACAACATCTTGTATCAACGCTTTTCATTTAGGCTTACCTGTAAAAGTCACGATTTCATCTGACACACATGATTTATTTATCCGCCAAGACGTTTCCATAAAGCAGGTGCGGCGCGGAAATTCGTTTGCCGCAACCGTTTTACCGCATCTTTCAAATCAATCAAATCACGCTTGGCGGCGACTTCCAAAATGCCTAATGTACCGATGACGGCAAGACCCTTCACCTCTGCCGCGCGTCGTCCCATTCGCTCATCGAGTAACACGACATCAGCTTCCATTTCTAATGCTAATGAAAGAACCTCCTGCTCACCCGCATCAAGTTCAACTCCCAAATCAACCGGTGTTATGCGGCGCACTTCAACCCATTCCGGCAAACTCGCCGCCCACGCGCGCACCGCGTCCGGCGCACCCGTGCTTTGCATCTCATCGCTTATAGCTTGGGGAATCAACACGCCCCCGTACAACTGCGGCAGCACCTCTATGTAACCAATCAGGAGCAGATAGTTAAGCGGCGAAGTATCGGAGACGACAATCATTTTCCAAATAACTGACGGTGCGTTTCGCGCTCACGCGCAAGGTCTTCGACGCTATAATCTAAGTACGCTTCACGTTCTTTAAGGAACGCTTCGGTTTGCCAAAAGTCTAAGCCCAGTAGCCGCCCGACCTGCGCGCGGGTCAACTTGTGCAGGCGATAACCTTCGACGGCTAAAGATTCGAGGGTGATGCGCGGTAAATCTCCCCACTCACTCGCTAATTTGTTTTCGATCTCCGATGGTAACTCAATCGTCACAGACATAAACTTGTTCACCTTCGCTGCCTTAAACCAAATCATTTTTCACCGCTTGAAGCATCGCCGTCGAACCGCCCTCACGCCCCAAACGAAGGTACTCACTCATGCGTTCGCCCGTCAGATGTGGAAAGCTGCGGCTGTGCGTCGCCGATTTATACTCACCATCGGAAAGCACAAAGAACCGCATCCGTGCGCCGTCATAACGCCACACTTCCGGGACTCCCGCCGCACAATACAATTTCATCTTGTCGAGTGACGGACTCGTGATGTCCACTTCTAACACGACATCCGGCGGCGGATGAACCTGTAAATCAATCTCCGCTATGCCCCGCACTGCTGATTCATTTGCGAGATAAAAACAACTGTCCGGCTCGCCGCCTTTTTCTTGTGCATCAACGCGCATCGTCATCGCCCCGCAATTATCGAGATTTCTTCCTTGCTCAAATGTGACGAGCGTCAGAATCATATCCACGAAGCGCGTTATCTGTTCGTGTAATCGCTTTGGGCTCATAATTTCAAGTGCGCCGTCTATGTAAGCCAGACGTATCCCGCCCGGACGCTCATCATCGCCTAACTCGTCGAGAAGCTCTAGGTAAGTCTCCCATGCCACGCCGTAGTACAAATGCTTTTCGGCGAGCGTGGCAGTCGCCGCGAGGCGGTCTAAGACATCTGTTTCGGCAATCATCATAATGGTTATGCGATACGGCAAAGATTTTGAGGCAGATATTACTCTTGTGGCGGATGAAATCCTACGCTATGCACACGCCGTAAGTTGATTAAGCCTTTAGCGAATGAACGTGATGCTGTGCGTGCCGAGCGCGGAGATGCGGTCAAGTTCGTGATGTCGGAAGTGAGAAGCGTCCCGCCGACGCGGGTTGTCAGCGTCAGCGCGAAGCAGTCGGCAATCGAAACTTTGCCCGTAGCTTTCAGTCTGCCAACGTCTTGCCAAAAGGATTGGTCGGCATCGTTGCGCTTAATGACTGACATTGCGAACAAATCGTTCATCCCACCAACGGCTGCCGCATCGCCGCCGTCGCGGTAAAACGTGTAGAACACTTCACACAGGTTGACGTAGTGCGCGAAGCACCGATGGGTCGGGTCGAGCATTGCGGCTTCAACCGCATCCGCGCCCGCTTCGTTGCGAAGATAGGCGATCATCGCGCAAGCGTCGAGAACGTAAATCACGCACGACTCCTGCGATCTTCCATAACAATCTCTTCGGTTTTGCGGCGGGCGAAATCCTCGCTTGATGTTGGCAGATGCGCGTATTTGCCTCGAATCTGCCGGGATAGGGCGGCGCGGCGCGACCGTTCCGCTAAATGCTGCTCGCGGAAAAGCATTTCGCTCAAAAGTTGTCGCTCGTTCGGCGGAAGCCCGCGCACTTCCTCAACGATTCTGTCTAAAACGTGAGACATTGCTTTTCACCTTTCGCTGCTACGACTACGGCTGGTCACTCGCGCCCCCTTTTGTTCATCTGTCGTCCTTACTTTGCGGACAACTCACAAACCTTATAGGCGAAAACCGCTTTGTAGGCAAAGCCGCCTTAACTGACCGGTTCATCAAACGCCCTCGACATATCACGCGAGCCATGCAGTACACGCAAGATTTCGACACCATCTTCTAGCAGTGAATAGTGATAATTGTTATTCGCTGCTTCCAGTCACTTCTTTCTTAAACATGATAATCACCGAAGCCCGCCATTACCGCCGCTATCGCCTTTCTGCTTTTGATCTTCCGCTGCTTTTTCCGCCTCGTTCACTTCCTTGATGATTTGATTGGCGCGCTTAAGCTGATCGTCCGTCATTACCTCGCGGAAGCTGCGCCAATTTGCGGCATCCCGGTAGATGTATGGCGAAGGTTGCGCGAGCCACGTCATCCCGGCGGTGATGAGGATGCCAAAGACGACTCCGAACGCCATCAGGTACAACCTTCTCGTGAACTGCTTTTCCGTCAACTCTCGTACCCGCCGATGGATCGGCGCAAGCGTTTCTTCAGTCGCCTGTTTCGTTTGGTTAAAATGCTTTCTCAACTCGCCGCGCGTCTCGCTTGCCAGCAAACTGATACCGCTTTTCGCTTCACCGGCGACTGCTCTGTAATCATCGGCAAACTCGGCGCACATCCTCGCCGCATTCGCGGCTGCCAGTGCTTGCCTGTTGGCACTCCTTCGCAGTCGCCCGTTGCGCTTTGAGCGTCTGGTCGTGCCTTGCCATGTACTCCTTGTTGTAGTCAAGAAAAGCCTGTAATAAATTTTGCTGATTTTCGTATCCCGTATCCGTCGCTTGCGTGACCTGAGCGATGTGGTTCTTGAATTTGGTTTCCACTGTCTTCTGGTGGACTTCAAGATTCGTCTGTTTCTGGTCAATATTTTCAAGTCGCTTGGTAATCGTTTCCGTCGCCAACAGGAAATTACCGGCGAACTTGCCGACGAAATCTTCGCGTAAATTTTGCTCCACTCGCACTAAACGCTTGCCTATGGCATCGGCGAACTCTTCGGCACTCGGCATCTGACGCCCTGCGAGTTCACGCTTCAGACCATCGCGCTCGGCAGCGATTGACTTAACTTGCGCTTCTAAATCCGCGATTCGTTGCATAAAATTACTGCTCATAAAGGGATGGTTCCTTTCCATTGATTACAATTCCATTGCCCAACCGATGACGCGCTCCGGTGCTTCACGTTCGATCTCTTGCTCAAGCGTTCTCTCTAAAATCTGCTCCGGCGCGCGCTCAATCATTTCTTTTTGCGGCTCGATTCCCGCCGCCCGGTTGAGCATTTCAACCGCATCGTGGTCGTTCCGGCTCGGCTCTATCCCAGCTATCCAGTGCAGTTGTTCGAGCCGTCCGGTCGCTCTCCGCTCTCCCAGACGGGTGAAGAAGTGTTGAAACTTTGCTCTCTTATTTGCGCCAAAGCCCGTTCTTGTTCGTCTATCTTCTGCACCGGATTAACTTGCTCCAACAGGTACGCTCCGGCGTTCTTTTCCATGCTTTGTAAATTCAAAACCGGAGTTACAAAATCCCTTTCCGGCGACAGAGAAATGCTCTGCGTCAACTCTCTTTCCGGTTCGCTTCGCACCACGTCTGCGCGCGTTCGTTCATCCCTCACGATGGTTAAAAGAGCGGCTAAATCGCGTTCCGGTTCGTACTCCAAACCGCGCTTTTGTAACCCGTTCCACGAGTATCCCTTCCCCAAATCCGACCCCTTCATCACCTCATTTTCGAGACGGAAACTGATGCCCGAAACTCTTCCCGTACTCTGCAAATTGGGAATCACTTCCACCCCGACGCGGTTCAAATTCTCGACAAACTCGCTTGCCGTCGAACGCCCCTTTAACCACTCGTCAACGTGTCCCTGCAACCGCATTTTGGTTGACAATTCACCTGTCCGGTTGAACCTTTCAATCTCTCCGCGCTTCGGTGCGGCGCGTTCCGTTTCCCGGCTTGGCGTCACTCGTTCAAGACTGTATTCGCGTTCGACTTCGCGCATCACTTCCTCCGCGCGGTGCTTACTTTGAAAGTCGGAGATGACTTTTCCGTGCGCGTTAATCCGCGAAGTGACGATGTGAATGTGGTCGTGTTCCGTGTCCAAATGACGGACTACGACGAACGGACTTTCACTGAATCCCATTCGCTCGACGTACTTCTCCGCAATCTCGTTCCACGTTTCATCCGTCAACTTTTCACCTCGCGCCGCGCTCAAAGATGCGTGATGCACTGGCTTTTTTATGTCCGGTCGCTCCTCCCGAAACGCTCCGAACTCACGCGCTAATTCGCGCGGACTGCGCCCCGTCATATTCCCGCCGATTACCCGGTGACGACCCTCTTTTTCTTCCTCAATGTTCCTTTCAATCGTGTTTTGGTCGCGCTCCGGTGACTCTCTTTTTGTCTCCCGCATTATCTCTTTTTGCGCTTCAAGGTGTTCCTTCGTCTCCCGTTTTTCCGACTCCTCAAGTGCATCTTTTTCGGCGCGCGCCTCTCTCATTTCCGCTTTCTGCCCGCTCAACTCACGCTCTTTCTCTTCAGCTTTTTCCGCAAGTTTGAGTCGCTCTTTTTCTTGTTCCTGCTGTAACTTTTTCTCGTTCATCAGGTACTCAAGTACACCGCGAAACCCGCCGCCGCCCGTCACTTTTGCGATCATTTTTCCGCGCTCCTTTTGTCCTCGTCGTTCCCAATTAGCATGTTCCTAAAACTTCCCAACTCGCTTCTCACGCACTCGAAAAGCACTCTCAATTCCGGCTCACTTCCCAGTCGGAAACGCCACATCGCCCCATTCAAAGTCGCTGCCAATTTCGACAACTCCAGCCACGCCGCGCGGTTGATTTCCGGTATCACGCGCCGCTCCGGTGGTTGTTTCTCCAGTGCCGCGAGTCGCATCCACTCCGTCATCGTCACGCCCGCCGCCGCCGCTTTCTGGGCGACCGTCTGTTCCTCTTCCGCGTTTAGTCGCACGTTCAACATCCGTGCATTGCGTCGCTCTCCGGCGGGAAGCTTCGGTCGCCCGTATTTACCCATTCTCCTCTTTGCCTCTCCTTACTCGTGACGCTGAAATCGCCAATGTATTGCCGCTCCGAGCAGAGCGAAGCGATGCTCACCTTTATTATTGCTATGCGATAATCCTGCTCGCTCTCTACCTCAACGCTACATATATGATGATTACGATTATTGTTCCAACCTTCGCTGCCTGTTTTTGTCTGGGGTCGGTTTTGTCGGTGAGATTATTTGGGTTATGGGGTGATTTCTGGTGTTCTGTTTCTTCGGAATGTCTGTTATAGCTAAGTGTTATACTTTGATTGCCATGTTCTGTATTCAAAGTGCTGTATATTGACTTGGCAAATATTTGACTCCCTATGGCTACAAAACTTAAACCTGTCACCGTGTACTTTTCTGCCGATGAATTGGATTAACTAAACTCGGAAGCTACTCCTCATGGCTACACTATCGCACAGTACATTCGTCGCTTTTTGGAACTCCCTGTCTTGAGTCGTGGCGCACCTGTCGGAAATAAAAATGCACAAAAAACTGTGGTGAAAACTGCCGCTGAGAATGTAAAAAAATCTATTCCAAATAAGTCAAAAGCGTCACCGAAATCCGTGTCGCGTTTAGGTAAAAAGTCGCCACCGAAATCTCAGGAAAAACTCTTCGAGTGAACACTCACAGTTGCTGAAAAGTGTCTTGTTGTCGCTCGTTTTAATGCTCTTCGTTGTATCTTATGGAGCGTGACTCGTCGGTAGTTTTATGTGCTGTATTTGATTGCCGGAAGGTGAACCTTGAGGCGTAATTTTTGGTCGGCATCGTGGACATTTACGCGCTCCTTTGCCCGTTACAACTTCTATCCCGGTACCGAAACATTGCGGACAATTCACGTCTCGTTTCGTCGTTAGTGGGTGACTTTGCGGACTGTTTTTATTTGTCAGGTGCGCTTCGATAAGCGCGTCGTGAGCCGTTGTTTTGTGGATGTGATAGGCGAGTCCCATCACGTTTTGAACGTGTTCTCCCTGCGCTTGCAAATGCTTCACATATGCGACAATTACTTCGATTGGGAAAACTGATCGCGCGTGTTTTTTAACAATCGGGTTGACTGTCGTCGCGCTCTTTTGTTCCGGGTCTGGTGTTTTAATTGCGTCTTCTTGCGCCATTGGAAGGGAAGCGGTTTGCGCTGTTTCACCTGTGACGGATTTCTTTGTCGGTTCCGATTTATGATTCTCCTTCTCTCTCTTGATTACCGCCTGAAGCGAACTTTCAACCGGAGTCTCGTGCGTGAGAGAGAGATTTTTATTCAGTACTTCTTTACTCAGTACTTCTTCTTTTCCGTACTTCTTATAGTGTGGCTTAATCGCTTCCGGCAACGCCGCTTGCGGAAAACCCGTAAGTGGTTCGGGTTTGGTCTTAGACGGTGTTCTGGGTGATGTTTCCGGCGCGCTTGACGACGAAAAACCATCCGTTGCGACTGGTGATTCGTACACCATTGTTTCCCATCGAAACGTGCCGTCGGAGTTGCGAATGCATTCTTGCCGGACGTACCCGAAGCGTTTTAATTCGCGGATAATCGTGTACACCGCATCGCGTCCCATCGGTGATTGTTTGATTAAATCCGCTACCTGCATCTTCCAGTTGTGCTTGTGCGTGAACAGGTACGAAAGTACTCCGCGCGCGGCAAATGAAAGTTGTTTGTCGCGCAACATTTCGTTGCTGATGACGGCATATCTTTTCGGTCGGTGGATGCGGATGATGCCGGTTTGAATTGAATCTGAATCGGTGTTAGGGGCGGTTTGGGCGGTTGTATTTTTCTTCAAAGTAGTTTCCTTTTTTTGCTCATTTTTGGTTGACATGAGCGGCTAATGAAACTACTCTTGAGTTAGGTTGGCTGAGAGTAGTTTCAACTGTTTCTATTCCAGTTAAAGAAATTGGCGGACGTTACCAGCGTCCGCCTTTTCCTTTTGGCGCGACCATTTTCGCGCCGGTCGCAACTCCTATCGTCGTCACCCAAAATAATGAGTTGAAGAATTACAAACGACGATTTGTTGCGACCTGAATTTTCAAAAAAGTTTTTCGATGAATGCGTTCAGGTCGGTGCGCTTGATGCGCCACGCTCCTTTGACGACTTGCATTCTCAACTTACCCTGCTCGTGGGCTTCTAACAGCGCGTCTCTGCCGAAGCCAGTCAGTCTTGCCGCCTCGTCCAATTTCAAGATTGGCTTGACGGCAATCTCGATAACCGACAACTTGGCTTTTCCGTCTGCTCCATTTTGCACCGCTTGCAGGAGATTTGACAACAGTTTTTCTGCATCCGCCAAGTTAATAAGTGCGCTTGCGGAATGTTCGGCAGGATCGCGGTTTGTTCTCGCTGCCAGTGCGGTTGATGCAAGTGCCGGTCGGACGGGAAATTGAGTCGCTTGTATCTCGGCTTTGAGTGCTTTTACTTCCTTTTCGTCATAGACCGCGACGGGGCGCGTCTTACCCTTTTTGTACGTCACGCTTAATCTGCCCTGCTCGGCATACCGTTCGACGGCTCGAATACCGACGCCCAGCGTCGCTGCCACAGTGTTTTTGTCCATAAATCACCTTATAACACGAATCCCGCTAAAACCGAACAGAATAGTGCGGCTTTAGCGGGATGTCGGGATTTGAGGTCTCAAAGGATTAGGTTATCCGCTTCACCACATTGCCCGCCGTGTCGGTTAAAGCCGTCGTACTCCCAAGTTGGTCAGAGGTGAAGTAGAACACTCCCGCAGGTGACGCTTGCCGCAGCTTCTCATCTACTCCAAGCCCGTTGAGGTACTCCGTCACGCTGCCGTCGGGGTTGAAGTCTCTCACCACATCTTGCCCGTCATAGATGAATCGCTTCGCCGCTCCGCCCTGCTCACGCTCCACACGCCGCCCCAGCGCGTCGTACTTGTACGTGACACTTGTGCCGTCGGCACGCACCACGCGCGTTAAATAATTCTCGTAGTTAGGGTCGTCCTTTACGAAGACTTCCTCAGCTTCACTAATCTTGGATTGTTCCAGTTAATTTCTTGTAACTTTAATTCCCATTCCTCTTTCGACATTCCTACAGTTAGATCGTGAGCGCGAGTATCAAGCAGGAAGTAGCCTTCGCACGCTCCGTCAAGTTTTAGGTCTAGACAATTAGTGCTCGTAGAGCCTGTGATGTAGGGTTCATTAACGGCATAACTTTCTATGTTTCCGTTAATCATGGTGCTGAATAAGTATCGATTTTCAGCCTGACGCCCTGCATCACAACCTGACTTAAAGGTTTTTCTCACGCCATTAAAACCTTGCTCATCTAAATTCGGATTGTGAATCCGAACTTCGCACCCGTTCACATACGTTATGACATACCCGCCGCACAGAGTTTTGTCACCAACACACCCGGCGAGCATGAAGCTTAGTATGATAAATAGGTACGATTTTCGTAGGGTTGAAGCCAAGCCACTAGAATGACCCACGACCTGATTGAAACCTTTCAAAGTCATAATTGATGCCATAAGATTTTCCGAAAGGCAGATTGAATGGGAGTCCGACACGTTCGCCATCCAGTGGATCAGTGAAGCGATCACGAATAGAGAACCGACTATTGCAAATCATTAGAAAAGTGCGATTGCAACAATCTACTGCAATGCGGCACTTCGCACTTCTAAAGAACGTGCTTCTTCCTACAGAAAACAAACTCGGATCGCTCGTAACATTTGTACTAACAGAATCATTTACGTAATCAGGCGGTATATCATACATAACATTGTTCTTCCCCTGATTCTCCTTCCTGCTGCATACACTAACGGCTGCCCACCTTCCTTCTCTGAGTAGCTTTTCCTCAAAACCGTTGACAGCACGTACTACATCAGTAGCTTTCTCGAAACGTCCACCCAATCCCCAGTCTCCCAAATTGATGCTTTCTCCCCCTCCAGTCCAATAATGCCCCACAAACCGAGCTGTATCAGAATTCACTTGTAACCCAAATGGATCGGAAAAGCGAACTGGATTATTCAGTACATAAGCATACCAGTTCATCCCGCCTTCAAACCCAATCGGGTCTTCGGAGATGAACCTGCCGACCACCGCGTCGTACCACCGCGCGCGGTAGTAGTAAAGTCCCGTGAACTCGTCGCGCTCTCTGCCCGTGAACGTGTATCTCGTTCTGGGGCTGGCGGGTGTGTCGCCGAAGCTGTCATACGTCATCCGCTCCACCACGTTGCCCGCCGTGTCGGTTAGTGCCGTCGTCGAACCTAAGTGGTCGGTCGTGAAGTAGAACACTCCGGCGGGTGACGATTGACGCAGCTTCTCATCAACTCCAAGCCCGTTGAGGTACTCCGTCACGCTGCCGTCGGGGTTGAAGTCTCTCACCACATCTTGTCCGTCATAGACGAACCGCTTCGCCGCTCCGCCCTGCTCACGCTCCACACGCCGCCCCAGCGCGTCGTACTTGTACGCGACATCGGCGTATCCCGGCACACTCACCCGCAACAACCGATTCTCATAATCCCACACCCCCGACGAACTCAACTGGCTCGTCAGGTTGCCGTTCGCGTTGTAAGCAAACGTCGTCGCCCCCGCGCTCGTCAACCGATTCGGCGACTCATACAGGTACGACGCGCTCCGGTGCGAACTCGTCCGATTGCCCACCGCGTCGTAAGCGTAAGTCTCTGTCGGCGTGTTCGGGCGCGTTGCCGATGTCAACCTATCGAGCGCGTCGTAGTCGTAAGCTTGACTGCTGTCAACCAACGCCGTCATGCTTGAACGCGCGTTATATTCGTAAGCAGTCTCTTGCAGCATCGGGTCAATCGTCTTCGTCAAGCGGTTCGCCTCATCGTACTCATAGCTCGTGACGCGCCGCTGGGTCAATCCGTTTCTTGACTTAATGGCTTTATTCTCGTTGTGTCACGGTAACGGTAATATCGCTGTACGCCATAAAATGTAAGGTAAGAAGCAAGCCCAATAAATAAAATCAAGCCAAGCGTTCCGCCAATCACTTTGGGATTTATTAGCGCATACAACCAAAAAGACAATGGGATCGCTACGAAAACAAGCGAGTACACCCATTGGTTTAACTTGCCCACACCAAGAAGTGTCATGAAAATTCCAATCAATCCGATGCCAACGAGGACGACCGTATTTTTCGGACCTTTCGATTGTGGGTCAACGATTGTTGCGATAAGGAAAATCGAGGAAAAGATAAACATAAATACGCCCGGTATGCCACAGAGCACAAAAAGTAAAGCAGTAATAAGTTTCGAGTTCATAGAGTGGGAAAAGGTGCGTTGAGCGCGGCGATAAATGAAAGAAGTAAAGTCAAGAGCGTGCTAGGTTCCATAGTGATTCAATTCGAGATTAGAGACCAAATTAAATGTTAGCTTAGAATTTCAAACTGAACCACTACCCTAGTCGCGCTCTCGACTCCTGCGATAGAGTGTACTTCTTCATAGCAGAATGATGGGGTCTCCTATTGTGCCTTTCCACGGATCAAGCTTGATTGACGGACATCGCGGGTTGCTCGAATTAGCTCTTATCCAAGTATGAGGATGCCAATTTGTGAACGGAATCGTGCTTTCCTCGAAGTCGAAACTCCATTGATTATCGTAGTGGTTAGCTTCAAGTGCTGGCTTAAGGGCACACGATTGACCCACGCAACTTAAGTACGGAGTATCACCCGTCAGTTCAGCGTAAGTTCCTTGAATACCGTTGAGCGGGAAGAATGGGTTACGTTCTCTGTTTGCGGTCATGTTATTTACCGTAGCGTCAAAAGTGTCGTGTATCAATCGAACATCTCTGGAACAGTCATCACAATCCGATTCTCGTGGCTGAGCCAGCATATTAAGCAGCCCAAGAAACGGCATTTGAACCAACCCGCTTGGGTCTTTGCGGTTGACCGGATTGTTTTCCACATAAGCAAACCAATTTACTCCACCATCAAACCCAATCGGGTCTTCGGAAATGAACCTGCCGACCACCGCGTCGTACCACCGTGCGCGGTAGTAATAAAGTCCCGTGAACTCGTCGCGCTCTCTGCCCGTGAAGGTGTATCTCGTTCTAGGGCTGGCGGGTGTGTCGCCGAACGCATCGTAACTCATCCGCTCCACCACGTTGCCCGCCGCATCGGTTAAAGCCGTCGTCGAACCTAAATGGTCGTGTGTGAAGTAGAACGTTCCCCGCAGGTGACGATTGCCGCAGCTTCTCATCAACTCCCAGCCCGTTCAAATAATCAACCGTCGTGCCATCTTGCTGAATGTCGCGCACCACAATCTTGCCCGTCATAAACGAACTTCGTCGTCTGTCCGGTGCTTGGCGCACGCTCGACCCTTCTCCCCAAAGCGTCGTACTTGTAGTTGACGCTCATATTCTTTGTGAAAGAATTTCCCTACATCTCAAACTACGGACTTGTAATTATCGACAAAGACTTCAACGCCGAACTCACTCAACTTTTTCAAGGTGTGCGGTGATAAGGTAAAACTGCTATTAAGTTCAGACTGAAAGTGACCACACCAAAGGATGACCTTGAACCTATTCTTGTAATTTTCTATTTCGCTTTTAACAGGCAAAAGCTTTTCCAGTACGAAGTTCAACCCTTCTTCTAAAGATGCCCAAACTTTGCTGCCATGAGATTCTGAGTATCCATTGTATGCCCACATTCCTTCTTCCCAGCATGTGGTTTTCCCCTTCCTATCACCTGATTTTCTAGTTAGTGTTGGTTCAAGGTTTAGTGCGGCAGTTACGGCAGAGGGATCAAAGTCCTTGCCATAAATTCTAAATTCCACTGTGTATTCATTCATAACTTTTCCTTCTGTGGGGTCATTACATATCGGCTGCTCAAGGTTGCTTAGGGTTCAATGTCCGGCAACAACTGGGACTCTTCCTCCGCTACCAATTATCCATCTAATTACTGGCGCGGCAACAGCAGGTCCGCCTATAACAACTCCGCCGCCGATAATGCTGCCGCCGAGTATCTTGCCCCAGAACTGCTCCATCTGCCTGTGCGATTCTTCTTGTAATCGGAACTCTTCTAAAGTCGGACCGGGAAATCGCTTTGGATGTGGTGCAGGCTCTCTACATTGGGATGGTTCTGGTTTCTTTCCTCCATAGCAATTACCTCCCTTTGGTGCGCCTCTGTTTAACCATTCTGCGTAAGCATTTTCAACTTCTTCTTTATTTGCATCCGGGTCTCCGGGTTCTTTCCAGCACCTGTGAAACCACTTGTGAAAATCACTGTCATTGCGCCCGTACCATCTGTCTCGTCGTTTTTTCTTTTCCAGTCCGAATGGGTCGTTGAAACTAATTGGATTGTTTTCGACATAAGCATAGAAGTTAATCCCACCTTCAAACCCAATCGGGTCTTCGGAGATGAACCTGCCGACCACCGCGTCGTACCACCTCGCGCGGTAATAATAAAGTCCGGTGAACTCGTCGCGCTCTCTGCCCGTGAATGTGTATCGCGTGCGCGGGCTGGCGGGCGTG
>JBGTMR010000007.1:0-5845 GCA_041743485.1 Pyrinomonadaceae bacterium
CGCCGCCCTGCGCGCTCTCGAAATCAAAGCCGATGTTTTGCTCAAAGCGACAAAGGTTAAAGGCGTGTATTCGGCTGACCCGAACGTGGACGCGGACGCCGTGTTTTATGAATCAATAACTTACCGCGACGTTTTACAAAAGCGTTTGCAGGTGATGGATGCGTCGGCAATCTCGTTGTGCATGGACAACGGCTTGCCGCTCATCGTTTTCGATATGCTCAAACCCGGCAACATCAAGCGCGTCGTCACGGGCGAACACAGCATCGGCACGCGCGTTTATGCCGGAGACTAGAGCGGATTTCGATTGAATGTACGGTCAAGTGAATAGTAAATGGTAACAGGAAGTGAATGGTAAATAGTGAATAGTAAATGGAGAAAGCAGTCTTTCTATTCACCATTCACCATTCACTACTTACTATTCACCATTCACTGATTCGCAAGCTGCTCTAAACACACATTTTCATTAAGAGGTAAATCACAATGAGTGCCACAGATGTTGTCAAAGAAACGCGCCCGCGCATGGATTCTTCGATTGAGGATTTTCGTCGCCGTCTCGCCACGATTCGCACCGGCAAAGCGAGCGTCTCGATTCTCGATACGATTCTGGTTGATTATTACGGCTCACAAACGCCGCTCAATCAGATGGCAGTGGTTCACGCCCCCGAAGCCAACATGCTGACCGTCACGCCGTTCGATGCGTCGCAAACGGGAGCGATTGAGAAAGCGATTCGTCAATCCGATTTAGGACTCAACCCGCAAAAAGACGCGAAGATGGTGCGCGTCCCCGTGCCGCCGTTGACGGAAGAACGTCGCAAACAATTCGTCAAACAGGTTCACGACATCGCCGAAGACCACCGCACGGCGGTTCGCAACATTCGCCGCGATTCAAACGACCGTTTGAAAAAGATGCTCAAAGATAAAGCGATTTCCGAAGACGACGAACGCGGCGGGATTGAAGAAGTTCAGAAACTGACGAACACTTTCGTCACCAAAATTGATGAACTGACGAAGACTAAAGAACAGGAATTGATGAGCGTTTAAGTTTCCGAACAACGCTTTAAGCTTACCGGCTTCAGTCTCGAACAAGGGCTGAAGCCGTTTTGCCGTTCGGACGTGCAATAACGCATCATTAAAGCGCATCATAGTCGCAACGAATGTTTTAGAATTTCAGGTGAACGTCCCTTTTCGATTTGTTCTCGGTTTCCGCTATGAGTGAGATTCGACAATTTGCCCGCCGCTTCCGTCCTTACAAAGCAAAACTCGCGCTCGGCATCCTGTGCATACTCGCGTCGGTTCTCGTCGGCTTGCTGATTCCCTTGCTTGTCGGGCAGGCGGTTGACGAACTGCAAGACGGGGTGACGTGGAAGATACTGACGCGCTATGCGTTCTCGATTCTCGGTGCGAGCATCGTCAGCGGCATCTTTCTGTTCGCGCAACGTCGCTTGCTTATCGGCATCTCGCGTGAAGTCGAGCGCGACATACGCCATGATTTTTACGCGCACATTCAATCGCAACCACTCGCGTTTTTTCACGCCAACCGTGTCGGGGATTTGATGGCACGCGCGACGAGCGACCTTTCCGCCGTGCGTCAACTCGCGGGTCCGATGATTATGTACACCTTGCAAACCGTGTTCGTCGTTATCCTCGTGCTGCCGTTGATGTTGCGAATCAGCGTCACGCTGACACTGCTTTTGTTCATCACGATGCCGCTGGTTTCCTTCACCGTTAAATACATCGGGCAGCAGGTTCACACGCGCTTTGAAGGCATTCAGGATTTCTTCGCGCAGATTTCCGCACGCGCCCAAGAGAACCTTTCCGGTGTGCGCGTCGTGCGGGCTTACGCGCAAGAATCGTCGGAAATAGCCGCCTTCAAATCACTCAATCAAGAATACGCGAAACGCAACTTGGGGTTAGTGCGCGTCTCCGCCGTGATGCGCCCGTTGATGCAGTTCCTTATCGGCATCGGCTTTGCCCTTATCATCTGGTGGGGCGGAACGCTTGCCGTGCGCCATAACCTTACGGGCGGTGCGGAAGGCATCTCCGTCGGGCAGTTCACGGAATTTAATCTTTACCTCGCGCGTTTGATATGGCCCCTTATCGCGCTCGGCTACGTCGTCAATCTTTACCAACGCGGTACGGCGAGTCTCAAACGCATGAACACGATTTTCGCGGTTAAGCCCGACATCGAAGACGCTTCCGGCGTTCGGGAACAACCACCGATTAAGGGGCGCATAGAGTTTCGCAATTTGACTTTCGCGTACACGCCGACGAGTCCGCCCGTCTTGCGCGACATCAATTTAATTATCGAACACGGGCAAGCCGTCGCTTTCGTCGGTCATACCGGAAGCGGCAAATCAACGCTCATCAATCTCATCCCGCGCCTTTATGAAGCCGCCCCCGACACCATTTTTATTGACGGCGTTTCAATCCGCGATTACCCGCTCGCGCAACTGCGCGCGGCAATCGGTTACGTCCCGCAGGAAACTTTTCTGTTCAGCGACACGCTCGCGGAAAACATACGCTTCGGCACAACGGATGCCGACATGAACGACGTGATCCTCGCCGCCGAAATCGCCGGACTCAAAAACGACATCGAAGATTTCCCGAAACAATACGACACCCTTGTCGGTGAGCGTGGCATCACTTTAAGCGGCGGACAGAAACAACGCACCGCCATCGCCCGCGCCGTCACACGCAAGCCGCAAATTCTAATTCTCGACGATGCCCTTTCCGCCGTTGACACATACACCGAAGAAACCATCCTCGCGCACCTGCGCGGCGTCATGCGCGACCGCACATCCATCATCATCTCGCACCGCATCTCGACCGTCCGCGACGCCGATTTAATCTGCGTCCTCGACGAAGGGCGCATCATCGAACAAGGCACGCACGACGAACTTTTAGCCGGAGGCGGCGAGTACGCGGAACTTTACGAGCGACAATTATTAGAAGAAGAACTACTCGCAACAAACTAAACGACACCATAACCCGCACCTTTTATTCTGGCTCCTGACTCCTGACTCCTGACTTCTGACTCCTGCTTTTTATGTCCACCGCCGTCCAACAATTTCACGAAGAAGAATCAATCGGCAAGACTTACGATTCGCAAGTCACGCGCCGTTTGCTGAAGTATTTGAAGCCGTACATGCGTTTGCTGATTCCGGCGTTGACGTTGACGCTTGCCTTAAACTTCCTTCGCATTTTGCAACCCAAGTTCACGCAGTACGCGATTGACCAACACATCTTGCCGGGCGATTTGGGCGGATTAAAGATTCTCGCCCTCGTCTTCGTCGGTGTTCTCGCCGTGACGTTTCTGTTTTCCTATATTCAAACCGTGCTGCTCGAAGGCATCGGGCAGCGCGTGATGTACGACTTGCGCGCCGAACTGTTTGAAAAATTACAGCGTCAGGAAGTCGCGTACTTCGACCGCAATCCGGTCGGACGCATCATGACGCGCTTGACTTCGGATGTTGATTCGCTGAATGAATTATTCACGTCCGGTGTGATTGATGTGCTTGGCGATGTGGTGATGATTTTCGCCATCATTGGCATCATGGCGTTTATGGATTGGCGTTTAACGCTCGTCACACTCGTCACCGTGCCGATGCTTGTCGCCGCGACTTCGTGGTTTCGCAAACACGCCAGACGCGGTTACGACCAAGTTCGCACACGCCTCGCGCGCATCAACGCTTTCTTACAGGAACATCTTTCCGGCTCGCGTGAAGTGCAAATCTTCAATCGTGAACGTCGGGAGATGGCGGAGTTCGACCGCATCAACGAAGACTATACGAAGGCGAATGTTGATACGATTTTCTACTACGCGGTTTTCTTTCCGCTGGTTGACTTAATCGGGGCGGTCGGCGTCGCGCTCATCATCTGGTACGGCGGCTATCGCGTGATGTCGAACTCGCCCGTTCAAGAAGTTCTGTCTCTGGGCGCGCTCGTCGCTTTCATTCAATACTCGCAACAACTCTTTCAACCGATACGCGACATCTCGGACAAGTACAACGTGCTTCAAGCCGCCCTCGTCGCATCGCATCGCATCTTTCGACTTTTCGATTTGCCGATTGAAATCACGACGCCCGCCGTTCCTAAAAAGACGGGACGCGCCGCAGGGCGCATCGAATTTGAGAACGTATGGTTCGCGTATAAAGGTGAAGATTGGGTTTTGAAAGATGTTTCGTTTGTTGTCGAACCCGGTCAATCCGTCGCGTTCGTCGGGGCGACGGGAAGCGGCAAGACGACAATCACAAATCTTTTGATGCGCTTCTATGACGTGCAAAAAGGGCGCGTGTTGTTGGACGGCGTGGATGTGCGCGAGTGGGATTTGGTGAGTCTGCGTGAGAACTTCGCGGTCGTACTTCAAGATGTGTTTCTGTTTAGCGGCAACATAGAGAGCAACATCCGGCTCGGACACGAAAACATCACCGATGAACAGGTCGTGTGGGCGGCGGGTGAAGTGCGCGCCGATGCGTTCATCAAACGACTGCCCGAAGGTTATCAAACACAGGTGCGCGAACGTGGTGCAGGGCTGTCCGTCGGACAGAAACAACTCATCTCATTCGCACGCGCGCTGGCTTTCAATCCCGCGCTTCTGGTTTTGGACGAAGCGACGAGTTCGATTGATACGGAGACGGAGCAACTTATCCAAGACGCGATTGAGCGCGTGATGCGTGAACGCACATCCATCATCATCGCGCATCGTCTCTCAACCGTTCAACGCGCCGACCGCATCGTCGTCATGCATCACGGCGAAATCCGCGAACAAGGCACGCATCAAGAACTACTCACCGCGCGCGGTCTGTATTATCGTCTTTATAGATTGCAGTACGATGTGGAAGAAGAAGCGCGCGACGATGATTTGGTGCGCGGTTAAATACGACAGATTTTAGCCACGAAACAACACGAAACATCACGAATTAAACCGCTGAAAATCCGGCTTTCGTTTCGTGTCGTTTCGTGTTCTTTCGTGGCTAAGTTTTAGTCTTCTCCGATAATCGTTTTAAGGTCCGCCGATGCCCAAATCAAAGCCGCCGATGCCGCCCGCATCGCCGCCGAAGCCACCCGCCGCACCGCCGCGTCCTTGCGGAGAGCGGGCTGCCGGAGAAGCGAGTAAAGCTTCGATTCCGGCGATGAGCGTGATAGCGGTCGCGCGCGTCGCATCGCCTGTGTCGGTGCTTGAGACGACGATTCCGTCACCGGCTTTGAGGTCGGCAATCGTCAAAGCGGGCAAGCGTTCCATCGCTTCCTGTAAATCGAATCCGCCGCCGCCGGGACGATTGCCGCCACCCATCATGCCGCCGCGATTGCCGCCACCGGCGCGACGATTGCTTTCATCCGGTACGTTGTTCGGTGCTGACGATGCCGCGCTGCTTTGACGTTCGGGTCTTCCGCCGCCCGCTCTCTGCGGTGCGCCGTTTGGATTATTGCCGCCACCGCCCGCCGCCCCGCGATTTGCCATCATCAGCCCCATCATCGGCGGCACGCGACGCAGTGTCGAATCGGCTTTGACATTGACGATGACCGGCGCGCCGCCGCCGAGCGGTGTCAGTGTAACTTCGTTGGTCGTCGGGTTGACGGCGGAAACAAAACCGGCGAGCGTGCGAAACGAACCGGAAACAATTTCCTTCGGGATGAGTCCGCCGTCCGGTGTGCGTTCGCCGCGCGCGCGGAGTTGGTCGCCGACTTTCAAGTCACCGAGCGAACCGATACGCGCATCGGCGAAGCGCACCGATTCAGGGGCATAGCGACGAAACAGGGTTGAGTCCGCAGTTTTAAGCACTACCGGAGAAGCGGCGGCGGGCGGCACTCCCGGTTGAGCGGGCGCGGCAACACGTCCGCGCGG
>JBGTMR010000008.1:0-15941 GCA_041743485.1 Pyrinomonadaceae bacterium
CTCGGACGAACGTGTCAGGTGGTCGCCACGGCTGTCGAAAAGTTTTCAGGACTATCTCCGGCGAACGAAGGTCGAAGGTGAGCGACGGTGGAATGACCGGACGATCAATCGTGTGATGGCGCACCTCAAGACGTTTGCCAAGTGGGTGCATCGCATAAGAGCGTTTCCGCTCGGCGACCCGGTGGTGAAGATCAAGTCGGCTCCGGTCGGCATCGGCTTGGAGATTGAACGCGCTCTGACACCGGCTGAGCGACGGAAGATGCTCGATGCGGCTGACCTGCTGCTTGAGACGGGCGGACGCTCGCGTGATCGTAGTCGTTACAAGAATGCGGAACGTCCCGTCAACAAAACGTATCGCCCGTTTCGCAATCGCGCCGTCGTTTATGCATTGATTGAGACGGGGATGCGACGTGCCGCCGTGTGTCATTTGAATTTGTCGGATGTCGATTGGAAGCGACGCGAACTCTCGGTCGTCGAGAAAGGCGGCACTACCCACTGCTACAGCATAAGTCGTGAGGGACTCGACGCCATCAAGGTTTATGTCGAAGATGAGCGCGAGACGGATGCCAAGCACCAGAAGTCCTCCGCGCTTTTCCTAACCGCGTATATGAATCCGCGTGCCGGTGAGAGGTTAAGTCCGCGCAACGTGAACGTCGTGTGGAACGAAGTCTGTCGCACGGCTGGCGTGGAAGGTAAGACGCCGCACTCGGCTCGTCACGCGATGGGTAAGCACATCATCGAGCGCACCGGAAACATCGCCGCCGTGCAGCGTCAACTCGGTCATAAGAACGCCGTCTACTCGATGCAGTACGCCCGCATTACCGGCGACGAGTTGAAGAGTGTGATTGATGATCGCTGAAGTTCGCGCCGCGTGAGAGGGAGCAAAAGCGGTAACAGTCAAACGGCTTTGACGATTGACTTGAGGAAACTCGCTCGCGGCATTCGACGCTATGCTTTTTATAATAGCGGTGGCGGTCGGACACCGGAGAAGCGTGTGAGGCGTGTCATAATCGCAACGCGCAATTTAACTTTTCGGTGACTTCTTTTTAAGATTGGGATTATGGATTTACCGGTGGAACTCGATGCGGCACCCGACACTGCGAGGGAGATGCCGCTTGAACTTGAGAGCTGGAAGCGCAGTCTTTACGACCATCTCGAACGACGCGAGCCGAAATTGTTGGAGGCAGTGTTGCCCGCGTTGGGTGCGTATCCGGCGGACGGAGAGTTGTTGTTGCTTGCCGCCGTCGCCGCCTTGTTGGAGAACAAACCGGAGCAGAGTTTGCGCTTTCAGCATCGCTTTGCGAAACGCTATCGCCCGTTTGAAGCCGAGTTGTTATTGTTGCAAGCCGTCGCGCTGGCGCAAAGTGAAAAGTGGGTGCTGGCATGGCGCATCGTGACTCAGCACGGGACGGCACGCTTGCAGGGTTCGATTCATTATCTGCCGTGCGCGTGGTCGTTGGCGGCGTGGTTTCGCGGCTGGCTGGGGAAGATCGAACGCGCCGAAGAGCGGCGCGTGACGGCACACACCGCGACCGTAAAACGTACCGCGCACGCCTTCGCCAAAGACGAAAAGGTCAAGTCCGCGAACAAATCAAATAAGTCAAAGGGAAACGACACGCACCGCGCCGCGCCACTCTCCGTGCATCATCCGTCTGGCAACACACTTCAACCACAGAGAACCGAAGCAAAGATAAACAACCAAGTCTCGCCCGTCGCAACCGCCGATGCCGCTTCATCTGACGCGCAACTTGAGTATGGGCTTCCGGCAAACATTCTTGCCCCGCTCGCACGCCTTGAATCGGACATTTCGTTTTCGTTCGAGATGCCGCCGAAGTTCGATGATGGGCTTGACGGTGAAAGTTATGACGGCGAAGCTTTTGATAATGATTTGACGGCGTTTGGCTTGCGCCATGACTTGACGCATCTCGGCTTGCTGCAAGGGTTCGATGAACTGTTGTGTTTGCCCGCGTTGCGCGGCGTGGATGTCTATTGGTATCAAACCGAAGCCGCGCGCAAAGTCTTAAAACAGTTTCGCGGGCGCGTGCTGTTAGCCGATGAAGTCGGGTTGGGGAAGACCATTGAAGCCGGTATGGTATTGAAGGAATACATCCTGCGCGGGATGGCGAAGCGCGTCCTTATCCTGACTCCGGCGACGCTCGTCGGGCAGTGGCAGGAGGAGTTGCGCGTAAAGTTCGAGCTTGATTTTGCGACCAGCTATGACCGTATGGTGCGCGATGACACAGAGAGTTTTTGGGCGCAGCCGCAGGTCATCGCTTCGATTGCGACGGCGCGCCGCGCGGAACATTTCGAGATTCTGACCAAACAAACTTATGACCTTGTGATTGTTGACGAAGCCCATCACCTGAAGAATCGCGCGACGCAGAATTGGAAACTCGTCAACGCTTTGCAGAAAAGATTTCTGCTTTTGCTTTCCGCGACACCCGTGCAAAACAGTCTCGTCGAACTCTACAACTTGCTGACGCTGCTCAAGCCCGGCATCTTCAAAACCGAAAAAGAGTTCCGGCAAAGTTACATGACACAAGGGAAACCGCGCGTGCCGCTCAACCGCGAACGGATGCGCGATTTGATGCGCGACGTGATGATTCGCAACACGCGCTCGTTGGTGGATGTGCGCTTGCCCACGCGTCACGCCGTGACGTTGCGCTTGGCAGCAAGCGCGGAAGAAGCGGCGTGTTATGCCGAGTTGAGCCGCTTGATTCAAAGTGAGCATCAAGGCACATCCGCGCCACGTCGCTTGTCGTTGCGACATTTACTCGCGGCGGCGGGTTCGTCTCCGGCGGCGGCGGGAGCGGCGGTGGTGCGCTTTGCCGATAACCACAAGGTCGAAGCCGCGTGGCGCACGCTTGCCCGGCGTTACGCGCAACTTGAACGGAGCGCGAAGGAAACGGCGGTGCTTGATTTACTGCGGCGTAACCCGGAAGAAAAGAAACTTGTCTTCGTGCATCACCGTGATAGCCTCGCGCGGTTGGCGACTTTGCTCGAAGCGGAAGGCATCGCATTCGCCCGCTTTGAAGGGGCGATGAGCGGAGTGGAAAAAGACGCGGCGATAAATCGTTTTCGTGATGAAGTCCCGGTTCTCTTGTCAACCGAATCCGGCGGCGAAGGACGCAATCTGCAATTCTGCAACACGCTCATCAACTTCGATTTGCCGTGGAATCCGATGGCGATTGAGCAACGCATCGGGCGCATTCACCGCATAGGGCAAACGCGCGAAGTCTTCATCTTCAACCTCGCCGTCAAGGACACGCTCGAAGATCAAGTCCTGCGGATTCTCGACGAGAAAATCAATATGTTTGAACTCGTGGTCGGCGAAATAGATTTGATTCTCGGCGAGATGAGCGACGAAAGCGAGTTTTCGGAACTCGTCTTCGCGGCATGGGTTGAAACCACTGAAGGCGGGCGCGACGCGGTGTTCGAGCGACTCGGAGCGCAACTCGTTGACGCGAAAAGCCGGTATGAAGCGGTCAAACAACTTGATGAAGAATTGTTCGGCGATGAGTTCGTCGCGGGTTAGTGCGAAGCCGAGTCAATGCGAATCCAAGCCGGTGCAAAGCACAGAAAGGCATCTTCCGGTATGGCTGAATCCTCAACCCGCTTACGCGATTTCGCCGCCCGTCTGCTCGAACACGAAGGAGCGTTGATTGACTTTATCGAGCCGCACGGCTTGGAAGTCGTCGCCCCCGAAAACCTCGCCGCAAAGTTGAGGATTAACGAACTCTCACGCTTCGAATTCGCGGCGGAACTTCCCGCACAGGCGGAGCGCGTCGGTTTGGAATCCGATTGGTTGGAACGCTTCGGCGGCATTATCGGCAATCGCGGTCGGCACGGGCGATGCACGCTTAATGTGCCGTTGCCGTTGCTGTCAAACGTCGAACGAATCGTCGAACACACCGTCGCCTTGCAGAACGCCGTGTATCGCGTGACGGATGTGCGGCAGGCATGGACGCGGTATCTGATTTTCCTGTTTCGCGTCACGGCATACTCTGACGAGCGACGCGACGGCATCCTTAAACTCGGCTTCAACACCGCCAACGGCAGCGCGCTCGATTCGTTTGTCGAACGACTTTTCGCGGCGGGACTCGAAAGCATCTCAACACTTATTGGCAGCGATGAAGCGGTCACACCGCCGGACGCGCAACTGCCCGCCCGGTGGACGCGAGCGCAAATCGAAACGCGCCTCAAACGCGCCCTACCTTCGCGCGTCGAGATGCACTTTGACTCTTTCTTGGGCGGGATGCGGCGACGCTTAGAACGCGACTTGACGCGGCTTTATGATTATTACAACGGTCTGCGCGATGAATCTTTAGCGAACTTGCGGAAAGAGAAAGCCGACACCATCAACCGCGAACGCTTGCGGCTGGAAGCCATCCACCGCGATTACCAATCGAAGGTCGCGGATCTGGCGCAGAAGTACGCCGTGCGAACGGAAATCGAATTGATTCAAACGCTCGAAATCACGATGCCCGTCCAGCGCGTGTCACTTCTCATCAAACGCCGCAAAGGCGAACGGACGATAATCCTTGATTGGAATCCACTCGCCCGCCGCTTGGATACGCCGCCCTGCGAGTACAGTTATACAAGCGATACGGCACGCCTCGTGTGCGACGACAAACTCCATCTCGTCAGCCCCGCCGCGCACGCTCCGTGCGCGAGGTGCGGAAAGGCATACTGCCGCGCGTGTCACGAACGACAATGCCCGAAGTGCGCGTAAGCATTCAGATTGTCCTCCGCATAGACGGCTTTGGTCACTCTCACGAAATCAGTCGCGGGTCAAGGTAGAATGGTCGTGGCTGCTCGATCTTCAATGAGGGATAAGCGGCATGATCCGGGTTGATAAGATAATTGCTCTCCGTCGGAACGATTGCACTTGGCACGCGGAGTATGACCGATGTGCCGCTCCTCGCCCACCCGTCGCCAAGCAGTGGGAGTTCCGGTGGCGGCGGAGAAGTTTGCCAGTTGCGCGGCAGCGCGGCGATGTCCACCGCCGTTACTTGCGACTCGTCGAAGTGAATCGCTCCGATTAGGTAATTGGATAACAGGCGGCTGTCATTGAGGTGAACGAGAATTTCCAGTATCGCTAAGGCGTTGCTCTCCGCCGTATAAACCATCTTGATGCCTTGACTGTTCCAGCGACCGCCATTGATGCGAGCTCCTTCGCCGGTGAAAGCCTGCGCCGCGTATCGAGAGTTGACGATCCTCCAACCCGTCGGCATCAGGTGAAGACTCCGTGTTCGAGCCGCCCGATGACGTTTTCGACTTCACGCCCCCCGGTCTCCGTTTTGGCGACGCTCAACGGAACATCGCCGCCGAGCGCGCGTTGCGGACTCATCAGCCACTGACGCGCCCCTTCCGCATCTCCGTCGAATAATTCGAGCGCGCGCCCGAAGACGCGCGACATGCGGACGAGCCGATCGGATTCATCAGGCTGAAGACATCCCTCATCCTTCCGGCGGCTGAGGGTTCGCGGGCTAATCATCAACAACTCGGCGAGGTCGCGCATCGGTAAGTTTAAGTTTTCCCGCAAGCGGTCGAAGACATCGAAAGATAATCCTTCTTCGATCTTTTTGAGTAGCCGTCGTGTGTCGAAGACATCCATCCCGAGCAACACGACATGCAGATGCGCGTTGCTTCGCCGTCCGCGCTTAAACTTTTCGTAAAAAGCGGTGATGTCGCCGGTCGTCGCTGATCGTCGCATCGGAGTTGAAATCGGCATCGTAATCTCCTTTACCATCTGGCAGTATTATATATGCCATCTGACTAAGCAGCAATGACGTTCGATCAACACCCTCCGCTTCGGACATCTCACCGCCACAGCCCCTCGAATCGCGCGGCTGCCGTGCGCGTATAAATAACGGTGTTAGAAATGTTGCGATGCCCGAGCCAATCTTGGATGAGCCGCGTGTCATGCCCCTTGTTGGCGAGATGATAGCCGCAACTGTGCCTGAGCATGTGCGGATTGACCTCGAAGCCCAAGTTCGCGCGGCGTGCCGTCTCGCCGACGAGATAGCGTATGGCTTGCCTGGTGAACCGAGTCGCGCGCTCACTCAGAAACAAGTACGGCGACGTTGCGGCGGCGAGTTCTGCACGCACACGCTGCCACGTTTTAATCGCACGTAACTCGTCGCCGGCGAGCGGCTGTTCGGTCGAAAGACTGCCCTTGATACGCCGCACATAAAGACGCGCCGAGTTTAGATCCAAATCCTTAACACGCACGTCCACGAGTTCCGAGACCCGCAGTCCGTGACGGAACGTGAGAAGCATCATCACGTGATCGCGCGCGCCATGACGACCTTTGCGCGCCGCGTCAAGAAAAAGTTTCATCTCGCTTTCGCTAAGATAATTCTTGCTCTTGTCGTCAACCGTGTGCATAGCAGTCTGCTTCTTCATACCTCTACCTCCGTCGGCGTGGCATCCTCAGCCCAAGCGTTAGTATTTGAGAGAAGGCGCACATGACATCCGATACCGTGCTGAAGCTATAAACATCCATTCCACTAAATCCAAACTTATCGAAGAACAAGTCGGCTTTTTCGGTGCCGAGATATGTAAGGTGCGTCGCGCCGCCACGACTGGTCACCGATTCCGGTGTGCTCGACGAACCGAATCGTCTCTTCCGGGATTCTCGCGTCGCGGTACAACTTCAACCGGTTCTGTCCCGAAATCAGTGCGTGAACCGTCATCTCCACCGCTGACTAGTGCGCCACCGCAATCTCTTCGGCTTGCCCCTGCAATGCTAAGAGGATGTCCAATCCGCCGGTTTGTTGCACCGGATGGCATCGGCGCAAAACGACATTCGACGATCTTTTCAGTCGAGTCACCGCTCATAAACGAAAGGACTCTTTCCTTTACGAGTATCGGGAGCAAGAGAAACGGGGCATATAAGCCCCGTTTTCATTGAACCTGCATTGTACAACATTTACCTTTTCGGTTGAAATGTGTTTCGGGTCATTGTCGTAGTGCGACAGCCTTTCGCAGACTCTTCGCGTCGCACCACATCGAGAAAGCCCGCTCTGCTTTTGCCCATCATACGAACAGTTTCCCTTGCGTGGAGGCGGAGGTCGTCGGGTTCTCTGCTTCCGCCTTTTGATTGTTGATGTACTCCCGAATCAACTCGGTCGTCACGCCATCGCCGACGCTGCCGACGTAATAACCTACCGCCCACAGCGTTCCTTCTTTCCAGATATAGACTCGGATGATGTCTAAGAATTCTTGCCGCATCCGGCGTGACGAAATGCCTTTGAATATCTGAACCACTTTCGCGGGCGCGTACTTCGGACACCAGACGAGATGGTATTTCAGGTTGTAGCGGCAATGTGAGCCGGAGTGCGTATTGTCTTGATAGAAGTAGTGCAAGACCGCCTTGAGCGTCTCTTGTCGCGTCGGCGTTGCTTGTTCCGTTTTCATTTCACCTTCCCTTCGTTACACATCTCGTTGGCTTGCTAACGCTTGCCGGTAACTCTCCTTAATCATTGCCGTCGTGGACTCGGCGTAAATCTGCGTCGTCTCCAGCTTCGAGTGACCCAAGAATTTCTGTATCTGGTCAATCGGCATCCCGCGTTCGAGCAACGTCGTTGCTACCGAGTGCCGCAGCAAGTGCGGATAGACGCGCTTGGTGATTTTCGCGCGCTCGGCAACTGCTTTGACGATCTGCTGTACGCGCCGTGGCGAATACGCCGTGTGCCGGTTGGTCTCGAACAAGTAACCCGTCTTCCTGTTTCCTAAATGCGTGCGTAACTCTTGTGCGAGTTCCGGCAGAATAGGGACATAGCGACTCTTGCCGCCCTTCCCCTTATCAATTAACAGCATCTGCTCGTCGAAGAACAAATCATCAACTCGTAAGCCGACGAACTCTGACACGCGCGCTCCGCTCTGGAACAATGTTTTGATGAGCAAGCCATGTTCACCGTGATCTTTATAGGCTTGGCGAATGAGTCGCCCTTCTTCGTCGCGTGACAAACGGTCAACCACACGCCGGCGAGTTTTCAAGCGCGTGATGTCTAACCGCTTGCGAACTTCTTTCGAGACGTAGCGTGCTTGGTCGTAAGTCAGATGAGACTCGCGCCACAGCTTGGTGGTTGCCGCAATCAACTCCTTCAAGCTGTCGGGCTGTTTCGCAACACGCGAAGTTTTTAGCTTTGGGATCGCTTTCGGCTTGTTGGCAGACTTCGTTTTAGCAGATGGAGTACGCATAAGTAATAATTTCGAGCGTACTGTGATGGTGAAAAGCTGTCAATACTCATCAATAATTTCGCACTCTAGGCATTGTGCGAAATCGTCATTGTTGGAGTTTACAAGATGAAAGTGCGCGATGAAGAAGAATCAGACGACAATCACAGCGATGGCAAAGAGGAGCGGCGACTCCAAGCCGTGTTAGCTCTGCTTGAAGGTGCGCCGGTCGCTTGCGTCTGCCAGCAGTTTAACATCTGCCGCAGCGACCTCTTCAAGTTACGGCGACGTGCGCTCACCGCGATGCGCGAAGCGATGTGCGACCGGAAGCGCGGGACTCAGACTCCGCCTAACCGTCTCGCATCGGAGAAGGAAGCACACATCAAACGAGTGTGCATCCGGCAGCCGACGCTTAGTTCCTACCAAGTGCAACGCAAGCTGAAGGATGAAACCATCAAGCCACGCACGATTCAACGAGTGGGGAAGCGGCTGCGATTGCCGCGTTTGGCGAAGCGTAGAGAGCCGGAGTTTCGCGCTCACCGCTTCACCATCTCAGATAAGCAGATAGTTCGAGATTATGCGAAAGCCAAGATGTATCTCGGGGCACAGCGACTCGCATGGGACATACAGAACTTGCACGGTCTGCCAATCAGCGCATCAACATTGCGGCGCGTCAAACAAACGATTGAGCGCGAGATAAATCCGCCACCTGCTCCCATCATCTGGCAGCGTTATGAACGGCGGCATCCGCACAGCCTGTGGCACGGCGACCTGATGGAGAAAGTAACGCTGACCGATGAAGACCGGACGGCATATCAACTCACCTTGCAAGACGATTACTCACGGGCTTTCGTTTTCTGTGATCTGTTCCGTGAAGTCAATCTTGAAACAACAGTTCGCGCGTTGATCGCCGCTATGCGTCATTACCGCACGATTCCGAAAGCCCTCCTCTTCGATAACGGTTCGTATTTCAAAGGCAAGCTGCTCCGCGAGTTTTGTCGTAACCTCGACATCCGTCTCATCCACTCGTCGGTCGGACATCCACAAACCAATGGCAAGTTGGAACGTGCGTTCCGTGATGACATGAGCGAGTTCTACAAACAACAGCCGCACTGGATATTCGATGATTTGCGTCGTGAACTTCCGGCTTACATTTACTATCGCAACCATGTTCGCGGTCATCATGCGCTCGGTGGCAAGCCCGCGGTGACGCGCTTGGAGGAACAACACTTTTTCGCGTTGCCGTCCGTTTTAGAACAACTCGAAAGTTTCGCGCGAGTAGAGCAAGCAACGCAAAGAACATCTCTCAATTGCTGCTTTCGCGTGCTTGGTCGCAACGGCTATGTGCCCGGCGTCGGCAGTGGTGCGCGGGTTGATCTGGCTGAAACGGTAGATGGTTTGGAGGCAAGACTTGAAGACGGAAACCGCTTCTTGCTCAGAGACTATCTGAAATGGAAACGGACACTCGGTTCATACAGTGGCAGACAAGCACTGCCATTATCCTTCGAGTTCGAGCCAATGATGCCGCGAGTGTGAACGGCTTTTAGACTGTAATGTTCACTCTTGAAGCCGCTGATATGTGCAAAATAGTCCGCGAAAGGCTGTCGCACTATGACAATGACCCGAAACACTTTTCGGTTGAAATGGTAAGAGTTGCTTCACCTTTGGGTCATTTTATGTTGGTCGTTTTTCCTATTAGGCTATAAATGCAAGAGTATCTGCTGATTAAAAATTCAGGTACGCCGACGCATTCCCCAACCGACGAACAAGCATAGACCACCGAGCGTCGCCGCCGATGTCCATACCGCCGCGCGGTCGAACCACCGCCGCTCGAACTTCAACTCCGCGTGCTTGTCGATAAACGTCAGCATGTAAAAGGGAGTCGCAGCGTACACCGCGCCTTCATCTGCTCTTCGCCAATTCGGGTGATAAGTCGTTGCCACCAACACCGGCACTTTTCCGGTTGATGTGGTTGCATCGTAGTCCAATCGTATGGCGTTCTGCTCAAAGCTGCTTGTGACTGTAGCGTTCGCGCCGACGGGAGTTTTGCTCCGGCTGAGGATGCCTTGAATCTGCTGCCACTGCCTTCGGAGGGGAGTGCCGTCGTAGTGAAAGCTGGGTCGTAAGCCGTCAACCTTGTCGCCCGACGACATGGATTCACGCCCGACGATTTCTAAATGCTTGAACTCATCGCGCGCGCCGCTAATGCGTCGGAATAAATGATTTTCGCTTTGCAATAAAATAACTGTTCCGGTGTTTGAGAAATCGCGCAAAACTTGGATGGCGCGGTCTTCGTCCGTATAGATGTAGGTGTCAACCACCAGTGCGCCGAAACTTTCAATATCAGTCAGACGGTCGAGATTACTTTCGGGCGAACGCGCGAGCGCGACATCGAACCATCCGGCGGCGAACTGCTCCTCTACCCAGCGGATGAAATTCGGCTCGTTTCGTCGGCGCAGCTTGAGCGTGAAGTCGCTTATGACGAGTGCCGGCTTGTACTGAAGTGCGCGCGCATGGGGCGGTGACGCGCCGCGTATCTCGAAGACGCTCCACTCGCCGAAGTCGTGACGCTCAGCGATTTCGGATTCCTTCGCCAGTCGTTCCTTCATCTGCGGTGTGTGAATGACGAAGTAGCGAGCATTCATCATACGCGCTCGTTCGAGGTGATCCGTGAGAGGTTGGGCGGCGAAGTCGAGGTCGTCGGAGATCACGGAGCTGACGCCGAAGCTGTCCGGGTATTGTGAGAAGGCGTTGGTGAGCGGTAGGGTAAAGAGCGATGTCGGCGACGCTTCGTGAAACACACCCGTCAGAACTTGGTTGCCCTGTGCGCCGAGATAGGAATTCATGGCGCGGGCGTCGAAAGCGACCCGCGTATTCCACGGGTTGACGACCTCGACCAGATAGCTTCCTTGGGCGTGGTTGCGGGCGAAGCGCAGCACGGCATCGACATCGGCGATCTCGCCTTTCGGGTAGAAGGCGTATGCCCAACGTGTGCCGGGCGAGCCGGTCAGGGTTAGAAGCAGCAGGACGATTACCGTGCCGGTCGTGAAGCGCGCTCGTCCTAATGTCAGCGTACCGTCGCGCGTCGTTTCGCCGAGCAATGCCGCCAAACCTCTGACGGCACCCGCGAGCGCGTACCCGACGGGGACGACGAGTAAGAAGTTGAGCGTGGCGAGGAAGCGCGCGGATTGCAGCGGAAACCAGTCGGGCGCAATCGTGGCGGCGAAGACGACCAGCAGTGCCAAGACGAGGCAGGTTGCGAGGTACGTCCACGCGGCTGGAGTCGGGCGGCGCAGCCACGCGAGACTGCCGATCAGGGCGACGGCGTACAACCACCACATCGCGGGCGTTACCATCTCTGCTGCTCGTAAAATCGACGGCTTAGTGACGAAGAAGTCGTAGCTTGTCACCATCGGTATCAACCAAAAGAGCGTGAGGCAAAGGGCGGCGATAGGCACGAAGAGATGAGCGGCGAGCGTGTGCAATAACACCCGATAGTCGCCGTTTCGGAGAGCGATTCCTAAGCGCAATCCATCTTGAGTGAGAATTGCCGCGATGAATAACGCGGCGGTGACGGCGTTGAAGAAGTTGGCAAGTACCGTGAGCGCGAGCAGCACGGCGGCGAGCATAAATCGCCATCTATTCTCGTGCGCCCGCAGGTACGTGATGAACCATGCGATGAGCAGTACGAAGCCGAGCGGTTGTGAGTAGAGACCGATTTGGAAGGTGCTGAAATAATCGAGACCGGCGGGGAAGGCGGCACTGAAACGCGCATCGGCGAGTAGGGCGATGCCTGTGAGCGCGGTCACGGTCGCGGTCAATCTGCTTCGCCCGGCAAGGGCGTAACCGAGCAACCATAAGGCGGCGGGTGTGAGAAGTACCGGGATGACTACGACCAGCTTGAGAGCCGTTTCAAAGGAGAAGAGTCGGGTGTGTTCGAGCAGCGCGACGAGCCAATAGAAAAACGGAGGATAGAAGTTCGGCAGGGGCATTCCGGCGAAGTGTGAGTGCGTCCAGCCGAAAGTGTCGGGGAAAGCGGATTGGCTGTAGAGGCGAGCGACGGAGGAGTGTCCGGTACCGTCCCATGCGCGAGAGCGCACACCGCTCCAAACTTCCTGCCACAGCGTGTTGCTGAAGGTTAGTGGCAATAAGACGATGCCGCAGAGCAAAAGGCATGTGGAGCGGGCGACTTTATGCCGGGACGTTGTTTGCGGCAATTCAACGCGCATTGTTTAGTTGGATATTTGGCGGCTCAAAATCCGTCGGGGGCAGAATCAGCGTTGGGCACGAAGCACTTTCCTAAGGTCCATCCTCAACTTCCTTTATTAGGTAATCAACAAGATTATCTGCTCTATCAAAATAAAACATTATTTGAATATCAGATTTAAGGATAGACCATCGCTTTCGGTTCGGAGTGTTGGCAAAAATATAATTCTTGATGCGATGCGCTTTACCCTTTAGCTTTTTGTCCTGAAGGTCGGTTTCGGTTTCAGCAGGATTCGCAACCTTGTACTTCACATACTCTGAATGAGTAATCACATGAGCATCGAGGAACGCTTCTACTTGAGATTTACTTGCCCCATTAGGAATCTCCGATTTAATAAGCTCTTCCACTTGTTCAATTGTTTGAGGTGGCATAGGGCGTTTTTGTAACCAAATTCCCAACAGAATAATGAGTGGAAAGACACCGATGCCCAACGCAATGTACTTACCGTTACTGGACATATACTTGTTATCACCTCTCTGCGTAATGTTTTGGCTGGTCATTTTTTTAGCGGTAACGTAGTGCCCCATCCCGGAAAATACGATATTTGAGAACGATTTGCCTCACGTATCTGCGATCTGATTGGATCACCGAAATAGTTAGGATTAAGCCCCGCCCTTTGTAAAGCTGTAAACACAAAAGCATTGCTATTAGTTGACCCCACTCCATAAGGAATGTTTGAAGAGTTCGTAAGGTTAACTGTTTCTTCAAAACTTTTGTTAATTTCATCGCAAGACCCTTGTTGCACTCCTGACTTAGACAGGCGATTCGGAGTGAAGTCTTCCCCAGCACCAGCATCGTACTGAAGCCTTTTAGCAGTGATGTTGGCAGTAACATGTAATCCCTGAAAAATCGTGCTGAAGTTTTGATTAGACTGGGTTGTCAAAATAAAGGAATGGTAGCCGGTAGATTCAGGTCCCCTAATGGTTGAACCTAAAGTCCCGTTTAAGAGGCGCACTCGGCGTGCTGCAACTTCTATTGTACAAGTAACTTCTTCTTCATCTGCCGTTTGGGTCTGGGGCGCAAGTGGTCGCCGTCATAACCCATCTCCACGCTGTTCCACAACACATAACTCTGCTTGAGCGGTTAAGAAGCTGCAAAAGCTGATACTTGCTTCAGTAGATTATTTTGACCGAAGTTTTCGTCACTTCTGAACTTTAAGATCATACTTTGAGCGGATTCTTTTAGTGCCGCCCTGAGTTCCTCAACACCGTCCAAAACTACTTTCTGAGTTTTGTATTTGATTACTAAGAGTTCGTTGCTTCGTTCCATCTCCAACGAAGCGGATTCTTCAATCAAATCAAGCAACACTCTTCCGTTGCCCTCAATTTTATGAAGACCTTCTATCAGAGCGATTATCCACGAGTCCAAGTAAGTATTATCTTCTTCAATCGCTTGTCTATCTTTTGATAGTTTAATCTTCCCTAAAATCTCTTCGGCGTTGAGTTCAAAATCTTCGTCGTAAGTTAGTTCGATGTACACCTGTCGCCCTCCTATTGCCTTATATGAATAGAGCGTAGTCCCCCATTTGGATTCAGAACAACACGCACCGGTACTTGATTTCCTCCTATGTTCACCGATTGTTGAAACACTTGTCTTCCTCCGGGAGTCCCGATTAAGTTGTTAGAGTTTGATGCTATCCTCTGTCCTAATCGAACGATACCTCCCAATGTAGCTCTTGGATTTAAGGCTTGAAATTGGGATAGGTGTTTGGCTATGTGTTTCAAGCCCTTTGCTGAAACCCCAAGTTTGCCGCCGGGACCCGGCACGACAACCGCCATCATCGCACCCGCCTGAGCATCGCTGGAGTTGGGGTTGATTTCGTTGTGTTCGCCTAAGCCGTGCCGTCGGTCAAACGCTATCGCCCAATCAACCAAGCCGAACGACACGGTGTTGGTTAGCCCGTAGATGAAGTTCGACGTGCGGTCATTGGCACGCTGCCAACTGCTGAGGCTGCCGCCGACGGTGACACCGATGTTGAAGTTCGTCCACAGGCTGCCGTCGGTGTTGTAGCCGTACTCAATCGGGAAGTTGCCGTTGGCATCCATCCCGTCACACTCGCGCTGGTGTGGTTAGTGACTCTTCAGTTCGATACTCCTTTTCTTAACTACTTCTTCAAGTTTGGAGAAGACCGTAAAATCACCACTAAGGACATCTCCAGCGAAGCGGTGTAAGTCAGAAGTAACTTGCGATAGCTGCTTATCAAGAGAGAACCCTGAATCACAGCAGTCCTTCTTGTGCCAAGTTCCTATATCGTCCTTTCTAAGTGATATAACATCATCCAAGTAAAACTGATCCAGCGTGTCGCTTGGATGTATAAACACTGGGTAAGGAGGAATTTCCCCTTCTTGCAAGCGTATGAGTAAAGTATAAACACCTCTGTCAATTGGTTCATACCCGACTTCCACAGCCGTCGTAGAATTTTGGTAAGTTACAGAGGCACTATTACTCTCCTCCTTCTTTTTGACTTTACGTAGTTCATACTTTTCCGCAAGTTGGCGCATCGCTTTGGTCGCCGTAGTTGCGAAACTTGCGATGTTCTTCTTATGGTCGTCTAGTTGGATAGCCATTTCTTTCAAGCAGATTCCTTTCGGCTCTGTAGTACGGACTTCGCGTCGGGCGTAAAGGGTCCGTGCCTATGTCAATGATTGTACGTCCTTGTTGCATCTGCCGTCTCAACCACTGCATGTTGTTCCTCAGCCAGTTCGCCGGATTTGTTCCTCTTGCTTTATACCAAGTCGCGCCATTAGCTTTAGCGAAGTTAATCACTCTTGTCATCGTCTCTCCAATCACAATAGGCTTGAGGCTCCGCACGGCACCAATCTTACCACCCGGACCCGGCACGAACACCGCCGCCAGCGCGCCCGCCTGTGCGTCGCCGGAGTTGGGGTTGATTTCATTGTGTTCGCCTAAGCCGTGCCGTCGGTCAAACGCTATCGCCCAATCAACTAAGCCCAATGACACAGAGTTTGTCAGCCCATAGACGAAGTTCGACGTGCGGTCATTGGCACGTTGCCAACTGCTGAGGCTACCGCCGACGTTGACACCGATGTTGAAGTTCGTCGAAAGGCTGCCGTCCGAGTAGAGCCTGTAGTAGATGTTGAAATTCATCGAGCCTGTGACTTCGGCGTGCGTTATGAAACCGTAGCCCGCTTGTGAATTTGAGATACGCTCAAAGTGCAGCCCCAACTGCGCGGCGATGTTCGGCGGCAGGTCGCCATACGTCGCGTTATACTCTGCCACACCGTCGCCAAAGCTGCCTCCACCGCCGCTACCAATACCTCCACCGCCCGCTTCGCCCCAGAAGCCCGCATCGCCGCCACACTGAGAGTAGCTGAACTCTGCCGAACAGCCGCCCGACGACATGTTCAGTCCTGACGGGTCAACGAAATTAACAGGGTCATTCTGGACATACGCATATCTGTTCATGCTCTGCGGATCACTCACACTCATACTTCCAAGATACGGGTCGGGCGTCGTCCACCGTCCCGCC
>JBGTMR010000009.1:0-4207 GCA_041743485.1 Pyrinomonadaceae bacterium
GAGTGTCACGCGGCGGAAGTCGAAGTCAACGCCAACAGCATGATGCTTCACGGTGGAATGCTGTGGGGCGCGGCACTCTATAACAACGGCGGATACCCGCTCAAAGACACACACTTCGGCGAAGCTTATGCATCGGAAACCGGCGCGCCGCAACGCTTAATCCGTTTCCCGCGCCCGACCGCCGAGCAAACAAAATTCAAAGGCATACTCGCTTACTTAGACCCGCTTCCGCGTTGGGAAGTCTCGCAGCCCGGCAACGTGCTTCGCGTCTTTGAACGCGGCGGGCGGCGTCGTCTCGAAGTAGGACTCCCCGACCGCGAAGAAGAACCCGGCAAGCCCGATAAAGGTTTATCGCCACGCGGTCTAGGAACGAATAACCGCACCGACCCCGTTTATCTCGGACTTCAGAAAACACGTCTCCTCGACCCGACGCTGACCATGCTCGGAACAAACGATCATCCCGGCGACTTTCGCTCATCCGGCTGTACGTCGTGCCACACGATTTATGCCAACGACCGCAGTTATGTACATTCGGGAAGCTATGCCGAGTTCGGCAATACGGGCGCGACCTCAACGCGCGATGAAAGCCTCAAAGAAGAACGCGACGCGAAAGAAGAAGGGCATCCGATTAAGCATCAATTCACGAACCGCATCCCGTCCGCGCAGTGTATGACCTGCCATATGCACCCCGGCACGAACATGGTCACGACCTATTACGGCATGACGTGGTGGGACAACGAAACGCACGCCGATAAGATGTATCCGGCGGAACAAAAAGACCCTTCGGAAGAAGACTACGACCGCATATACAGCCGTAACCCGGAAGGCGCGGCGGCACGCGGTAAATGGAGCGAACGAGAGTTTTTAGATAAAACCGGCACGCCCGAATTTAATAAACAACTCGACCGCACACAGTTCGCCGACTTTCACGGTCACGGTTGGATGTACCGCGCCGTCTTCAAGAAAGACCGGAGCGGCAACATGCTCGACGCCAAAGGGAACATCGTCGAAAACGTGACGCCTGACAAACTCGCCAAGTCCGTCGCGTTTCTCGATAAAGCCGCCGCGAAAACTACGGAACAGGAAGCCGGAACTCCGGTTCACCTCAAAGACATACACCTTGAAAAAGGTATGCACTGCGCCGATTGCCACTTCCGTCAGGACACGCACGGCAACGGCAATCTTTACAACGAACCACGCGCCGCGATTGAGATTCAGTGCATAGATTGTCACGGCTCGATTCAGAAGCGCGCCACGCTCGTCACATCCGGTTTCGCGGCGGGCGACAGACTCATCGGCGGCAAAGAAACCAACAGTGAAACGGGCAGAAATCTAGCCCTTACGAGTCAGCTTAAAACCAAGACCGCGACGGGCAGAGACCTCGCCGTGTTCCAACGCGCGACCGCCGAGCGTCCCCTCACCAAGCGCGACGAAAACAATCAGGAAATCGTTTTCAAAAACGGCGAGATAATTCAAAACTCGATTGTCGAACCCGGCAAATGGTGGCGCGTCGTCCAGACCGTTGACACTATCACTCCCGGCACGCCCGACTACGACGAGCAATCGCGTTACGCGAAAACCATTCGCACCGACGGCGAGACGTGGGGCGACGTTCCGACCGATGATAAGGAACTCGCGCACCGTGATTCAAACATGACCTGCTTCTCGTGTCACTCGGCGTGGGTCACGTCCTGCTTCGGTTGTCATCTTTCGATGAAGGCGAACAAGAAGATGCCGAACCGCCACAACGAAGGCGAGGACTCGCGCAACTTCACGACTTATAACTATCAGGTTTTGCGTGACGACATCTTTATGCTCGGACGCGACGGCACGGTCACGGGCAACCGCATCGCTCCCGTGCGTTCATCGTCCGCCGTTTTAGTTTCATCGCAAAATCAAAACCGCGAATGGATTTACTCGCAACAACAAACCATCTCCAGCGACGGCTACGCGGGACAGGCTTTCAACACACACGTTCCGCACACCGTGCGCGGTTCGGAAACGCGCACCTGTAATGATTGCCACGTCTCCGACCGCAACGACAACAATGCGTGGCTCGCGCAGCTTTTCCTGCAAGGCACGAACTTCGTCAACTTCATCGG
Organism: Pyrinomonadaceae bacterium; assembly: GCA_041743485.1. Taxonomy (GTDB): domain Bacteria; phylum Acidobacteriota; class Blastocatellia; order Pyrinomonadales; family Pyrinomonadaceae; genus JANDLT01. The sequence continues at coordinate 2,103 of JBGTMR010000009.1, forward strand.
GCAGTATGCGTATGTCGCCGCCGAAGACGCTTTGGAAGTCGTGCGCGTCACCGAAGCCGACGAACCGCAAGCCGTCATCGGCAGCACGCTTCACAAAGCTGTGTATCCGCGCAACTATGAGAAATTCGAGAAGGGCGAACGCAAACTTAAAACTTTCTTTGAACACAAAGGCAACCCGGAAGTTTTGGGCGTTCAGGTGCGCGGCGAATACGCTTACGTCGCGGCGGGCAAAGGCGGCTTGCGCGTTTATGATGTCGCGCAGATTGACCATAAAGGTTTTTCGGAGCGCATCACGACCGCACCCGTTTCGCCGCTCGGTCAACGCTTTTATGTTGACACGAAATACTGCACCGCCGTCGCCGCCCCGACCACGCTCGGCGTTGACCCGGCGCGTGTGCAAAATCCCATCAACGAGGAGCGTCCGATTCACCCGCTCTACGCTTATCTCTATGTCGTTGACCGCGAGGAAGGTTTGATTTTGGTCAACGCCGCGACCTTGCTTGACGGCGTGCCGACCAACAACTTCTTAAAACGCGCGATTACCTTCAACCCCGACAATAAACTTTCCGGCGCGAACAACGTCACCATCGCCGGAACTTATGCCTACATCACGACCGATCACGGTTTGGAAATCGTTGACATCAACAAGCCGCTCGAACCGCGCATCGTCGGAAGCATCGGCGCGCCGAACCTCAACAAACCTTCGAGCATCGCCGTTCAATTCCGTTATGCGTTCATCACCGATGAAGAAGGTTTGAAAGTCATTGATGTCACCAAACCCGAAGCCGCCCGCGTGATTGAAGCGGCGCGCGTCCCGCTCGCGCACGCTCACGATGTCTATGTCGCGCGCACTTACGCCTACGTTGCGAACGGCAAAGACGGCATCGCCATCATCAACGTCGAACAACCGGAACAACCGAAACTCGACCGGATGTTTAACGCCGACGGCAAAATCAACGACACGCATCAAGTCAAAGTCGCTATGACGAACGCATCGCTTTACGCCTACGTCGCCGACGGACACAACGGCTTGCGCGTGCTTCAACTCACCGACCCGGCGACGATGGAAACCTTCTCCGGTTTCTCGCCGCGCCCGCAACCGCGACTCATCGCCTCTTTCCACACGAAGGGACCCGCCCTCGCCGTCTCGAAAGGTTTAGACCGTGACCGCGCCGTAGATGAAAGCGGCAACCAAGTCGCGGTGTTCGGCAGACGCGGGGCGGGACCCCTATCGCTCGCCGATATGCAGCGCATGTATGTCCGCGACGGTTCGGTCTTCTCCGTCTCGGAAAAACCGCGCAACGCCCCGCGCGACATCAACGCCGCGAAAACGGAAACCGCACCGAAAGCCGCTTCGTCCGACAAATCGAAAGGCGACGCGAACGATGAAGTCTCAATCAACAAACCGCCGATGCTGAAACTGACGACGATGACGACCACCACCGCCGCCGGAACGCTGACAGGCTTCGGCTTGTTGGCGTTCGCCGCCGTCCGCCGTCGTCGCCGAAGCAAGAGCGAATAACCGTTAAGTGTTTTGACAACCAACCGAAGAAACGCATGAATGCCCGCCGTCATCAATATAAATAACGGCGGGCATCATGCGTTCGTATTAAGAAGTCGCACCCTATGTGCTTCGCTCACCAAGATTTGTTATAAAGATTTACAACCATGAACAAAGACAACATCATCTTCGGTCTCACCGGAATCATCATCGGACTCGTCGCCGCCGTCGTCTTCACCCTGCGTGCCAACCATGCGGGCAACGTCGGCGCGTCAATCAATCCAAACCTCGCCATCTCCGCCGGGAACGCGACCAACGCCGTTCCTTTCGGCGACCTTTCGCACACCAACAAAGACACGCCCGCCGATGCTGCGGGCGGCGGAATGCAGCCACAAGTGCGCGCCGCCCTCGATGCCGCGAACGGTAATCCGAAAGACTTCCGCGCCCAACTCAATGCCGCCGGGATGTATTACCAAATCGGAAACTTCGATAAAGCGATTGAATACGCCGACCGCGCTCTCGCCATCGAACCCAATAACGTCGGTGCATTAACCGCCGCCGGAGACATGCGTTTCGACAAAGGCGACTTCGTGGAAGCCGCGCG
>JBGTMR010000010.1:0-2533 GCA_041743485.1 Pyrinomonadaceae bacterium
ATGCTCAAAATGCTGCTTCGATTGTCGCGTCGCAACACGGATGCCCTCATCGGCGCGGTCGCCGATGAGCTTGCCCGCGACGGTATCGAACTGATTTCTTCGACGACGTTTCTCGATGATTTACTCGCACAAAAAGGAACGCTCACGCGCCGCGCACCCGACCGCACGGAGCGCGCCAACATCGAATACGGCTTGGAAGTCGCACGCGAAATTGCGCGACTTGATTTAGGTCAAACCATTGTGATTCGCGCCAGCGCGTGCGTCGCCGTCGAAGCGATGGAAGGCACGGATGCCGTCATCACACGCGCCGGACAACTCGCACGCGGGCGACTCACGGTCGTCAAAGTCGCCAAGCCCGCACAAGACATGCGATTTGATGTTCCAGTCGTCGGCACACCGACAATAAACACGATGATTGATTCACACGCTACCTGCCTTTGCATCGCGGCGGGCAAGACGTTGATGCTTGACCGTGACGAGATGATACGTCTCGCCGACAAACATAAAATCACCATCGTCGCGGCTTGATGGATGCGAAGTGCAATATTTTAAGAAGGCTTTTATTAAAGCGAAAGGCGCGTCTCGTTCATCACAAGCCGCGCCTTTCGCTCACTCAAACCTTGAAAGAACTGATTACCTTGTCGCGCCTTGTGCCTGCTCTTGTGTGGCGCGCGGGTCGTAAGGTGTGTTGAGAAATGTGCGGGCGACTTTCAAGGCTTCGTCGTATTTCTCGTTTGTCGCAATCGCTTTCTGATACGCATCGGTCGCGCGCACGCGGTCGCCTTCGGCATCGTAGGTGTTGCCGCGTTTGATATTCGCCCACGCTTCAATCCATGACGGGCTGAGGTCTCCGGCGAGTGCGGCATCGAAGTTATCGCGCGCGAGTTGATAGTTCTTCTGCTCCAGATAAATCAGTCCGAGATGGTAATAAACCCACGAACTCGATTTATTTAGTTTCAGGGCTTCTTCGAGTTGGCGTTGGGCTTCGGTGTACTGACCTTCGCGGTAGAGTTCGATGCCGCGACGGGCAACGGTCGTGATTTTCAAATCCTCCGACGTGCGAAGAACTTTGTAGCCCGGATCAATGATGACTTCGAGCGGTTTACCGTTTGATTCAAAATCGAAGTCTTCGCTCTGGTCTTCAATGCGAATCGTCGTCTCGGCATCGTCACCTTCGGCACGCAGTTTCAAATCTACGGGCAGACGAAGGTTATTGAGATTCTGCTTGAGCGTGCCGCGCGTGCGAAACTTTCCACCGCGCGTGCGTATGATCTGATAGTCCGCCGTGAATTCGGGGACGCCCGTGCCTTCGACGTAACGCGCGAAAAAGTAACGCATGTTCTCGCCCGCGATTTGCGTTGTCAGTCGCTCGAAGTCCGCGACGGAAGCGTTTTTGCCGCGATACTGTTCGTAGTAAGTCCGCATCAGGCGGTTGAATTTATCTTCTCCAAGCGTCTGTCGTAAGGTCGCAAAAACCATAGAGCCTTTGCTGAACATGATTCCCTGATACGCAGATGATTGGTCGTCGAGAGTCGAAGGGGCGCGGGTGATGGAAGCCGTCGCTTCAAACGTCAGGGCGCGCTCAAGCTGGTCGCGTTGCGCGGCTTCGAGTGCGCCGCCTGTGAGCGTCGCTTCACGAAACGCGAAGGCACTGTATTCCGCCAAACCTTGCGAGAGCCACACGTCATCGAACGAGCGAAGCCCGACGGTTTGCCCCCACCACTGATACGCGATTTCACGTTGCAAGCGTTCCTCAAAATTCTGCCGCGCCCCGTTTAAGATTTTCGTCGAAACGAATTGCATACCCGGTGCGGCGTAAGCGTCGAGTGATTCATCGTCAATCTGCGCGATGACGAAGCGCGTTCCGAACGCGGGTGCGCCGTAAGTTTTGGTGTAAAACTGGAGCGCGCGTCCGACGAGTTCGCCGTAGCGTTCGACGTTCTTTTCCGAGCCGGGTTGAACGTAAAACTGCACTTCATAATTACCGAAACGCAAATTGCGGGTCACATATCGCGCGGCGGCGATGTTGCCGATAAGGGCGGGCGTGCGATGCGCGAAACGATACCGCACCGTCGCGCCGCTCGCGGTTTTCACAGGCGGCACGTCGCCCGAACCCGCGACTTCATAGCCCGTCGGGACGGCGATTGTGATGTCGGCGGTCGCGCGGTCGGCGGCATAATCGTTAAACGGAAACCAGCGTGCCGCGTACATCAAGTATGAATTTTCCGGTGCGACATAAGCCAGACGCTTCGTGGCGAGAGGTCCGCCTTCGGGCGTGACGAGTGCGCCCGACCACCGAAATCGAAGCGTCACGCTTCGATTCGCTTCGACGAAACTGCCCAAATCAACGCGCACGCTCGGACCTAAATCACCGACGCCGACGGCATCCTGAACGAAACTCGTCAGAGGCTTTCCGTCGCGCTCGATGCCGTCAACTTTGAGCGAACCGTTGAGTTCAAACACGACACTGCGCGTCGCTTCCGAAGGCGTGAATGTGACATCGCCCGTCGCGCGCAAGAAACGCTGCGACGGC
>JBGTMR010000011.1:0-23388 GCA_041743485.1 Pyrinomonadaceae bacterium
CGATAAAGCAAAACGAAAACGCGGGCGGTTTTCTAAAATTTCCTGCAGAAGCGCGACGGATTTTACTTTTGGACTGTTTTCAAAATCCGATGAGAGCCGCCGCAGACCGACATCGCTAAGTTGTGAGAACGCCATATCAACCGTTGCCAGGAAAGTCATTACAAGTAAAATCAAAAAGGCGATGGCAATTTCAATCTGCATATTTTGATAATGTTAGACGGTAATCGGCAAATAGTAAATGTCGTTTTCAATTCAAAAGCCGCGCTGCTTCGCTGTCAATCAACCACAGTAAATTGCCGTCATCGGGTTTGACGGCTTGCGCCGGATATTTTTCGGGCTGGAAATTTCCCTGCAAAACTTCATACAAAGCTTCGGTTTTGTCCGCGCCTCTAACGAGAAAAATCACATTTCGCGCATTATTGATAACGGGAAAAGTCAGAGTCAGCCTTGTTGTATCGAATTTTTCGATCCTGTTGGCAGCAGCCATTTTTTGCTTTTCATTTAACGCTTCGGTGAATGGAAAAAGTGAAGCCGTGTGTCCGTCCGCGCCCATTCCGAGAAGAATCAAATCGAAACGCGGACAGTCGCAATCATTTATCGTGACGATGGCTTTATTATTATCTTCGTAAAATTTCCGAATCGTCGATTGATAATTGTCTGCAGTTATTTCTGCATTTTTGAATTCGGTTTGCCAGCGAAAAATATTTTTATCGGAGATTTCGAGCGTGGTGAAAAGATTCTCTTTCGCCATCCGAAAATTGCTTTCCGTATCGTCGGGCAAAACATTTCTTTCATCGCCGAAAAAGAAAAAAACCTTCGACCAGTCAACTTTATTTTTATATTCGTCGCTTGCCAGTAATTGGTAAAGCGATTTCGGAGTCGAACCGCCGGAGAGGGCGACGGTAAAATTTCCTTCACTGGAATTAATAGAAGCGCGGGCAATCTCACCGAATTTTTCCGCTGCGAAGCGATTGAGTTCTTCGAGTGAGTCAAAGAATTTTATTGTCCTCATATTAAGTTTCAAACAAATACAACTTACTTCCTTTTAATTGGGAAAATTAGCTTTTTTTTACCGGAAATTAAATGTATTATACAGAAAAATTAAAAAGACCGATTTTTTTTGTCAGATTTAATTCTGTTTTTACGCTTTATTGAGTGAGAGTTTTTTAATCAATCGAACATCTGGAGAATAATTATGGGCGCACGTTTTATAGATATAAATCTTAAAGCCGGCTACAAACGCGGCGGGATGGGAAAAAAACATAAGCACGTAAAGGTTATGAGTCCCGGGACGATGAAATTCAAGCTGACCGATGATAAAAGATGGGAGTTACTTCCACCGTTCCACCCGGAATGGGAACATTATATTCCTGATTATCCCGCCGGAACCTGGTCGGAGAGTTCGTTTCAACTAACTCTCACCGGACAGGACGGACAGCAGTGCTTCGCCGTCAGGGCGCCGGATAAAGGTGAAGGAATAGTTTTCTACGGCGAAGCACCGCAGTATGGCGTGTTCCCTTTCAAATCAACGTGGCGACGCGCAGCCAAACCGCTCATCTCTGGAAAAAGCGGCTGCTGGTCGGGGCTTGCCCTAAAAGGCTCGGCGGGAGTTGCTATACAGGGTGAAGAGGTCGTCTGCCTTGTTCGCTCGTGGGATAATCCGAGTAAGGGCGCGTGGTTTAATGTGCTTTCGAGTCGTCTGGGCTTGGTCGGCGGATTTACCGTCGGTGTCGCTCTAGTGATTGTTACCGGTTTTCCGAATATTGATCATTTGCATAACCATTCGGTTAGTGGCTGGGACTGGTCGGTGAGTTTGGGCGCCAAGCTCAGTGGATTTGCCAAATTCGGGAAATCAGGTCCGATGCTTCTCGAAATGGTTAAGAGAATTAACAAGGTCGAAGATTTGATTCAAACGATAAAAGCCGGCAAAAACGAAAAAGAAATTATCGGCATCGGCAAAGCAGCATATGATAATTTCGGCTACGATTTCGAAGAGCAAAGCGTTACCGTCATTGACATACCGCTCGCCGGAACGGGCGCGGAACTCGGTGTCTATATTTACGCGGGAACGTGCAAGCTTTTTTCCAAGTGGTAGCATCGCTCAAAAGAGCGTGGCTCTTCAACTCAGGGAACGAATCAATAAAGAATAAAGAAACTTAAAAAAGCTGAGAATTTAATTCTCAGCTTTTTTTCTTTTATTTTGGAAATTTCCAATCCATTTCAATCAATCGTATTTTTCCATTTGCGCCCGTCTCTACTTAATAATTCGTCGGCTTCATCTGTTCCCCAGCTTCCCGCTTCGTAATTCGGAAAATCACGCGCCGGAATCGCCTGCCAGACATCGAGAATCGGCGAAACGATTTCCCAACTCGATTCAACCATATCAGCGCGTTGAAACAAGGTTGCGTCGCCGGTCATACAATCGAACAAAAGCCGTTCGTAGCCGGTCGAAATTTGTTCGCCGAAATGGTCAACATAATTAAAGTCCATATCAACCACGCCCATATTGACAATTGGACCCGGAACTTTCGCGCCGAAATGCAGGGTTATTCCTTCATCCGGCTGAACGTGTATGACCAGCCGATTTGTTGTCAATTTCTCAATAGTCGTGTTGCGGAAAAGCATGAAAGGGGCTTTTTTAAATTGTATCGTGATGTCCGTGCGTTTTGCCGGAAGATGTTTGCCGGTGCGAATGTAAAACGGCACGTCAGCCCAACGCCAATTGTCTATCGAGAGTTTCAGCGCGGCATAAGTTTCCGTGTTTGATTCGGGCGCGACATTCGACTCGCTTCGATAAGCCTGGATATTTTTTTTGTCAATTTCGCCCGCGCCGTATTGCCCTCGGACGGCGTTATGCAAAACGTCTTCGGGCGCAAACGGCTGAATCGCCTGCAAAATTTTCGCCTGCTCATCTCTGACTGCATCGGCTTCAAAAGAAACGGGCGGCTCCATCGCGGTCAAAGTTATCAATTGAAAAATATGATTCGGTATCATATCGCGCAGCGCACCCGCCGTGTCGTAATAGCCGCCGCGCGATCCCACGCCGAGCTTTTCGGCGACGGTGATTTGTACGTGGTCTATAAAATTCCTGTTCCAAATCGGCTCGAAAATACTGTTGCCGAAACGAAAAACTAAAATGTTCTGGACGGTTTCTTTGCCGAGATAATGGTCAATGCGATAGGTCTGGTGTTCTTGAAACACGCCGCCGACGACGGCGTTCAATTCACGCGCCGAAGTCAAATCGCGTCCGAATGGTTTTTCGATAATGACGCGCCGCCAGCCATTAGTTTCATCATTGAGGTTCGCACTGCCTAAGCCTTTAATAATCGTCGCGGTCGCGGACGGCGGCGTCGAAAGATAAAACAAACAATTACGCGACGCGCCGTGTTCGTTCGCCAAAGCTTCGATTTGAACGGCGAGTTCTTCATGCGAACCGTTGTCGTTCGGGTCGCCAACCATGTAATAAATGCGGCTGGCAAATTCCTTCCAACCTTCTTCCGTAAAGTCCGCGACATCTTTCGCCTTCAACATAAACTCGTGCATTGAATTGCGAAATTCATCATCGGTCATCGGCGTGCGCCCGATGCCCAAGACCGTGAATTGATTGCGCTTGCATTGCAGACTGCCCGCGCACGCGAGATTGAAAAGCGCGGGTAATAATTTGCGTTTCGCTAAATCGCCGCTCGCGCCGAAGATGACGACGGTACACGGATCGGCTTCCGGCAGAGCCGCGACATTGACGGCGGCGTTGGCAATGGCAGGTGAAACATCAGAGATCGAGGTGTCGGCATTGATGGTTGTACTCATGGTGTTCTCCGGTAAAAGAATGAAGGGTAAGAGGGATGAGGAGATGAGAAAGAAACGGAAAGATGAATGCGCGACTCACAGCATCGCGCATTCATCTTTCATCCTTCCGCCTTCATCCTTGACTTGAGTCTGGAGCGTCGGCATGTTTCTTCGTCGCGTCTTCGGTTTCGCTGGCTTCTTTGACACCGAGAAGGTCTGTCCATTCGGTGTGAACGAAGCCGCGTTCGGGAGCATCCGTGCGTTCGTAAGTGTGCGAGCCGAAGAAGTCGCGTTGCGCCTGCGTCAGGTTTTGCGGCAAGCGGGCGGTGCGGTATGAATCGAAGTAGGCGAGTGCGCTCGACATCGCCGGAACAGGCACGCCGACGGTTTGCGCGACGGCTAAAGCTTGCCGCCACTGTCCGCCCTGTGCGGTCGCCATTTGAGCGTTCAAGGTTTCATCGAGCAAGAGATTATCGAGTTCCGGTTCACGCTCAAAGGCGTGCATGATTTCTTCGAGCAGCGAAGCGCGGATGATGCAGCCGCCCGTCCAGATGCGCGCCATCTCTTTCAGGTTGATGTTCCAGTTATATTCGTTCGATGCACGCCGAATCAGTGCCATGCCTTGCGCGTAAGCACAAATCTTCGACGCGAACAGCGCATCTTCAACCGCATCAATAAACAGTTTGCGGTCGTCGTTAAAGCGCATCGAGCCGGGAACTTTTATGCGCTCACTCGCCCGCACGCGCTCCTCTTTCATGGATGAGAGAACACGCGCATCGAGAGCGGCGGCGATGGTCGGAACGGCTATTCCTAAATCAAGCGCGACCTGCGTCGTCCATTTGCCAGTTCCCTTTTGTCCGGCTTTGTCGAGAATCATATCAACCAGGGGCTTGCCGGTTTCTTCATCTTTGACGGTTAGAATCTGCGCCGTGATTTCGATGAGAAACGACGCGAGTTTGCCTTGATTCCAACGGTCGAAAGTTTCCGCGAGTTCCGAAGCTTCCGCACCGAGACAGCGACGCAGAACGTCGTAGGTTTCGGCGATGAGTTGCATATCGGCGTACTCGATGCCGTTGTGAACCATCTTGACGAAGTGACCCGCGCCGTCGGGTCCGCAGTGCGCGACGCAATCGCCGAAGCTGGATTTGGCAGAGATGGCTTCAAAGATTTCGCGCACATGTTCGTAAGCGTCCGTGTTGCCGCCGGGCATCAGCGAAGGTCCGCGCCGCGCGCCTTCCGCACCGCCGGAAACGCCGGAGCCGATGAAGTTGATTCCCTTTTCTTTCAAGTCGCGTTCGCGGCGCAAGGTGTCCTCAAACCACGAATTGCCGCCGTCAATCAAAGTGTCGCCTTTCTCCAGATGCGGGAGAAGCAGTTCGATGGTCGAATCAATCGGCGCGCCCGCTTTAATCATCATCATGATGCGGCGCGGGCGGGCAAGGGATTGGCAAAACTCTTCGAGCGTATTCGTACCGACGAGTTCGCCCTTAACGGTGTTCTGATTTTTCTCGATAAATTTTTCGGTGACGGCGGTTTCACGATTCCATCCGGCGACGGAGAAGCCGTGATCGGCAACATTCAAGGCAAGGTTTTCGCCCATTACGGCAAGACCTAACATACCGAATTGAGCGGGGGCGGGTGTGGTGCGGGGATTATCGTTCGTACTCGGTTCGGGGGTTGACACGTCGGTTTTCCTCACTTCTTCAGCGGAGTTGTATGTGGAGATTACGAGGATTGAAAAGTACGTCGCACATGATGCGGCGACAAACGAATATCGTCAATAGGCGGCGGGTATATTTGACGTTTTAATCTTCAACCGTCAAGGTCGCAAGCGGCTGGTTAGCCGTCACGCGGTCGCCCGTTCTAACACTGATGACGCGCATCGTACCATTTACCGGAACACGAACGACAACAATTTTCGATTCGACTTCCGGCATCACGGACGGTTGCGGAGTCGCGGTCACGACGCCGACGGTCGGGGCTTGTGCTTGCTCTTGCGCCCGTTGAAATTCGGCACGCGCAGCGTCGAGTTGACTCTGCGGAACTTGTCCGGCGGCAACGAGAGCTTCGACGCGCGCGACTTCGACGGCGGTGCGTTCCTTATCGCGCGTCAGGTCATTCACACGCGAACGGCTGTTTGCGATTTGCCGCATACGCTCCGCCGCTTCGCTCATAGAGTTGTTTAGATTCGGAACGGTGGTTGGAGTTTCGACGCTGATTTCAAGCAACACCGCACCCGCACGCGCGGGCAAACCTTCGCGGGCGACGACGCGGCGCACAACGCCCACCGTCGGCGCATTGACTATAACGAGATTATCCGGCGTCGCATTGTCCTTCGCGGTGCGTGAACCGCAAGCAGCAAACGCCGCCAACCCGATGAGAACGAGGCTGGCGACGTAGATGCGTTTGGTGAAGTTGGTGGAGTTCACTTGCCGATGTCTGGACAGATTGCTCATGTTTGAATGCTTTTCTATTTTGTCCCGTAGGGACTTGTGACAATAGCCCAGCGATTCATCGCTGGGTTAGCAGCGAACAAAGTTTCTAGTCCCGCAAGGGACGACTGAAACTGCGTGCGACATAAGTTCAGCCGTCCCTGACGGGACTTCTAGGATTTGACCTGCTTGTTCCCAGCGATAAATCGCTGGGCTATTATCAACCGTCCCTGACGGGACGAAAATGCAATCCCGTCATTAAGTGAACTTAATAAGGTTCACTGTTGTTTCGTAAAACTGTTCGCTCCGGCAATTGGAATCGCGGCTTCAATCGGCGGCAACGCGACGGGTGCGGTGTCGGCGAAAATCGGTGTCGTCATCACCTGTGTCGGGACGGACGGATTCGCGGGGCGAAACTCGCGGCTTCGCGCTTCGATAGCGACGTTGTTGGCTTCGAGTGTTCTGCCTGTGACGCGCTGAAATTCGGCGATTGATTTATTAAGCGTCGTTTGCGCGAGAAGTTCGTTGGCGCGCGCGGCGACGAGTTCTTGTTGACGTTGGAGGACGAGGAACACGGTCGAAGTTCCGGCGGCGAAGCGGCGTTGTTCACTCGCGTATTGTTGTTCGGCACTGGAGCGTGAAGCGGCGGCGGAAGCGAGGCGCGATTCGACGGAGCGCAGGGTCTGCAGAGTGTTCCGCACTTCGGCTTCGATGGTTTGTTCTTGCTGTGCGCGCTGACTCTCAATCCGGCGGGCTTCGGCAAGTGAACGCCCGTAGTTGGCTTCCGCCGTGCGATTGCGAAAGGGCAGACTGACCACCACGCCGACACGCGCGGTCGGATAGTTAAGCCCGAAAAGATTTGTGACCGAACGCCCGTAGCCGCCGATGAGTTGCTCATTGATAGGATTGGCGGTCGGCGTTTCGATTAACGCGGGCAATCCGGCGCGTTGTGAAAGTTCGTTCACGCGGTCGCGCAAAAGTTGGTCATCATCGTTACCGAACGGATTAGTTCCGGCAAGGCGCGGCGTTCCGGCTAAACCCGAAGGCGTGAACGAGCCGACTAAATCAATTTGCGGGCGGCGTTGGTCGCGGAAGAAGCGTTGATTGATGCGGTTGATGTCGGCACTCGTATCGAGTTGCGCGAGTTCCGGGCGATTGGCGCGGGCGGCGGCAACCGCGTCTTCGAGTGATGTGCGCGGCGGTTCTAAATCAACGGGCGTGATGGGAACGAGCGGGCGCGACCAAAACGGGGCAGTGCGCGAACCCAAGAGCAACGTCTTCAAAAAGTTTTCCGAGCGTGTGACCTGTTCCTGCGCGGTATAAACGCTCTGCTCGAAGTTGGTGACTTGCGTGTCGGCGGCAACAATATCAATCGGGGCGAGCGTGCCTTGTCTGACTTGACGTTGGTTGCTTTCGACTTGCGTGCGCGCCTGTCTCACGGCGTCAATCTGGACTTGCAAGTTGCGAAGCGCGAAAGCCAAATCCCAGTAAGCGGATTCGACCTGCGCGATGATTTCGATTGTCCGCCCGCGAAACTGCGCGTCGGTCAGACTAAGATTTTTCTTCGCCACTTCGATTGTGCGGCGACGATTATCGAAGCGGAAACCGCGAAGCAAAGGCTGTTGATAAGTCGCGGTCAAGACCGAAGGAAACTGCGGGTTGAACTGCACGATGCGCGCGTCACTCGTCAGGCGCGACGACGTGTAGTTGAGCGAATACAGACCGCCCGCGAACGGCGAGAAGCCGTTGACGCCGAATTGTCCGGTCAAATCGGTTTCCGTTACCCTGCCGCCGGGTCCGCCCGTGATGACGGATGAGGTCGGTGTCGCGGAACGCTCGAAGTAGTTCGATGAATTTATTATCGGGTCATAGACGCCTTGCGCGGCGGTCAAATCAAACTCCGCGAGTTGAACATCTATGCGCGCGATGCCGATGTCGTTGTTGTTTTCAAGCGCGAGACGCACCGCATCATTGAGCGTCAAGGGTTGCTGTTCATCAAGCCTGACGCCGATGCGTTCGGCAGACGGCAGAGGACGCGCGGGGGCTTCATAATTCGGAGCGACGGGCGGCGGTTCTTGCGGCAGTTCGGCGGGGGCGATGCCGGATGACGTACCGATGCCCTGTCCGGCGGATGACGGGGCGGGAATGCCCGTCGTTCCGGTGACGGGTGCGCCGGTTGTTTGCGGGGCGGTCGTTCCGGTCGTCGTCGTGGTTTGCTGCGTCGTCGTGGTTTGTGTGCCTTGCTGTTGCGTGTTGAGCGGGGCAGCGGCGTTGGTTGTCGGGGCGGCAGTCGTCGAAGGCGCGGCGGTGGTCGGCTGCGTCGTCGTGCCGGACTGTTGCGAAGGCGTGCCTTGCTGTTGATTGGTTCTCGTGCCTTGCTGCTGCGTCGTCGTGGTTTGCGAGGTTTGACCTGTCAGCGTGCCGCCGATGATCGAGGTCAAGACGGTCGCGGCGACGAGGCGGCTTTTACCCTTTAATGATTTCTTGAGCATGATTACTTTTTCGTTTCGTCGTTCGTTGTGCGATGAATAACCGCACGCTTTTTGTTTTAATCACCCGAAGCTTCGTCCGCGTAGCGATTCTTTTTATTGCGCCGCGAAAAGACGCCCGCCACATTGCCCGTTAAGTCGCGCACGCGATGACCGACGCCGGAAGTCGCGCGTGTGTATGCGCCGCCGATGCTTTGCCAGACACTCGCGTTTTTCGCGTCCTCAAACAGTGAATAGAACACCGGAACGGCAAGCAAAGTTAATAGCAAACACAGGCTTTGACCGCCGACGACAAGCACGCCGATGGAGCGATTCGTTCCCGCACCGGGACCCGTGGCGACGACGAGCGGCATCATTCCGGCGACGAGGGCGATGGTCGTCATCAAGATTGGGCGAAGGCGGTCGCGGTTCGCCTGAATAATCGCTTCGTGAATTTCCATGCCTTCGGCGCGCAAACCGTTCGTATGGTCAATCTGTAAAATCGCGTTCTTCTTGACGACGCCGAACAAGACGAGCAAGCCCAAGCCGGAAAAGATATTGACGGTCTGACCCGTCGCCAGCAGTGACAAAATTCCGAACGGAATGGCGAGCGGCAGGGTTAAAAGAATCGTGACGGGATGGATGAACGATTCAAACTGCGCCGCCAAGACCATGTACATAAAGATGAACGAAAGCGAGATGGCGAGCATGAAGTAATAACCCGCGCGTCCCAACTCTTTCGAGCGTCCGGCGAGACCGGTTTTGTATCCGGCTTCGATGTTCATCCCTGCCGCAGCCGCGTCCATCTGTTCGATGACCGCCGATTGACTGCCGCCCGTTTTGACGTTTGCCGACAAAGTAACTTGGCGTTCGCGGTTGAGGCGGTCAATCGCGGAAGGTCCCGTGCTTTCTTCGATACGCACAAAGTTATCAAGCGAAATCACGCCGTTCATGCCGCTTGAATTTGCACCGCCCGAATTTGTCCCGCCGCCAATCGGGACAAGCATTTTCTGCAAATCTTCGGGCGAGGTGCGCGCCGAATCAATCGCGCGCACGCGCACTTCGTATTGTTCGCCCGTCGCGTTGAAGGTCGAAACTTCCTGCCCCGCGACCAGTATGTTCAAAGCCTGCGCGACATCGCCGACGCGCACGCCCAAGTCCGCCGCTTTCTCGCGGTCAATGATAACGCGCAGTTCCGGCTTGCCGACGATAAGCGACGAATCGGCATCCACGATGTCGGGAATCGTCTTCATCTTCTCAAGAAAGACTTGCGAGTATTCGGTCAGCTTATCCAAGTCGGGACCCGAAACGACGTACTGAACATCGGCGTTGCGGTTGCCGCCGCCGGAAATCGCGGCGACGGGTTGAACGCTTGTGCGTAATCCGGCGCGGCTGTAATTCTTCTGTATCAGTTCGCGCGCCCGTGTCATCAAGGCGTACTGGTCTTGGTCGCGTTCACCAATCGCTGCCAGACGAACATAAATCGAAGCCGTGTTGACGAGTTCTTGTTCGCCGCCGCCGATGGTCGTTAAGGTATCCAAAACACCGGGAACATCGCGGCGTATATCGCGCGCGATGCGTTCGACGATGGTTTGCGTCGCGGTCAGTGCCGTGCCTTCGGGAGCGCGCACGGTGACTTCAAATTGTGATTCGTCATCGTTCGGTAAAAAGTTTTTACCGACCATCATAAACAGCGGCACGATGCTGACGACGACGAGCAGACAGACGATGACGACAATCCAACGGTGCGCCATTGACCATTCCAACATGCGCGTATAAGTGCGGTCTATCGGACGATAAAAGCGCGACTGCTTCGCGGAACTTCCGCCGGGTTGCGCGGGTTCGCCCGGTTGTTCGCCGCTGCCCGCGTACTTGTCATGTTCGACATCGCCCGCCGCTTCGCCCGCTTTGACTTCATTCATCGTTGCCAGAGCGGAACTACCGTCACCACTCGCGGCGGCGTCCGCCGGAACTGTGCCGTCTTCGCTGTGACCCGTGCGTTTAATCAAACGCGCGGCAAGCATCGGCGTTAAGGTGAATGAAACGAGAAGCGAAACGGCAATCGCAAACGACGCAGTTAAGCCGAACGACGACATGAAGCGTCCGACGATGCCGCCCATAAAGCCGACGGGCAGAAAGACGGCGAGCAGTGAAAGCGTGGTCGCTAAGACCGCCAAGCCGATTTCGCGCGTGCCTTCAATCGCGGCTTGAAACGGCTCCATACCCTTCTCTTCGATGAAGCGGTAAATGTTTTCAAGCACGACAATCGCGTCGTCAATCACGATGCCGACCATTAAGGTTAAGGCGAGCATCGTAATCGCGTTTAAGGTGTAGCCCATCGCCGCCATCAATCCGAAGGTGGCGATGATGGAAGTCGGAATCGCAATCGCCGCGATAATCGTCGAGCGGAAATTCCACAGGAAAATAAAGACCACAATCGCGGCGAGGACGCCGCCTTCGATAAGGTGCGTCTCAATCGCTTCGACCGCCGCTTCGATAAAGATTGATTGGTCGCCGACGATTTCGACGCGCGTCCCGCGCGGCAAGGTCGGCAGGATTTCCGCGAGGCGTTCCTTGATGCCGTCGGCGACCGCGACGGTATTTGTACCTGATTGTTTCGAGACGATAAGCGTGACGGCTGGTTGACCGTTCAGGGTTGCCGCCGTGCGCTGTTCGAGCGTCGCGTCTTCGGCGTATCCGATGTCGCGTATGCGGACGCTGTACCCGCCGCGCGTCGCCACCGCAATGTCATTGAAAGCTTTCGAGTCAACGAGCCGTCCGAGCGTGCGAACCGTGAACTCACGCGCTCCGGCATCCACGCGCCCGCCGGGAAGCTCTTGATTTTGCGCGCGCACGGCGTTCGTGACATCGGTCGCCGTCACGCCGAAGGCACGCATCTTGTCGGGGTCAACGCGAATTTGTATCGCGCGCTCCGCGTCGCCAACGAGTTGAATACGCCCGACGCCGCTAATCGAAGCGAGACGTTCGGCAAGTTGCTTGTCCGCGATGTCCGTCACTTCGCGCAGAGAGAGCGGGGCGGCAACCACGATTCGCAACACGGGTGCGGCGTCCGTATCGAGTTTTAAGACGGTCGGTTGTTCGGCGGTGTCCGGTAAATCAGGGACGACCAGATCAACTTTGTCGCGCACTTCCTGCGCCGCGACATCGGGGTCTTTATCAAGCAAGAAGGTGACGAAAACTTGGCTCACGCCTTCAACGGAAGTCGAGCGCAATTCATCAATCCCGCTAATCGTGTTGACCTGTTCTTCGATGCGGTCGGTGATTTCGGTTTCGATTTCGGCGGGGCTTGAACCCAAGTTTATCGTCGTCACCGTCACGGTCGGGAAGTCCACTTTCGGAAAGCGGTCAACGCCAAGGGTAAAGAAACTAAACGCACCAACCACCGTCAACGACAAGATAATCATCGTCGCAAACACAGGTCGCCGGATACAGATTTCAGCCAGCTTTTGCATAAATTTTTAGAGGTTAGAGGTCGGATGTTAGATGTCGGTTAAAAACTCTTTTGTAACCGACATCTGACATCTGACATCTGACATCTACCTCCTCACCGTTACGCGCGCTCCGTCATAGAGTTCGCTCGTGTTGCTTGTGACAACAATTTCATTCGCCCGCACGCCGGAAACGACGCGCACTTGTCCGTCTTCTTCTTCCCCGCGTTGAATCACGCGAAGGCGCACGACATCGCCTTCGCCTTCAACGGTTTCAATGACATACACGGTCGAGGCGTTGGTGTTCTGGTTTGCGGTGACAGCCGCGCGCGGTACGAACACGCCTTCCGCGCCGCCGGGCTGCACGACGCGCGCCGTCGCAAACATCCCGGACTTGAGTACGTTATCGGGGTTATCAAGCAAGGCTTCGACGCTAAGCGCGCGCGATACGGGGTCAAGCACAGGATTGATAGCCGAAATGCGTCCCGCGAATTGACGGTCGGGGTAAGCCGAGACGTTTGCCGAAACGCTCATGCCGACCGCGATGCGGCGGGCTTCGGATTCCGGGACTTGCAATAAAAGTTTGATGGGATTGGTTCGCACGACCGTCGCAATAATCGAGGCGGGCGTGACGTATTCGCCGCGCGCCGTCGGTCGCTGGCTGATGTAGCCCGCGAAAGGCGCGCGGATGTTCGTGTCATCAACGGCTTTCTGTAAAAGTCCGACTTGACTGCGCGCGCTCTCCACCGCCGCCTGTGCCGCGCTTATCGCTTCATTGTTGCCGCGCGCGGAATTTTGCACCGCTTCGAGTTGCTGCCGCGCGCTGTTGACTTGGGCGCGTGCGGTTTCGGCTTGCGTGCGAAACTGGTCGTACTGGCTGCGCGCCACGTCGCCCGTTTCGACGAGATTCGCATAACGTCGCGCATTGGCTTCCGCGAGCCGCGCCGCTGCTTCCGACGATTCGAGAGCCGCACGCGCCGCGCGCACTTCCGGTATGTTCGACGCATCGAATCGCCCGCCTGAACCGAGTCCTAAACGAACTTGAGCCTGACGCACGCCGGATTGGGCTTGCGTCACGGCAGCACGCGCCTGTGCTAAACGAAGGCGCGCATCGCGGTCGTCAATGCGGGCGATGGGCGAACCCTGCCGCACGAATGCCCCGACATCAACGAACGTCGCCACAATCTGCCCGGAAACCTGTGAAGCGATTTGGGCTTCCTCATCGGAAGCTAAGCTGCCCGTCGCCTGTAAGAAAAGCGGAATCTCACGCCCCACAGCCTGCGCCGTTTCGACTTCGACCGGACGGGCTTCCGCCGCCGCCGCCGTGCCTGCTGCGCCGCCGCTCGTGTTGTTCGCTTTTTCTTTGCCGCCCGATGAACCGCACGCCGCGAACAACAAAGGCATCGCGCCCAACACGCACACGAGCGGCAATGCCCGCGCGCTTCGTAAATTAAACTTCATTTGATTATTTCCGTTTGCTTTCATGCCCTTGTGTCATTTCCCGCGTCATGCTTTCGTGAGTTGGTTTCTTTTTCATTAAACGTCATCACTTAAAAAACACTGTCTTACTTCTTCGCGGATATTTTCCGCGTGACGATTTTCGATGTCGTTTTCGATGCTCTGTTTTTAGTTTGACCTGTCGGGATTTTCGGTGTCCCCGTGCTTTTAGTCGAAGCGGCGCGAAGCGATTTTGCGCTCGTCTCATGTTTCGTTTTCGTCGCCGATTTCACGTTTGATTTCGGGGCGTCGGGTCGGCGCAAACCGTCGAGTATCAAGCGCGTAAAATTCTCAATCGCTTCTTCATCGGTGATGTCTATAAGTCGCGCGAAGCTTTGCTCGGCTTCGCTCTTGCCAAGACTTTCACGCGGACAGAACAGCGATACGACTAATCCGTGATGATGAACCATGCCGTTAAACGCCCGCACAACCACCGCCGGTTTGACTTGGCGAAACGCTCCGGCACGCTGGCGGCGTTTGATGTACGCCGTCATAAATTCAAAGACCGGACGCACCTGACGGTCGCGGAACGTGTTCATCAAAACGTGACCTTCGAGAGCCGAATACAGCATCAAACGCAGAAAGTCGCGGTCTTCGTGGTAGTGCGCGAGAGCGTGCGTAGCGAGCAGCCGAAACACCGTTTCATCTTCATTACGACTTGCCGCTTCTTCGATTTCTTTAAGCCACACGTCGGCGCAACAGGCACTCGCTTTGCTGTCGAGAATCGCGGCGTACAAATCCTCTTTGCGCGCGAAATGGCGAAAAATAATCGCTTCGTTGACCTGCGCGGCGGCGGCGATGTCTTTAGTCGTCGTGCCGGTAAAACCTTTTTGCGAGAAAAGCCGAATCGCCACTTCAATCAACTGCTGGCGACGGGCTTCGCCGCTCATGCGCCCGCTGCTTTTCCCCGCCGAAACTAAATCGTCGGCTTCATCCGGTAATATGTTGTGCGATGGTGTCGAAATGTTCGTGCCTTATCCTTCTTTTAAGTTCGCTTACCGAAATAAGTAAGTAGTTACTTGCAACGTGTGCATACTACTTTCGACGGCGGCGCATGTCAACCGGACAAATTGTGAACTTTATTGTTTTAATCCGTGCGGTTTTTATGCGCCCCTGACTTCGCCGTTTCAGGCATCACTAGACACGCGCCGCAAACGTCCATATATTTCACGTCGTGATATACGTAATGTGTCGTTCACCCGTCGCCTTGCTATCGCCTCAACATTTTCGGAAACAACCGCGCGACGGCGAGCGCGCATCTGACAGCGAATCGGTTTTTGAGATAAACCTTTGAAGCCTGAACTTAAACAAGTGGAAGCCACCGATGAAGCATTGATGCGTTGCGTCGCCGCGCGCGATGAAGCGGCGTTTGCCAAACTGTATGACCGTTATGCGGCAATCTGTTTGGGTTTCATGCTTCGTATATTGCACAACCGCGCCGAAGCGGAAGATGTTTTACAGGAAGTTTATTTGCAAATTTGGCAACAGGCTTCCAACTACGATATTGCGCGCGGGCGGGCGATAACGTGGATTTTGACGATTGCGCGGAGTCGCGCCCTTGACCGTTTGCGGAAAATTGATGTTCGTGACCGCACCGTCACAGCAGTCACACACGAACAGAGTTTTCGTGTCGCAACCACGACGGCGATTGATGATTGCCTTAATCTTGAGAACGCCGAAATCGTTCATGCCGCGCTTGACGGTATTTCCGAAAAGCAGCGTCAAGCACTGATTCTCGCGTATTACGAAGGCTTGACGCAGACACAAATCGCGGAACGTCTCGGTGAACCGCTCGGTACGATTAAGACGCGAATGCGTAACGGGCTTCTAAAATTACACGGCTTGCTTGCCGCTAAACCGGGAAACGAAATTAACTGATGAACGCCACCCACACAGAGGAACACGATAATCTATTTGTCGTCGCGGCTCTCGGCGTGGCAACTGCGGATGAAGCACGTCAACTCGACGCGCTTATCACCACACTCGACGATGAGTATGTGACGCGCTTGCGTGAGTTGAGCGATACGGCGGGGATGCTCGCCCTTTCCGCGATGCCCGTCGCGCCGAAACTGGAAACGCGCGCGCGCCTTTTAGCCGCACTTAATACAGATCAATCTTCGCTGTCGCGTGATAAAGACGAAGGAGAAGACCCGTCCGAAACGACGGCGCAGCCGTCAAACGTGTACCGGCTTCCTGCCCCGAAAGTGACCGCGATGCCCGGCATCTTTATTGTGCGGCGTTCGACTTTTACGATGGGCGCGATTGCCGCATCGGTGCTGATGATTGCCCTCGCGGGTGTCGCGTTTGCGATGTGGAGACGCGCGGACGCCGCCCAAGCCCAACTCGCCCAAGTGCAAATCGAAGCCCGCGTAAATACCGAGCGCGAAGCCAACGAAGCCCGACGCATCGCGGGCGAATTGACGCGCGAACGCGAAACGACGAGTGCGTTTGCCGCTCCCGATTCGCGTTTTGCGAAACTCAAAGGGACAGCGACCGCACCCGCCGCGCAAGCGAATCTCGTCTTCAACCCGCGCACCAACAGCGCGCTGCTGTATTCCCACGCACTGCCTCCCGCCCCGGAAGGCAAGGCATATCAAATCTGGTATATCACGGACGGCAAGCCTCTGCCCGGCGGATTGTTCACGACTAATAATCAAGGCGACGGGTCGTTGCGCGATATTGCTCCTTCAGGCAGTGATACCGCCTCTGCTTTCGCCGTCACAATCGAAGACGCACTCGGCGCACTCGAACCGCAAGGCGAAGCCGTGCTGTCCGGCTTCGCTTCGTAAAGACCGGATTAGTATTAAAAATCATGAAGGGCAACGACGCATCAACGTCGCTGCCCTTCATGATTTTTGACTTTAGTTGAATCGTCTTTCGTGATTACAAATCAACCTTTTCGTTTTCGCCCGGATGGTACGTTTCGCCTTTGATGATTGCCTTTGCCATGCCCGCGAAATAGATAATCGAACTCGACGGTGAATCCCAATACTCGGCTTGCGTCGGGCGTATGTGAAGCAGGGCGATGTCCGGGTCATCCACGCCGTCGGGGAAATAGGCTTTCAAATCGGGCGTCCAGAGTTCTTCAATCTTCGCACGGTCGCGCACGACTTTCGCCGTTCCCGAAATGGAAACATAGCGTTGTTTGTCGGGCGCGGCATACGCGACGTTGATGTGATGGTCGGCTTCGACTTCATCAACTTTCGGGGCGGATGCTTTGGTGAAAAACCACAGTTCGCCCGCAAATTCGCGCTTCTGTGTTGCCATCGGACGACTGCGAAGCGTGCCGTCGGTTTCGGCGGTGACGAGCATCGCAAACTGTATATCGTGAATCAGTTCGTTTAGTTTTTCGACTTGCTCTTGGTGAGTTTTATCATCGGTCTTAGCTTGGCTCATATTTTTTCCCTTCTTGTATCAAAGCGGAGTGCGATTGCCGCATTCATAATTAGAAGCTATCTCAAAAATGGTTTCCTTCTCTGCGTGTCTCTGCGTCATCACTCTGCGTGTCTCTGCGTCAAAAAGGTTTTTTCACGCAGAGTACCGCAGAGTCGAAGACGCAGAGTACCGCAGAGTTTTCAATCAAGAGCTATTTTTGAGATGGCTTGTAAATCGTTTATTCGATTACAAAGTTAATTCCACACGCGATTTAAGCATCAGCTTCTGCGTCGCGTCGCGCGTGGCGTTCGAGCAGCAATCCGGCTTCCATCCAAGCTTTTTTGCCGCCCGCGAAATCAAAGACGTTCGTATATCCGAGTGCCATCAATTTGCGCGCCGCCTTTTCCGCCGCGTGGCAATCGGTATCCAGACAATAGACCACGATTTCCGCGTTCTTGTCCGCGACGTGTTCGGTTACGACTTGCAATGTTTTTTCCGGCGGCATGTTTATCGCGCCGGGAATATGCGAGTGGCGAAAGTAATCGGCGGATAACGTCTCAAACAAATAGAGCGGAGTGTGTGAGTCGAGTTTGGCTTTTAGTTCGTCAACTGAAATATAGGAAACTGAAATCATATTTTGCACCTCATAGATTGTTTTTCCCATGCGCGAATATCATGCGTGAATTGTTTGACGTTAATATGGCGATTGTTGGCGCGATTTGGCGAAAATCTAGTGCATCCTGAACGCTCCGCCGTGCGGCTCCGGTTCTAAATCGGGGCGCGTCGAATCCTGTACGACCTCGTGCATCTCCAACACGTTCGCTTTGGAAAAAGCTTCCTTCGGCAACGTACCGGACTGTGCGTGTCCCTTAACAAACTCATCGGAGCGCACCCAGTCAAGAAAGTCCTGACGTTTATCCCAGAAGGTGAAGACCACATACGGGTCGCCGTCGTTGACGGGGCGCAAGACATGGTTGGAGATGAAGCCGGGCATCTTATCCACAAGTCCGGCGCGTTCGCGGAACCTCTCTTCAAAGGCAGCGGCGTATTCCTGATTGACGTAAATGCGATTGGCAACAGTTATCATTTCGGAGTTCCCTTTCATTACTTCACTGCATCTTTCGTGACGTTGAAGCGGCTTTGCAAAGCCTGCAATTTCTCCGGCGGAAAGACGACGTTCATACCTAAAATCACTTGGCGGCTGTCGTCCGTGACTCTCGCTTCCTGCGTCTCAAGCGGCTTGTTTTGATTTATAAAAGCGATGTCTTCGCGCGTCAGTTTCGCGTTATCGCCTCGCGCGACAAGATAGATATTCAAGATAAGCGGACCGCGCACCGCTTTCAAATCGCGCTCCAATTCGCTTAACGGCGGCGTCGGGGCGGGCGGCGGTTTTGAAGTAAAACCGCCGCATCCGGCGATGACGACGGACAGCATCAAAGCGAGAATAAACTTATTGATGATAGCGATGCGATGCTTCGTTTTAAGCTGTTTGAAGTTCATAAATCAAATCCTTATTGCGATACTTCGTTCTCACTGGCGGCGTTCTCATCATCGGATGATTCTTCGTCATCTGCGGCTGCATCATCATCACCACTTTCAGGCGCGCCGCGCTCATCGCGTATCATCAAGACAGTTGATGTGCCGTCGTCAAATTTTTCTTCCACCCAACCGCTTTCCGTCAAATTAAAATAAAAATCGTTCGAGTCGCCGTCCTTGCGCGGCTTCTTGTCGGTGAAGATATAGCGCGCTCCGAATTTTTCGCGGATGAGCGGGGCGGCTTCCTTCTCTTCGCCGTTCGTGATGCGCTCGTACAATTTAGACAGGTCGGGATTTTCATAAAGTAAGTATGTCGGGTCAAGACCGGAAACGTAAGCGTGCGTGTTGTCGTAGAAAAAGATTTTCGGGAAGTCATCCCAATCAGTATTGAACACGACTTCGCCGGGCGGTACGTTGCTGCGAATCCAGTTCATGCTTCCGGCGAAAGTGTCGGGTTCGGGCGAATCACCGATTTCTCTGACTTCATTTCTTATCGCTTGAAACAACCCGACGCCAAGCAACAGTGCGAGACCGACGGCGACTGCCTGACGACGATTATATTTGAACCAGTAAAAGCCGATGCCGATGACGGCGAGCAAACAGGCAAGCACGGTCAGCGCGACGCGCAGTGTGTTCGACACGGGCAGTTCGGTCGCGGTCAAAGAAATTACGGAAGCGAGAGCCGCGCCCGTTATCGCGGCTTCGATTTCGGCACGCACATCGCGCGACGGTTGCGCCGCATCACCGCTTTCAACCGGAGTCATTCCGCTATCGAGAAACGGTTGTAACTCCGCGAGGACGTTTTGCGGCAAGGTCACGATATTGACGGTGTTGCCCTGTCGCGCACGGTCGAACATGTTCTGCAAAGCGAAGGCGGCGAATAGAATCGCAAACGGCGGAAAGTATTCGCTATAACGCTTCTGAAGCATCGTCGCAATCATCAGAAACGTCGCAAGGCACAGAAAGAACAAAGGTCGCGCGGCGCGTTTGCGGTCTGTCCAATCGAACGCGACGTAGCCCACAACCATCGCAATAATTGCGACCGCGCACGCCCCCAAAAACTGACTCGTATCCCACGGATACCATTCGCCGCCGACGCGCGTTTCAAATTCCCCTTTGCCCGCTTTCATCGCAATGTGTTCATAGAGCAAGCGAAAGTTATCAGGGAAATAAGGATTGATGAGCATCCCCGCAATCACGCCGACGCTAATCCACAACACGACTTTCCATTCGATGCGGTGTTCGCTCCACAACAGAACGCCCATCCACATCGCGCCCGCGACGGGCAGCAAAACCCACAGGCTATACAGCCACACATAGATAAACGCAAGCGGTGCAAGCCACACGTATTTGCGTCGAAACAGAAGATAGATTCCGAGTATCAAACAGACGAGCGACAGAGACATCGCTTTCGTCATGTTGATGCGATACAGAAACGATGCGGACGCGCCGAGCAGGGCGATTAACCACACGGGCGTATAAGCGATGTTCTCTTTCACCATCAGCCAGTAGCACGCGAAGACGCCGAGCGTCGCAAACAGCCACGCCGAGATTTTCGCCCCCGCGCGTATGTCGCCAAACCATGTAAAAGGGATTTGGAGAACGTGAAACAGGAAGTGATGGTCAACGTAATCCTGCGGATTCAACGTCGTGAACGGCAACGCCCCGAACACGGGAAGTCGTCCCTGTTGAAAACTCTCCCACAACATGCGACTCCAGCCGATGTGATAATAACCGTCATAATCGCCGCAACAAATCGAAGCCGTCGCGTATTGCAAACGCAACATCACAAGGGCGATGACGACGATACCGAAAGCCAGCAACACGAGTTGTCTGCGCGTGGTGAGATTTGACGCGGACGATGCACCGTCAACAGGCATCCTTATCGGCGTCGGCGCGTCGGTCATGTTCGAGTTATCAATCGTCTCGTTTGTCGTCGCCTTCATTACAGGCGGCGCGCTGCCTTCAAACTGCCCGTCGTTCATGCTTGGTTATTGTCCGTCTTTGCTGAATTAAATTGATAATAAATTGCTTTTAAGAGTGTTTCCAAACGTGCTTATCGTCGGCGCAAGATACCATAAAAGCCTTAATGATTTGCTTTGTCGTCAAGCAATTCATCAATTTTGGCGAGCAAGTCAGCGGCGGCGACGGGCTTCGCAAGGTGTGCATCAAAGCCCGCGCTCAAAGCCTGTTCGGCGTCGCGCGGCGTCGCGTATCCGGTTAAGGCGATGGCAGGGACGTGCGTGAAATGCGGCAACATGCGAAGCCGTTTGATGAGTTCGTGACCGCTGATTTCGGGCAAGCCGATGTCGGCGATGACAATATCGAACTCGCTCATCGAAGCGTGACGCAAGGCATCAAAAGCGTCTTCGCACGCGATTATTTGAAAACCCGCGTGACGCAAAATCATCCCCATCATCTCCAGCGTGTCGGGCGAATCTTCGATGACGAGAACCCGCGCCCCGTGACTTTCGCTGCGACTTTGCCCTTCCACCGGAATGGCGGTCGGCGTTGAGTCCGCTTTACAACCCGCGTCATAACTTTCACCTGCGGTATCGGTTCGCTCCGCTTTTGCTTCAAGCAAAGGCAGCGTGACGGTGAACTGCGTACCTTGATTCTCGCCGGAACTTTCCACGGTGATTGTTCCTTCGTGAGCCTCGACGAAGTTTTTAACCAGCGCGAGTCCCAGCCCCAAGCCGCCGTAAGAACGTGTCGAAGAAGAATCCGATTGACGGAAATGCTCGAAGACGTGCGGCAGAAATTCCGCCGCGATGCCAATTCCGTAATCGCGCACACGCACCCGACACACCGCGTTTTCTACTTCACAACCGACATGCACACGCCCGCCGTCGCGTTCAAACTTAATGGCGTTGTTGAGCAAGTTCCAGAAGATTTGCAACAGCCTCGTTCGGTCGCCATTGACCATCGCCCGTTCGCCCGCTTCGTCTATCTCAAAGGTGATTTCGATGCGCCGCACGGCGGCTTGCGTCTGCGCGGTGTCAATGCTTTCGCGCAGGATGGAAGCGATGGAAACCGGCGATTTATCGAGTTTGATTTTGTCGCTCAAGACCGCCGACATATCGAGCAAATCGTTGATAAGACTTGAAAGCCAAGAAGCGTTTTTGGCGATGACCGACAGCCCGCGCTCTACTTCGGCTTCCGGCAACATCTTTCCGCGAATCATATGCAGCCAACCTATAATCGGCGTCAGCGGCGTTCGTAGTTCGTGTGAAAGCGTGGCGAGAAATTCATCCTTCATACGGTTGGCGACTTGTGCGCGCTGGTAAAGTTCCGCCGTTTCATCTTCGGCGCGCTTGCGTTCGGTGATGTCACTGACCAGCACGACGACGCCGCGCACCGTGCCGTCATCACCGACATCGGGGATATGGACGCCGCTCGTATAACGCGCTCCGCCGTATTTGTAAGGCATCAAACGCTCGTAAGTAATTCGCTCGCCGCCGAACGCGCGCAAGAGATTCGGACGGGCAATCGCATAGCCTTCATCACCGAGCGCGTCACGAATATGCGCCCCGACGATGTTCGTCGTCGGTTGCGCGAACCAATCTTCGTAAGCCCGATTGACGAAGCGATAGCGTTCGTCTTTGTCAATATAAGCAATCAATACGGGAACGGCATCGGTGATTAAGCGCAACTGTTTTTGATTGTCGCGCAAGCGTTCTTCCGCTTCGCGCCGCATTGTTTCATCGCGCGCGACTTTAGCGAATCCGTGCAACGCTCCCGCCTCATCGCGCACCGCCGTGACCGTGCCGTTGACCCAAACGCGCGAACCGTCGCGCCGCAAATGCCAGCGCACATCCGTTGCCGTGTGGTCTTTCCTTGCCGTTTCAAGTTCATGTTTCGGTGCGTCTGCCGCGCAATCTTCCGGCGTAAAGATAACCGATAGGGGTTGTCCCAAAGCCTGTTGTTTGGTGTGACCGAACAAGCGTTCCGCCCCGTAATTCCAATCGGTGATGATGCCGTTCGCATCGCAAATCATAAACGCATAATCGGCGACTTCTTCGACGAACAGGCGATGACGGGCGTCGGATTGACGCAACGCGGATTGTTGCGCTTCGCCGCGAAAGCGCGATGTACGCAAGCCTTCGCACAACAGACTTATCCCTATACCTTCGACAATAAAGATGGTGAGACGCAATGCCTGACCCGAACCACCGGGACGCAAAGAGAGCGTAGGCGCAAGGAAAAAGTAATCGCTAAGCAATGCGGAAAGCACGGTCGCCAAAAGCCCCGCACCCAAACCGCCGAACCACGCGCTAAACATCACGGCGGAAAAGAACAACAGAAACGGACTCTCCTGTTCGATAAACCGTTCAAGCACAGCTTTCAACGCGAACGCCGCGAGAGTGAAACCCAATGCCGCGCCGTAGCGTGACAGCGCAGAACGCTCACGCATCCCGCCCCGCGCGGCATTCAAAAGAAATTCTTTAGGGTTAAACATTACTCTGGCGATTTATTACTTCAGCGATTTACCACAAGGCGACGCGGCGAGGATTGCGTCTCCACAAATGCCTATCAACATTTTGCTTTCACCATGTCCAAGCGCAGGACACGTAACATAACTTATGAAAACATACGCCAAACGGAAACAGCCGTGACGCACGCAAGGTGTGCGCCGAGTCCGCCGGTAGCTTTAAGTGAAGGTGGAATTGAGAGCGTGATTGAAAGTTAAACACCCGCATCGCAAAATCGTCAAGACACGTCCCCGACACGCGACGCGATTATCGTCCGCCATGTTTGGCAGGACGACCGGAGATTTGTTAGAAGTTCAAAGATTTTCAAACCACACCACGCTCGACTCAAGAAAGGAACGACGCCCATTTCTTA
>JBGTMR010000012.1:0-26356 GCA_041743485.1 Pyrinomonadaceae bacterium
CCGCCTTCATCGAAAAGCGTATCGAAAACTTCATCGGGTGAAAGCGCGTCGCGGTCGGCAAACAGAACGTGTTCGACGCCCGCATCATTCGCGGCAAACATCGCTTCATCCCCGAACAACAATCCGGGCGAAACGGTTGAATTGCCGCCAAACCAGAAAACGCCGAACGCCATCGCCGCCGCCAGTCCCATCGCGGGGACGGCGCGCCATGCGACCGTCAACACGCTCAACCAACTCTCGCCCGCTTCACGTCGTTCGCGTTCGGCGGCGATGCGCGCGCGCACACGCGCATAAAGAAAAGGCGACGCGGCGACGGCTTCGATTTCCCGCTCATCCGCTTCGGCGGCGCGGCTTACCACCGCATCGCCTAAACGGTCGAGACGCGCTTTCATCGCTTGTTTGTGATGTCTGCCGAACATAGTTAAAACCTCTTTTGTAAATGGTGCGCCTGATGTTTAGGTCAACGCTAAATAGAGAGACGACCGATAAGCCGGACGGGTTACAAAAATCTGTGAAGCGTCGCCCGCAAACTCGCCCGCGCGCGATGAGCGCGTACTTTGACTTTGGCGATTGACCATCCGGTCATCTCCGCGACTTCCGCGACCGAAGCTTCTTCGCCGTTAAGCAAAGTCAAAACCAGACGGTCTTCAGGACTAAGACGCGCGAGAAGTTTATGTGCTAAATCACGCGAGATAAGAGCATTTTCGATGTCGCTGTCTTCGCCTTCCGCGCACAAGTTCGCTTCGAGGTGCGCGGTCTCCTCTTCCGACAATTCGCTTTCACGGCGGCGTCCGGTGCGCCTCAATTCGTCATAAGCGGCATTGGTTGCGATACGTGCCAGCCACGCCGGAAAAGATTTATCGTGCGTCCCGTCAAAGGATTCGAGGGCGAAAAAAGCTTTGACGAACGTTTCCTGAATCACATCCTCGATTTGTTCACGACGCTTAAAAAAACGATTGATAATGAACGCGACGCGGCGACGGTGACGATTGAACAATTCCTCAAACGCCGCCTCATCGCCCGAACGCACGCACCCGACGAGTTCCGCATCCGTTGCTTCAAGCGTAGCGGAATCTGAATCGTTTGCCATCTCGTCGTACACCACTCGTCACGTCCGCGCCATTAGAAAAGTCGAAAAGTAAAATAGCGAAGTGAAAATAGTTTCGGCAGCCTTCTTGCGAAGAACTGCCGATTGAAAGCTTCCGCACTCAAAACTTAAATCACGGCGCGGAAGCCGCTCGATTTCTAAAACCTTACAAACTCTGCGTCTGGCTTGATTGACGTTGCGAGCGTCGCAGTTGACGACGTTGCTCACGCTGTTGGCGGGCAGCCGTGATTTGCGCCTTCTGTTCCGGTGTCAAAACGGCGTACATCTCCGACATCATGCGCGCCCGTGTGACGTGCATTTCGACTTGCGCGTTGGCGCGGGCTTGGGCTTCCGCACGCACCGCCGTTTCGTTGAACGTGCTGTCGGTCAAGGCATCGAAGCCGCCACCGCGTTCGGCTTTTCTCTGCCCGCGCATAGCCTTGAAGCTTTCCTTGTAACGCGCGGAAATTTGTTGCATCTGTTGCTTCTGCGCTTCCGTCAAGTTGAGTTGCGCCCCGAAGCGTCCGAACATGCCGTGTCCGCCGCGCATCCCTTTACCGCCGCCGTGATGTCCGCGCTCCATCCGTTTTGTCTCGCCTTGATTCGGCGTTTGGGTTTGTTGTGCGACTCCGGCGACGCCGGTTAGTGCCACTGCTCCGGCGAGTGCCAACCCGCCGATGAATTTCTTTGAACGTGTGAATTGCATTTGTCTTTATTCTCCAAAACTAAATTGATTTTACCGTCGTTTTTTTACGTCTTAGCCGCTTCACCGAAGACGCGAGAGATGACGCTTCAATCCGGCTTGTTACGGTGTTAGACGAAGCCCGCACACGGTTGGTTACAATTTTTTACCGCATCGCAAATTAACCTCAACAATGCGTTGACAATAGATTACAAAAAAGTCTAGTATCCCCGAAATTGAAATCCGTTTTCAATTCAGCAATTTCCACCTGAATACAAACTGAGGCTCACGCACCGATTCTTTGTCGAAGTCGGCACGCAAACTTTTAGCCTCCGGTCGTCTCAAGGTTTTCAGGTAAATCATTAGTTCATCACGTTCTTACGGTTTTTCATTCAAGCAATGAGTGAGGTAATTCAATGTCAGTAGAAAGAAGATTTTATTTAGCGTTTGTCGCGGCGGTGTTGTTGACAGTTATCGCCTTAAATCAAGTTGTAGTAAGCGCGCAAGTTTCGGCGGGTACGATTCAGGGAATGATTTCAGACCCGGACGGGCGTGCCGTGCCGGATGCGTCAATCGAAATTATTGAACTCAATCGGCGCGTGGTGAGCGATGCCGCAGGGATGTATCAATTTTCAAATCTACCGTCGGGCGATTACACCATCAGGATTGTCGCCGGTGATTACAATGCCTTTACATCATCAACCGTCAGTGTGAAAAGCGGCAGTACGACCACGCAAGACATCAGTTTCACAGAAGTGCGCGGCAGCCTTAATCAAGTTGATGTCGTTGGTACGGATACGGATGCAATCGCAGAGATTCCCGGTTCGGTGGCGGTGATTTCGCAAGCAGAATTGCGCGCGAGTCACGCGATTGACGCGAACGAAGTTTTGCGTCGTGTGCCGGGTGTTCATATCAGAGAAGATAGTGGTCCGGTCGCGCTTCGTTTGAACATCGGGATTCGCGGTTTGAATCCAGACCGCAGCCGTCAGATTTTAGTTTTAGAAGACGGCATACCGCTTTCACTCGCGCCTTACGGCGAACCGGAACTCTATTACAGCCCGCCGATTGACCGTATGCAGCGCGTCGAAATTCTGAAAGGCAGCGGCTCGATTCTCTACGGTCCGCAAACCATTGGTGGTGTCGTGAATTTTGTCACGCCCGACCCGCCGCAACGCGCGGGCGGATCGTTTGAACTTGTCGGCGGACAGCGCGACTTTCTTAACTTGCGAACCAACTACGGCGGGACTATCGGCAAACTCGGTCTGTACGGTTCTTTCTTGCGTAAGCAGGGCGACGGGTTTCGCGCTTTCAATTTCGGAGTCACGGATTTTACGGGCAAGCTGAATTACGCTTTAACCGACCGTCAAACTCTCGGCGCGAAAATCTCGCTCTATGATGAAAGCTCGAATTCGACTTACCTTGGTTTGACGCAGAATCAGTTTGAATTTAACCCGAACGGAAACGCCGTCCCTAACGACCGCCTGAAGGTTAATCGCTACTTCGCTTCAATCAATCATCAGTTCGTCGCCAACTCGACGACGCTCTTAAACACTACCGCTTACGCTTACAACACAGTTCGCAATTGGCGCAGACAAGATTTTGACCGGGCGCGTGTCGCGGGGCGAAATTACACGGGCGTGTTCGGTGATGAAAGCATACCGGGTGGCGCGGTTTTCCTGCGTAACAGCACGGGAAATCGCAACCGCGAGTTTAACGTCGCGGGCATCGAATCGCGTTTGACGAAAGAGTATTCGATTGCCGGAAACCGCAGCAATTTCACGGGCGGAGCGCATTATATTTACGAGAAAGCGTTTGACGATTACGTCCAAGGCGCGACGGCGACCAGCAGCGACGGCGTGTTGCGCGATGCTGAAACCAGACCGGCAAACGGCGTGTCTGTGTTCGCGCAAAACCGTTTTACGATTGGCAAACGATTCACCGTGACGCCGGGCTTGCGTTACGAGCGTTACAGCTATGAACGCTTTATCACCAGAGCGCGGGTCAACAACATTCCGACGGATGTGAACCGTCGCGGCGAAGGCAAAGTTTCCGCGTTTGTTCCCGGTATCGGAGTGACGTTTCAACCCGTCGAGCGGTTGACGATTTTCGCCGGAGCGCATCGCGGATTCGCTCCGCCGCGCGTTAAAGATGCGGTCAGCAGTCAAGGCGTTCCCGTCCAACTTGATGCCGAATACAGTTGGAATTATGAAACCGGGGCGCGCTTTGCGACTCGTCGCGGCTTCAACGCGGAAGCGACTTTCTATGTACTTGATTTTGAAAATCAGATTATTCCGGCTTCGCAATCCGGCGGCGCGACTTCGACTTTAATCAACGCCGGAGAAACTTTGCATCGCGGAATCGAACTGCAAGCCGGATTCGACTTCGGCAGATTGTTTGATATTAGCCACCGCGTCACCACCGATTTTCGCTATACCAAACTCGCCACCGCGCGTTTTATTAGCGGCATCTTCGGCGGCAACCGTCTGCCTTACGCACCGGAAAACCTGTTTAGCTTTATCACCGGCTATCGCCACCCGCGCGGCTTCGGCACGCAGTACGATGTCACGTTCGTCGGCAGCCAATTTGCCGACAACAGGGAAACCGTCACTCCGAGCGCGAACGGCGAAATCGGTTTGATTCCGTCCTACACGCTGCACAATCTCGCTTTTGATTACGAACGCCGCTTTGAGCGATTTTCAATCGCGCCGTTTGTGACAATCAAGAACCTGACGAACCGTATTTATATTTCATCGCGCGCCCCGGAGGGCATTCAACCCGGCTTGTTTCGTCAGGCTAATTTCGGTTTGCGCGTGCAGTTTTGATTAAGCACTCACGGGTTTCATGGATTAAGAAAAGAGGTTCAATGTTCGAGATTAGAGGGTTGACTACGCACACGGATTATAAAATCTTTGGGCATTGAACCTTGAACTTCGACCTCCGAACAACGCATGAAGCGATTTAGAAAAGTCATCTTTTGGTGTCACCTAACTGCGGGCGTGTTCGCCGGAATCGTGGTTCTCGTGATGTCGGTCACAGGAGTTTTGCTTGCCTATGAACGGCAAATCATAAGGTGGGCGAACACGCGCGATTATCAAGTGACACAGGCATCGGAAGACGCCGCCCGCTTGCCGGTTGCGACGCTTATCGCTAATGCGCGCGCGACGAAACCGGATACCGCCGTTCCGTCAACTTTTACTTTGCGGCGAGAGAGTACCGCGCCTGCGGAAGTCGGTTTCGGGCGCGACGGTACAATCTTCGTCAACCCTTTTACGGGTGCGGTCTTCGGTGAAGGCTCGCACTGGACGAAAGCGTTTTTCGGTGCGGTTACGGATTGGCATCGCTGGCTCGGCGCGAAGGGGCAGGGAACATCGCGCGATGTCGGACGCGCCGTGACGGGGGCGTGCAATCTCGCGTTTCTGTTTATCGTGGTCAGTGGTTTTTATTTGTGGTTTCCGCGCCGTAAAACGTGGGGACAGTTTAAGAATGTGTTGTGGTTCAGACGCGGGCTTTCAAGCAAGGCGCGCGATTTCAACTGGCACAACGTCATCGGCATCTGGTCAGCCGTGCCGCTCTTTATCGTGGTCTTGTCGGGGGTCGTCATCTCTTATACGTGGGCGGGCAATCTGGTTTATGGGGTCGTCGGTGAAACGCCGCCCGTCGCTAATACCGCACCGCCGCGCCCCGCGAACGAAAATCGTCAAAGCCCGCAAACCCCTTTCGACAATGCCGACAATCTCGATGCGTTGTTCACACGCGCCGCCGCTCACACCGACGATTGGCGAAGCATCAGCCTTCGCCTGCCGAATGCTCCCGATGCTCCCGCCGTCTTCACTCTCGACGCGGGCGACGGCGGACAACCGCACAAGCGCGCCGCTCTCACGCTCGACCGTACAAGCGGCGAAGTCGTGAAGTACGAACCGTTTTCAAACAACACGCGCGGGCGACGATTGCGCTCGATACTTCGCTTCGCGCACACGGGCGAAGTCGCCGGATTTACGGGGCAGACCATCGCCGGACTCGTCAGTTTAGGGGCGACGTTTCTCGTCTGGACGGGTCTGTCTTTATCATGGCGACGCTTCCGCGCGTGGCGTTCACGGCGCGGAAACAGTGACCACGCGGACGGCTTGGAAAATGCGGCGGAATCCGGGACAAGCTGAAGATCAAACAAGCCTGACGACTTATTGTTACCGCGTTCGATGAGCAGAGACTTGCCCGTGTAAAACCCTCTCGCAAACATAGACTAACCATCGTCATCTTTACAGCGTGGTTCCATATACGGTATCATCCGCGCGTCAGATATGGGCAAATGTGAAAAGCTATTAGCCAAAGCTCAACAGTCTCCTCGCAACCTAAGATTCGAGGAGCTATGCCGACTTGCCGAATGTCATGGATGGGAGTTTAAACGACAAAACGGCTCTCATAAGATATATGCAAATCCATCTCTCTCCTCAGATGAAGGACGCCGTATGAACTTTCAGCCGGACAATAACGGCATGGCGAAAGACTACCAAATCGTCCAATTGCTGGACGCCATTGAAACCTAAAGTGAACAAACTATGCGTAATTACGGATTCAAGATTTTCTGGAGCAACAATGATAACGCCTTTATCGCCATCTGCCCGGAGTTTCCCGGTCTCTCCGCACACGGTGATACGGAAGAAGTCGCGTTGCGCGAAGCCAAAGTCGCGCTCGAACTATTTATCGAAGATATGCAGGAGAGCGGCGAACCTTTGCCCGCGCCGCAAATTGCACATACTTATAGCGGGCAATTCCGCGTCCGCCTCACGCGCACGCTTCATCGTCAACTTGCCGAACGCGCCGAAGCAGAAGGCGTTTCCCTCAACTCTTTGGTGATGACGTATCTCTCCGCAGGCGTCGCCGCCGCCGCACCGGATACACGCCGCGCCTCATTGCAGACACCGGCTAGGGAGGTATTTCACACGCCGCTTTCTCCATAAGTGAAGCGTCGAAGCCTTAATATGGGACAAAACAAAGCTGAAATTAGCTGCGTTTTTTAACCATCATAACTTGATTGCATTTCACCATACTCAAAAGAAAGTACGACATCATGGCACGCGGTTGGGAAAGCAAATCGGTCGAAGACCAAGTTGACGCGCGGCAGGCGAGCGTGATTGAAAGCGACAATTCGACCGCGAAACTGACGGACGCCGAACGCGCTAAACAATCGGAAATTCGTTCGCTTCAACTCTCACGCTCACGCATCGCCAGCCAACTCGCCGCCGCCACCAATCCCCGCCACCGCACGATGCTCGAACGCGCACTCGCCGCGCTTGACGAACGCCTCGCCCGCGCCATCTAATACCGGCGATTTCACATTCAACTTCACACTAAAACTCAAGTTAAAATTTAGTGCAAAACTAAAGAGGGTTCATTTCATGGCGATTCTGGTAACAGGCGGCGCGGGCTATATCGGCAGCGCGACGGTGGAGATGCTTCGCGCGCAAAAGCGCGAAGTCGTCATCCTCGATAATCTCGTTTATGGACACCGTGAAGCGGTGTTTCCCGACACGCCGTTTTACGAAGGCAACATCGGCGATTCCGAACTCGTGAAACGCATCTTGAGCGAACATGACATCGAAGCGTGCGTGCATTTCGCGGCTTACGCTTATGTCGGTGAATCGGTCACGAAGCCTTCCGTTTATTATGAAAACAACGTCGTGCAGGGTTTGCGTTTTCTGACGACGCTTACGGAAGCGGGCATGAAGCGCATCGTGTTCTCCTCGACGTGCGCGACTTACGGCGAGCCGCAACGCTTGCCTCTGGACGAAACGCACCCGCAACATCCGACTTCGCCTTACGGCGCGTCGAAGCTGATGTTCGAGCGCATCATGCAGGATTTCGACACGGCTTACGGCTTGCGTTTCGTCGCGCTTCGTTACTTCAATGCGTGCGGTGCGACGCCGGAGCGCGGCGAAGACCACGACCCTGAAACTCATCTGATTCCGCTTGTATTGTGGACGGCGCAGGGCAAACGCCCGCACATCTCCGTCTTCGGCAGCGACTACGATACGCCGGACGGAACGTGCATACGCGACTACATCCACATCACGGATTTAGCGAGCGCGCACCTCGCCGCCCTCGATTATTTACAGAACGACGGCGCGTCAACCGCGATCAATCTCGGCAACGGACTTGGCTATTCCGTGTTGGAAGTGATTGAAACCGCGCGTGAAATCACAGGCAAACACATCGAAGTTAAAATGGAAGATAGACGCGCGGGCGACCCTTCGCGCCTCATCGCGGACGCGAAGAAAGCCCGCGAAGTCTTAGGCTGGCAGACGCGCTACCCCGCGCTGAAAGAGATTATCGGCACGGCTTGGGCGTGGCACGAAGCGCACCCGGACGGTTATAAATCGGGTTGAAGCATCTCCTGTCGCAAGGCTTCACGAAGGTTGATGACGATGCTTCCGGCGGCGACCGTGTAGCGACGAAAATCGAACGTCGTTATCGCGGCGACTCCGCGCCCCGTCGAGGTCAGGAAAATCTCGTCGGCTTCGGTTAAGTGCGCGAGTTCGTACACGCCTTCGACGATTGGAATGCTCAACGCGGCGGCAAGGCGCATCACGCACGCGCGTGTCGTTCCCGCCATCGCCCCGCACGCCAAGGTCGGAGTATAAAGCGTGCCGTCGCGTGTCCAGAAAAGATTGGCGAGCGTCGCGCTTGCGACTTCGCCGCGTTCATTGAGCATCACCGCGTCGTCAAAATCGCGTGCGCGGGCTTCTTCCCACGCGAGCAAGTGGTCAAGGTAGTTCGTGGTTTTGAGTCCCGCGAGCGGTGACAGTGTATTGAGACGATAAGGCGAGACGGTCAACGCGAGACCCTGCGTTTCAGTCGTCGCGGCGGGATTTTCCGAAAGGTTTGAACGGCGCGCGGCGGTGGCGATAAGTAAATCGGTGAAGCGTTCGTCTGCGCCGCCTTCTTCCGCGACGCGCCATAAACCCGGCACGGTACGCGGCGTCTTGCGCGCGAGCAGCATCACGCGGGCGCGCCCCGTTTCAACTTTATTGGCGTCTAAAATCGTTTCGAGTTGTTCGCGTGCGGCGTCTTCCGTCCAGTCATCGGTCACGACGTGGATGCGCGCCGCGTGTTCGACGAGCCGCGTCCAATGCGCGTGCCACTGAAAAGCCGCTCCGCGATTGACGGCGATAGTGGTGAACACGCCGCGCCCGTAAAAAGAGTTTTCCGAAAAAGCGGCGAGTTGGGCTTGCGTCGCTTTGACGATGCGCGTGTTGAGATTGATGTGAGCGTCCATAATCTAAGCATACGGGCGAACGCGCTCAAGCTGAAAGCGAACACCGGACGTTTGGCAACGGAGCAAACAGCGTGACCTGACAATCACACTACCCGCCGTTCGACTTATCGGGCAGGGCTTTCAGGCAGCGACCACAACGTATTCGACTTGGCTGCTCGGCTCTGGAATCGGCAATCCGTCTTCACGCATTCCGCGCAAATGAATCTCGATTGCTTCGCGGATTTGCTGCTCTGTTTCCTCGATTGTGTTGCCTGTTGCGACGCATCCCAACAAATCGGGAACATATGCGGCGTAATTATTTTTTGCCTTCTCGATGACAATGGCGTAGCGCATCTTCGGATAACTCCTAATTCTTTAAGTCTGCCTGCCGCAAAATACTGTTGAGCGTGCCAACGGGTAACTCATCACCGGGCTTACCGGGAACGGTCACGCGCCCTGATTTCGTCGGATGCTTGAATTGACGATGACTGCCTTCCGTCACAACCAAATACCAGCCATCATGTTTGAGCAACTTCAAAACATCGCGCACTTTCATTCAGGCAGAATAATTTTTGTCCGCCGTTAGGTCAAAGTCCAGCGACGCGCAACAGACTTTCTTCAAAGTGCCAACGTCCGCAAGAACCCTAACGCGGGCTGTTTTTGTCATCAGGATTACTCGGAGCGTTCGTCGTGCGCGGTGCGGTGCTTTGCCCTGTGGTGATCTCTTTGATGTTCGATGTCGGCGCAACCGGCGCGACCATTACTGTCTCGCTGTAACGTGTGAGCATGGTGACGATGCGGTCAATCGTTCCGGTGACGCGACCCGCGCCGGTTTCGTCGTTGCAGAAAATCGAGAAGATGAGCAGTTCGCCTTCGGCACTCGTCGCATAACCCGATAGGGCGTTGGTCTGCGCGAGCGCGCCCGTCTTCGCCACGACGCGCCCTTCGGTGTCGCCCATGCGTCCGCGCAATGTGCCGTCGTAACCCGCGCGCGGAAGGCTCTCGAAAAAGATTCTGCCCGTCGGAACTTGTGTCATGTACGCGAGCATTTGAACGGTCGCATCGGGTGTCACGAGGTTGAGCGGTGATAAGCCCGAACCGTCACGCAAGTTGAACCCGCTTGTCGAGATGCCCGCCCCTTCGAGCCAGCGACG
The DNA here is from genome assembly GCA_041743485.1 of Pyrinomonadaceae bacterium. Taxonomy (GTDB): domain Bacteria; phylum Acidobacteriota; class Blastocatellia; order Pyrinomonadales; family Pyrinomonadaceae; genus JANDLT01. The sequence goes on from JBGTMR010000012.1 coordinate 10,176, forward strand.
AACCGTATTGAGTCCGGCTTGCGTGTCGTCATAGTTGCGGGATTGGGTGTTTTGAGTTTGAGAGTTTTGAGATTGATTACCCTGTTCGTTGCTTGCGTCGCCGTTGTTCGTTTCATCAACTTTCGGGCGACCGTGTTCACGTCCGAGCGTGCGAAGCAGAAGTTCGGCATTGAGATTGACGCTATCTTTATTCGTCGTGCGGACGATTTCCGCGAGTGTGCGGCTAAGTGAGAAAGCGAGTTCGGGAGTCGTCGCGGGATTGAAATTATCAACCTGACGTGAACGCGCATCGCGTGTCGTAACTTCCGCCGCGCTGGTATCAATGCCGCGTTCGGTGAGTGCCGTGCGAAGCAGACTGGCGGCGGCGCGCGCGGGTTCGGGTGTGGCGACGCGCACGCCGAAGCTTTTCGTTCCCGCCGGAATGTCGCCATAGACGCGCAGAGAACCGTCGCCTTCGCGCCACGTCACGCCGATAGTCGTCCGCCTTCCGCGCTCAACCACCGTCGCATCGTTTTTGATTCGCAGAAAATCCGTCGCGGGCAAGGTCACGACTTGCGGGGCGTCTCCGCTCGTTTGGTTTTCGGAAGCGACGGTCAGAAGCACACTGTTGTCATTGATTGACATCGCGGAAGCCTGCGCTCCGTAGTACCACTGCATGTCGTCCCACAGCCAACCGTTTGGATAATCGTCGCCGCCGAAATAACTTTCGTCCGCGATGATGCGCCCGCGCACACTTCGCACGCCGCGCCGCCTGAGTCCGTCGGCAAGCGCGGCGAGCGAGTTGTTAATCCCTTCGGCGCGACTGTCGAGTTTGATGTTTGAAGAAAGGTCGGGTGCGCCGCGACCGTAAAGAATAAGATCGCCGTTTATCACACCGTTCGCGTCGAGGTTGCCCGCGAGATACACGGACGTGCGCCAGCGATAATCCGCGCCGAGTAAATCAAGTGCGGCGGCAGTCGTATAAACTTTCATATTCGACGCGGGCGTGAACGGTTCATGGCTCGCACGCTCATACAACACGCGCCCGTCTCTGTTTGAACGCACCGCGACGCCCCATCGCCCTGTGCGTGAAGCTTTGGCTTCGTTCGCTAAAATCTCGTCAATCTCACGACGAAGATTCTGCGCGGCAAGAGAGTTGGAGGGCGCGGCGTTGGATGTGAACGCAGCGCGGAGTTTGCCGGAGTTTGAAACGGCGGGAAAGTCAGCCGGAATGTTTGATGTGCGTGCGTCATTCGCGCGCGTCAGTTCCGCGTCGGCGGTTGATTGTGCGTCAGGGGAAACGTTTGAAGAACTGCTTTGAATGGTACGGCACGCGCCGCCCGCGAACATCGCGGACAAACACGCGATGATGATAAGAGTGCGAGGATTAAACATGTTCGGGCGAATAGAAAAAGACAATCTCAAATCTCAAATCTCAAAATCTTATACCGACTTGCAAAACGATATGAGCTTTCGACACCGGAGAGAATGGTTAAACGGAGGTCAACGGAGGCATAACGGAGGTGAACGAAAACCTTGATTTGTCTTCCTCCGCTTAACTCCGTTATGCCTCCGTTGACCTCCGTTATACTTCCATACCGTCATCCATTTATAACCAGACTCATTTTGCATTCCCGCATTAAAGCTCAAAATCTTAATTCGTGAAAAGCAGTGTCGTCCGGTTGGCGGTGAGGGCGATGCGCGTGCGTGTGAAAACTTCGTCAACCGTGATGTCGTCGAGCGAGCGACTGTAAATTATTTGATGCTGTTCGCCGACGGGTTGAAAGCCGCGCGCATCGGGTTGACCGAGAACGACGACGACCGGCGTTCCGGTCGCGGCGGCGAGATGAACGGGTCCCGTATCGTTTGAGACGAACACGGAAAGCTTCGAGAGCGCGGCGATAAATTCACCGAACGTCAAGCGGTCGAAGATTAAAGAATCGGGAAACAGTCGCCGGTATTCTTTCACTAAATGACGTTCTTCGGGACCCGGAAACAGCATCACGCGCACGCCTTCATCAACCTGTAATCTTCGCGCGAGTTCGGCGAAGTGGTTGATGTTCCACTGCCGCGAACTGTGACCCGCGCCGGGAAACATGCCGACCGTCAACACGTCGTTGTAGTTATTCGTCATCACCTTTGCTTTGCGAAACAACGCTTCGACCTTCGCCGCGTCTTCCGGTTTGACGCGCAGACGCGGATGCCTCAATTCGCTTTTCACGCCTAGAGGCGCAAGCACATCAAGGTATCGCTCAACGAGATGTTTAGAGGTATCGAGACGCGGCGGGCGAACCGGAAAGTTGCCCAAGAAATCGAGCGAGCGCGTGATACGTTCGGCGTACAGGCGACGCGGCGCGCCCGACACGAAGCCCAAGATATTCGTCTCCGGCAAACTGTTAAGGTCAATCACAAAATCGAATTTGCGCGCACGCACGTCTTTGACCAATTTGATGATGCGAAAGCCCGACAAGAGTTTGTTGCCGTCGCGCAATGCGACTCTATCAACGCTCAAAACTTCGTCGGCATAACCCGATTGATTAAGCACGCCACTCGCGCTTTTACCCGCCGCGATTGTGATGCGCGCCGACGGAAACCGATGGCGTATGGCTTCCAACGCGGGCAAACCCAACACGACATCGCCCATCTGCCCGAAGTGAATAACAAGAATGTTGCGCGGCTCGAAGTTCATTTAGAGGATGTCGGCAAAACAATTTCAGATACAAATACAATCAACCGTCAAGCAAGCGGGCGCGAGCGTTCGGCTTTGCTTCGCGCCCTCTCAAAATCCACATTCGCAAACACGTCAGCGAGTGCGAGTCTGCCTTTGATTGACGTGAGTTCAATCGTCGCTTCCATCGCATCTGCGATGTTGTAAATCCATTCATTGCCCGCGACTTTCGTAAAACATTCGATGCGCGGTTGCACTTGCGAAATAAGAACATATCCGGCAAGCGATTCGATTGTTCGATAATGCGCGAACTTGTCACCCCTATCATATCTTTCGGTTGAAGACGAAAGAACCTCTACGATTAAAGTCGGGTTCAGTAACGTATCGAAATGATCGTCTTCGACTAATCGCACATCGCCGCAAACGATGATTGTGTCTGGATAGGCATAAAAACCCGTGCGCGGAATAAAGACGCGCAAATCACTTGAGAAAGCGCGGCAGTCGGTATTCTTTAACTGTGCATGAAGTTCGGCGGAGACATTGTTGTTAATCAGAACGTGTTCCAAACTTGCACCGCTCATCAAATACATTCCGCCGTCGAAATACTCGTGACGTTCTTCGCTCTCGCGCTCAATCGCAAGGTATTCTTCGGGCGTCAAAAAATGTTTAGGTTGTGCCGACATATCAAAACCTCTTTCTGACTCTTACATCATGCTTCGCATAAGTCTCTGCCCGTCATCTCCGTCGGTTGTTCGACTCCAAGCGCGGCGAGAATCGTCGGGGCGATGTCTTCGAGCGCGCCGCCGTCGCGTAAAGTTAAGTCACGCGCGTTGTCGTCAATGAAGTGGAACGGGACGAGATTGGTGGTGTGCGCCGTGTGTATGCCGCCGCTTTCGGGGTCAATCATCATTTCGGCGTTGCCGTGGTCGGCGGTCACGAGCAGTCTGCCGCGTTGGGCGCGAACGGCTTTCATAATCCAGCCTAAACAGGTGTCAACGTGTTGGACGGCTTCAATGGTTTTGTCGAGTTTGCCGGAGTGTCCAACCATATCGGCGTTAGCGAAGTTGATGATGAAGACATCCGTTTCGCCCGCTTCCATCGTGCGTAAAACTTTATCGGTGATTTTATAGGCACTCATCTCCGGTGCTAAATCGTAAGTCGTGACTTTTTGTGACGGCACGAGCAAGCGTGATTCGCACGCGAACTCTTTTTCCGTTCCGCCGTTGAAAAAGTATGTGACGTGGGCGTACTTCTCGGTTTCGGCGAGACGATAATTGTTGAGTTCGTGGCGGGTGAAGACTTCGGCGAGGATGTTCGGGCGTGTTTCGGGGGCGAACACGAACGGCAAATCGAACGTCTTGTCGTACTGCGTGAGAGCGACAAACTCGACGCGCGGGCGGCTTCCTTTATCGAAGCCGTCGAAGCTTGCTTGCGTGAGGGCGTTGGTTAATTGACGCGCGCGGTCGGCGCGGTAATTGAAGAAAAGCACCGCGTCGCCGTCGTTGATTTTGGCGACGGGTTCGCCCGTTTCGCGTGTCACGACAAGCGGCGTGATGAACTCGTCGGTCGTGCCGCGTTCGTACATTTGACGAATGCCGCTCACCGCATCTATCAACGGTTCGCCGATGCCTTCGACGAGCATGTCGTAAGCAAGCTTGGTGCGCTCCCAACGCTTGTCTCTATCCATCGCATAGAAGCGTCCGATGAGAGATGCGACACGCCCGCAGGCAAGTTCGGTGCATTTGTTTTGCAAGGCTTCGACGAAACCGAGTCCCGACATCGGCGGCGTGTCGCGCCCGTCAAGGAAGGCGTGGACATAGACGCGCTGCAAGCCCTGTCGCTTCGCCATTGCGAGAAGCGCGTATAAGTGTTCCTGCGACGAATGCACCATGCCGTCGGAGACGAGACCCATCAGATGCAAAGCTTTGTCCTCGCGCCTGACCTTGTTCATCAAATTAACAAGCGTGGCATCGTTGAACAGTTCGCCGGATTCAATCGCATAATCTATGCGCCCGATGTCGGTGCGAATCACGCGCCCACTGCCGATGTTCAAATGTCCGACTTCACTGTTTCCCATCACTCCGGCGGGAAGTCCGACACGTCTGCCGGAAGCTTCGAGCAACGTCATCGGATACTTCTCCAAAACCTCATCGTAGAACGGCGTCGCGGCGAGGCGTATCGCGTTGCCTTCCGTGTCTTCACGATAGCCCCAACCATCGAGGATGAGCAGGGCAAGCGGACTTTTATGTTTGTTCATCGCGTATCCTTACCTCTCCGTTGAAACTTATTTCTTCATCAATACTTGCCTTAGACCCTGCTTTCAAGCGCGGCGACGCGGGCTTCCAAATCGCGTATGTCGGCGCGATGTTCGACGGTTTCGGCGCGCGTTTGCAGGATGGTTGATTCGAGACGGTCAGAGCGCGACGTGAAGGCGCGTAGGTCATTGCTTTGGCTGTCAAGTCGTCGGTTCATTTCCTCAAATTGCTTTCTGTTTTCCTCACGCATTTCGCTGATTTCGTGGAGGATGATTTTTAGGTATTCGATGATGCCATCTTGATTGTCGCTCATAGGTTGCTCCTGTAATGAAAACCGTGATTAGTGTTGTGTAATAGAAGTTAGTGGACCTAATGAATTGCCACTAGCTTCAGCTAGTGGAGAAGATGGTTCAGAATCATCGGCTTTAGCCGAAGTGTTTGGCTAAAGCCACATCCTTTTGCTTGCTTGTCCTCCAGCTAAAGCTGGAGGCAATTTAATAAAGTCTTAAAAACTTTTATTACAGGGTACTAGCGTTTGATTTGATAAAACGCGCTCCGTCCCAAGTAGCGCGCCGAATCGCGCAGGTCTTCTTCGATGCGGAGGAGTTGATTGTATTTGGCGATGCGGTCGGTGCGCGAGAGCGAGCCGGTTTTGATTTGTCCGGCGTTGGTGGCGACGGCTAAATCGGCGATGAACGTGTCTTCGGTTTCGCCCGAACGGTGCGAGATGACGACGGTGCGATTGTTCGTCTTGGCGAGTTCGATGGCATCGAGGGTTTCGGTGAGCGTCCCGATTTGATTGACTTTGATGAGGATGGAATTGGCGCAACCTTCGTCAATGCCGCGCTGTAAAAACTCGACGTTGGTGACGAATAGATCATCGCCGACGAGTTGAACGCGGTCGCCCATCTCGTCCGTCATCGTCTTCCATCCCGCCCAATCGTTTTCCGCCATGCCGTCTTCGATGGAGATAATCGGATACTGGTCAGCCCACGATTTCCAGTACGCGACCATTTCATCACTCGATAAAGTTCGCTTGTCCGATTTTTTGAAGACGTAGTTTGTGCCGTCGAAAAACTCACTTGCCGCCGGGTCTAAGGCAAGCATGATGTCTTCGCCCGCTTTGTATCCGGCTTTCTCAATCGCCTCCAAAATCGTTTCAATCGCTTCTTCGTTCGATTTCAAGTTCGGCGCGAAACCGCCTTCGTCGCCGACGCTGGTGGCGAGTCCGCGCTTCTTCAGGACGGATTTCAGACTGTGAAAAATCTCCACCCCTGCCCTCAAAGCTTCGCTGAAACTCACGCTTCCGACGGGCATCACCATGAACTCTTGAAAGTCCACGTTGTTATCGGCGTGCGCTCCGCCGTTGATGATATTCATCATCGGGACGGGCAGCGTGCGCGCATTCGCACCGCCGATATAACGATACAAGGGGAGTTCGAGATACGCGGCGGCGGCACGCGCACAGGCGAGAGAGACGGCGAGAGTGGCGTTTGCGCCGAGTCGTGATTTATTCGGTGTGCCGTCGAGGTCAATCAACGCCGTGTCAATTTCTGCTTGGTCGAGGGCGTCGAAGCCTTCGATTTCCTGTGCGATTTCATCATTGACATTCTGCACCGCCTGACGCACGCCTTTACCTAAGTAACGATTGGCGTCGGCTTCGTCACGCAGTTCGACGGCTTCATGTTCGCCTGTGGACGCGCCGCTGGGGACGGCGGCGCGCCCCGTCTCGCCGCTGGCTAAAGTGACTTCGGCTTCGACGGTCGGGTTGCCGCGTGAATCCAGAATCTCGCGGGCGGTGATGATTTCGATAAGGCTCATAATTTTACTTTGCGCTCCTAATTTAGTGGATAGTGGATAACGGATAACGGACAGTTTAAGACAAAGGCTTTTCACTATCCACTATCCACTATCCGTTATCCACTATTTGTTGTCCGTTAATTTCGCGCCCAAGGCTTTGAGAAGCGCGCGGGCTTTGACGAGTGACTCGGCGTATTCGGCGGCGGGGTCACTGTCCGCCGTGATGCCGCCGCCGGTCGCAAATCGCGCTTGATTGTTTTTTATCGTCATCGTGCGGATAGCGACGCTTAAATCGAGCGTGCCGTCGAAGGCGAAGTAGCCTATCGCCCCCATTGAGAGTTCGCGGTTGTGGGGTTCGATGTCATGGATGATTTCCATGGCGCGAAGCTTCGGCGCGCCCGTGATTGACCCCGATGGAAACGTCGCGTGTAAGAGTTCGTGAATCGTGACGTTCGGGCGAAGCCGCCCGCGCACAATCGAGACGAGATGAAAAAGTGTCGGATGCGTTTCGACGCGGCATAAGTCTGTGACTTCGACGGTAGCGTATTCACAAACGCGCCCCAAATCGTTTCGCATCAAATCAACAATCATCACATTTTCGGCTTTATCTTTCGCACTCGTCGCAAGTTGATGTCGCAAGCGTGCATCGTCTTTCGTATCTTTTCCGCGCGGACGTGTGCCTTTAATCGGGGCGGCGATGATGATGCGCGTTCCGTTATGCGGACGATGCACGCGCAGGAATCTTTCGGGCGAGATGCTGATAACGGTATCGTCGCGGCGGCGAATGAACGCGGCGTGTGATGCGGGGTGTTCGCGTCGCAAACGATTAAAGATGACTTCGGGTGTCGTCGCGCGGTCAAGGTCACAAAGGAAATTCTGCGTTAAGTTTGCCTGATAAATGTCGCCCGCGAAGATGTGTTCCTTGATGCGGCGCACGGCAGCCTTGTAAGTCGCGGACGTGAAGTTGGAACGGGCGGTGTGTGTGATTTTCGTTTCGTTTAAGTTGATAAGCGGGGCGCGATGTGCGAGGTCGAGCAGTTCGGCGGCGAGGCGGTTTAGTTTTTCTTCGCCCGCGACGGTTGAAAGAAATGTGCGCCCTGTTTTGTAATCGTGAACGATGAGCGCGTCGTAGAAAGCGAAGACCGCATCGGGTTCATCGGACGCGGGCGGCGCATTCGACATGTCCAAACGCAAATCGAGAAAACGCGCGGCGAGCGCGTATGACAATGTGGTGATGCACAACCCGCCGCAGACGGGCGGCGCATCAGCGTCAACAAGTCGAAGTGAAGGATAAGCGGCGAGGCGCGCGGTTAAATGTTCGAGGGCGGAAGCGTGGTTGATGACCTGCGGCGCGGCGTCGGGCGTTTCGATTAGCAAGTTTGTCCCGTGCGCTTCGATAGTTTCGCACGGGTCGAAGGCGGCGATGAGATAACGCGCTTCGTTCGACGAATGATAGCCACAACTATCAAGGAGACTTAGGCGGCGCGCGTGGTCAAGCGAAAGAAACGCGCGAACGAGCGTATCGGCATCAATAGCGATTTCGCGCACGTTGCATGTTTGTGTCGCGTGGCGCGTCGGCATGATGTAAGGGTTAAAGCTTTCGTTAGAAAGCGCGGTTTAAGGTTGGCTCAACTGTTCATCAAGCCCTGTGCGCCACGCGGTTTCGAGTGTGGCAAGGTCGAGGGAAAGCGTTTCGTCATCAATCGTGATGTTCAATTTGTCGTCGTCCGTCGTGCGCCCGATGATGTCGTAAGGGCAGTTCGCACCCGCGAGGATTTCCGTAAATCTTTCGCGTTCGGTTTCCGCGAAGCTGACGATGATGCGCCCGCCCGCTTCGCCAAAGAGCGCGGCTTTCGTGGAGCGTGTGGAGTCTGTGTTATGTAGTTTGACTTCCGCACCCGTGCGCGTGCGGTTGTGCGATGAGAAACAACATTCTGCGAGGGCGACTGCAAAACCACCGTCCGCGATGTCGTGCGCCGAACGAATCACGCACGCATCGGAGAGTGCGAGACACGCTTTTTGAACTGTAAGTTCCTGCTCAAGGTCACACGGCGGAAGCACACCCGCGCTCTTCATATCGTCAATCGTTTTGCCTTCGATGAACGCCGCGTATTCGCTCACCGATGCGTCGTCTTCCGTGCTTGGCGTACCGATGACGGCGATTAAATCAAAGGCTTTCTTGAAGCCCGGCTGAATCACGCGGCGCACGTCTTCGATGAGTCCGACCATGCCTATGACGGGTGTCGGCGGGATGCCCCGCCCGTCGGTTTCGTTATAAAACGAGACGTTACCGGAGATGACCGGAGTGTCGAACATGCGGCACGCTTCAGCCATGCCGTCTATGGTTTCGGAAAAATCCCACATCACTTCCGGTCTTTCCGGCGACGCGAAATTGAGACAGTTCGTGACCGCGATGGGCGTCGCGCCGACGCACACGACGTTGCGCGCGGCTTCTGAAACTAGGTGTTTCGCTCCTTCGCGCGGGTTGACGGCGCACCGTCGCCCGTTGCCGTCGAGACACATCGCAAGGGCGCGGCGCGTTTCTTTGATACGCACGACCGCCGCATCCGCTCCCGGCAAAACGACGGTGTTGGTGCGAACCATGTAATCGTATTGACGATAAACCCAACGCTTCGACGCGATGTTGGGTGAGGCGATGAGTCGAAGCAAAGCTTGCGCGTAGTCTTGCGGTGAAGTTACTTCTGTTTGTTCTTCATCGCTTTCGAGAGAAGCATGAGCGAGAAGATGACGAGCATGATTATCGTGAGTTGAAGCATCAATTTGTTCCTCGTTTGAGTTGGTGCGGGCTTGAAGCGGACGTTGATAAACGGGAGCTTCATCGGTCAGGTATGTGACCGGAATGTCGGCTTGCAGTTCGCCTTTGTGACGCACGGCGAGGCGTTCGGTGTCGGTGACGGAGCCGACGACGACGGCATCCAAATCCCACTTGCGGAAGATGTCTATGATTTCGCGCTCTCTGCCTTTGTGCGCGACGAGCAACATGCGCTCTTGCGATTCGGAGAGCATCATCTCGTAAGCCGTCATGCCTGTTTCGCGTTGCGGCACGAGGTCGAGGTCAATGTCTAAACCCGTTCCGGCACGCGCCGCCATCTCGCACGAACTAGAAGTCAAACCCGCCGCGCCCATGTCTTGAATCCCGGCGATGCCGCCCGAACGCATCGCTTCAAGGCACGCTTCGAGCAGTAATTTTTCTAAAAACGGATCGCCGACTTGAACCGTAGGGCGTTTCTCTAAAGCCGCTTCGTCGAACTCCGCCGATGCCATCGTCGCACCGTGAATGCCGTCGCGCCCGGTCTTCGCGCCGACGTATAAAACGGGATTTCCCAAACCCGTCGCCTTGCCGAAGAAGATTCCATCCTCACGAACCAAGCCGAGCGCAAATGCATTGACGAGCGGATTGAAATTATAAGCCTCATCGAACACGGTTTCACCACCGACGGTGGCGACGCCAAATGCATTGCCGTAATGCGCGATGCCGCCGACGACGCCGGACAACAAACGACGATTGCGCGCGTAGTGTTCTTTATCATCCAAAGCACCGAAGCGAATCGAGTTCATCGCCGCGACGGGACGCGCCCCCATCGTGAAGATGTCGCGCAGGATGCCGCCGACTCCGGTCGCCGCCCCTTGAAACGGTTCGATGAACGACGGGTGATTGTGTGATTCGACTTTGAACGCCGCGCACCATCCGTCGCCGACATCAACGACGCCCGCGTTTTCTCCGGGCGGCACGATGACGCGCTCGCCCCGCGTCGGCAATCTTTTCAGATGCACGCGCGATGATTTGTACGAACAATGCTCCGACCACATCACGGAGAACACGCCGAGTTCGACGAACGTCGGTTCGCGTCCCATGAGTTTGAGAATGCGCTCGTACTCTTCCGAAGTGATGTTGTGTGTGGCGAGGATTTCGGGCGTGATAGTCATAAGGAAGTGATGAGCGATAAGTGATAAGTGATGAGCAAAGCCGATTTTAACTTATCACGCATCATTTATCATTCAGCACCTTGTTTATCGCGTCGGTGAGTTCGGCGGGCTTGATGCGTCCCGTGTGTTTGAAGACGAGTCTGCCGGATTTATCGAACAGGAATGTCGCGGGTAGCGCGCCCGTCCACGTCGCGTCAATCGTATCAATCGCGGCGGCGGGGTCGGGCGCATTTAAGATATAAGCCGGAATCGCGGTCGCTTTCATCTCGCGCAGGAACGCGGGAACATCGGTTGCGATGAGTTCGGCTTCATCAACCGAGACGGTGAAAAAGTCGAGACCGCGCGGGCTGAACTTTTGATTGACGGCAACGAGGTCGGGAAATTCTTCGCGGCACGGCACGCACCATGTCGCCCAGAAATTGATGAGTACCGGACGCGCTTTGCCGCTCTCATCGGGTTGTTTAAGACGCGCCGTGAGTTGCGCGGCGTTGAGAGGTTGAACGCGAAACTCTTGTGATGTTTCAAGCGGCGACGGGCGCGAAGGCAATTCAACAATCGGAGTCGGAAAAATGATTGAAGGAGATATGCAAACCGTCGAGTTTGCTATGGATAGAGTTTTTTTAGAGGGTGATTTACGACGCGCGACAATCGCTTTGCCGTTACGTCGTGATACTCCTCGCGTGGTTTGTTTATCCTTTGTCTTTGGCGTCGGCGCGGCTTGTGAGAAAGCAGCACCAACACCAAAAACAAACAGGACGAGTGCAAACAAAAATCGAATCATGTTCATTCAACTATTCGGCGACGCGCTTAATCGAGCAACCGAAGGCTTTTGCCTGCGCGGTTTTGACGGGCGTACCGGCGATGACTGCATCCATCGCGTCGCGCGTGTCGTTGGCGGTGATGTTCGCGCCGCTTTTCGCGTCGTCAATGCGCCCGCGATACACGAGTTTATTGGAAGCATCGAGCAGGAAAACTTCCGGTGTGACTTGCGCTCCGAGTTGGTCGGCGACTTTGTTACCCGCGTCTTTTAGGACGACGAACGAGAAATTGTTGTCGCCCGCGTGCTTGGCGATAGCCGCCGCGTCTTCGGCTTTGTTCGAGTTGATGCCGACGACGGTGATGCCTTTCGCTTTGTAGTCGGCGGCGAGTTTCGCCATGCGCTCGTTATAAGCGTTTGACACGGGGCATTGCGTCGAAACGAAAATCAAAGCCGTACCCTTCTCGCCTTTGAGCGATGAGAGCGAATGTTGTTTGCCACTCGCGTCCGGCAACTTGAAATCGGCGACGGTCGCGCCGACGTTGGCTTCAATCGTTGAAGCCGCGAATGTGTGGTTGAAAGTGAAACTCGCGGCGCAACATATAGCGGCGAGGATGACAAGGGCGAAAGTGAAAAATCTTGGCTTCATTTGAAATCTCCTTAAAAATGTTTTGAGCGTTACGGGGTGCGCGCGAAAAGATTATCAGGGCGGGGCGAGAAGCGACAAGGTAGGAAGAATTGATTCATTGGTTCATTGGTTCATTGATTCAATGGGTTCCGATGAATCAATGACTCACTCTGTTCGCTTCAGAGTGAATCGCCAGAGCATACGTTTCTCTTGTTCATCGTATTCGTGGCGCGCTTGTTGGACGCGCCACAGCCCAAGCGGTTGCCAACGCCCGACTGCGAGTTTGCGAAACAACGGAACGGCGTGTTGCGTCTCAATCGCGGCGAGCAGTGCGCGGTTCGGCGGGGACAAGGGTTGGTCGCCGCGTCTGCCGTGTCCGGTATAAATAATCTCATCGCCGGAAGCGTCGGCGCGGTCAGGATAGCACGGGTTGATTTCACCGAAATCGGTAAGTAAGGAAATCAAACGTCCATCTTTCTGATAAACCCCAAGCCGCGTCTGGTGCGTCAGGCTTACTTCCGCCCACGACAAAATTTCCCCTTCGTCATGGGCTTGAGGTTCTTCTATTCCGCGATGCTTGCGACTTGCCATAAACCAAGCGGGTCTTCGTTTAAGTATCCACGTTGTTGGAAAAACTCGACGACTCCGGCGACTTGCGGAAACTCGGCTTTGAAGCCGTCAAGCAATCTTTCCAAAAACGGGCGTGTGAAAATCGAGTTGGTTGAACGAGTTCAGGGTAGAGCGAAACTGTTCGCGTCCCGTCTTCAAGTGCATCAAGAACCGCATCAATGACCGCCGCGACGACGGGGACGGCGACGCTGTTTCCGGCTTGTTTGCGCGTCTCGCCGTAAGTGCAAACTACGCGATACGAATCGGGAAAACCTTGCAGTCGCAACATCTCGCGTTCGGTTAAGCGTCGTTCGCCGTTGACGAGTAGATAGTTGTAAGACGCTCCCGCACGCAACGCGCGCGAGTACGGATAAGCACTGATGTGACCGCCTTTGTTCTCGTGCCATACGGTCGGTTCAGCGAAGGTCTTTCCGGTGTATGACGCGCGGCGATTGTTTCGTATGCGTTCGGACGCGACATAAAAGGGCGACACATCGGGTTCGAGTAGTTCCGCGAGCGGCTTCATCGGCAGCTTGTAATTCGGAAAAGCGAAGTCGCACGGCTCACGAAACCCGACGATGAAAACCCGTTCGCGTTTCTGCGGCAAACCGAAATAAAGAGCGTTCAAAACTTTATATTCGATTTGATAACCGAAGCCGCGCAGGGCTTCGAGAATGTATGCGAACGTGCGTCCGCCGTCATGTCCGACCAGCATCTTGACGTTTTCAAGCACGAAGGCGCGCGGTTTTTTAGCTTTGATAATGCGCGCGATGTCAAAGAACAATGTTCCGCGTGAATCTTCAAAACCTTTGCGGTCGCCGCAAATGCTAAACGGTTGGCACGGAAAGCCCGCGAACAAAACATCGTGCGATGGAATCTCGTCGGTCGAGATTTGCGTTACATCGCGTTGCGGATGTTCATTAAAATTCGCTTCATAAGTGCGTCGTGCTTCCGCATTTATGTCGCACGAAAATACGCAATGCGAAAGCATCTCGCGTTCACGGCACACGCTGTCAAGTGCGACGCGAAAACCGCCGATGCCGCAAAACAAATCAACGAACTCAAGTTTGTTTTTCGCGTTCATCAAGTTTTATGCGTCGCTGTTTATCTTGCCGCTTGCGCCGCGAGCGTTGAGGTGAGTGAGCGGAAGATGGGGCTGCCGTCGGATGATCCGAGCAAATCTTCGCAGGCGCGTTCGGGATGCGGCATCAAGCCTAAGACGTTGCGCGTCCTGTTGCAGATTCCGGCGATGGAGTTGTGTGAGCCGTTCGGGTTGGCGGAAGGATTGGTGTTGCCGCTTTCGTCGCAGTAACGAAAAATGATGCGGTCGTCGCGTGTGAGTTCTGTGAATGTCGCTTCGTCGCAGACGTAGTTGCCTTCGGCGTGGGCGATGGGCAGATGCAGGATTTGTTGCGCGGTAAGGTTGGCGGTGAACGGCGTTTCCGTCGTTTCGACCAGAACGTGAACGTGTTCGCAGACGAAGTGCAGGTTTTCGTTTCGCACAAGTGCGCCGGGCAGCAAACCCGCTTCGCACAGAATTTGAAAGCCGTTGCAGATGCCTAAGACGAAGCCGCCGCGCGCCGCGAAATCTTTGACGGAGCGCATCACGGGCGAGTGACTGGCGAGCGCACCGGCGCGCAGGTAATCGCCGTAAGAGAAGCCGCCGGGAATCACAATCGCGTCGAATGAAGTGAGGTCGGTGTCTCTGTGCCACACGAAATCTACGGGCTGCCCGACGTGCTTCGAGATGACGTGATAAGCGTCGTGGTCGCAGTTTGAGCCGGGAAAGATAACGACGCCGAACTTCATCGCCCTTCTCCTTGTGTCGTGTCTCCTTCGATTTCGACGCGCGCATCTTCGATGACGGGGTTTGCTAAAACTTCGCGGGCGATGCGTTCCAAATCTTCGCGCACCGTTCCATTCAAGTTTTCATCAAGAGCAATCTCGAAGTATTTCCCCTGCCGCACGTCTTTCACATTGGCGTAGCCCATAGATTCCAGAACGTGACTAATCGCCGAACCTTGCGGGTCTAAAACGCTCGGCTTGAGCGTGACATAAACTTTTGCTTTCATCTAAATTAAATCTCCGACGAGCGGGTTAAGGATTTATCGTGACTTTCGTGTTAACCGATATGGAGTCAAAGAGTTCTTTGATGTCGGCATCATCCAATGCGACGCATCCCCAAGTCCAATCGCGGTTTGAGCCTCTGCCGTGAATGTAGATTTGCCCGCCGAGCGCGGTGTCTTGCGGCGGTGCGGTGCGGCGTTTAATCGCACTCAAGATTTTCGCGTGTTGGGCGGGGGTAATCAGTTTCGCGCGCAAGCCGCGTTCGGCGTCTTCGATGTTCGGATAACTTATCCCAAGCGAAAGATAGTAAGCACTCTTATTGTTTTTCGTGAAGATGTAAAACTCGCCTTCGGGCGTCGCGCCGTCGCCCTGTTTCACTTTGTCGCCCGTCGGGTTAAAGCCGAGTCCGACTCGATAAAGGCGCACGAGTTTATCGTGTTCATAGAGCGCGAGTTGACGATTGCTTTTGCTGAGGATGATGTGCGGGTTGACGAGCGGAAGTTTGAGCGGAGCATTGTTGACTTCGCTTTGTTGATTCATCGTGGCTGACTGCGCTTGCACGGAAGTCGCTTGTAACGAAGTCTCACTTGTTGACTTCGCACACGCCATGCAAGCAACTAAAAGCAGAACCGCGAGTTGGATTCTTCCGTTTTTCAATTCACTTAACTTTCAAAACAGGTTGGTCGGGACGCGCGGGGTTGGGCATCACTTTGTTGTTTCTGCAATCAACCAGTAAATCCATTTTCTCTAAAACGGTTTGACCGATTAAAACTTCATCGCCGATGACAAAGGCTTCATCAGGCGTGCGGCGTCCGTTGATTTCAAAAATCACGGGTTCGGTCGCTTCGACCACATCGTTTCTACCGTCGGCATACTGCACAACTTTTCTGTCAATCGTCACCAATCCGAGTTGATTGTAAATATGCTGCGGAATTACGGACGTTACTGCACCCGTATCAACCAGCGCATCGGCTTCGTAACTTCGGACGTTCTCTTTTGTCATCTGTCCGGTGAGCGCGGCAACTTCATCGCGTGAATTAGTGATTTTAACTTTGACTCTGACTTCACCCATGATGATTTAATCCTTTCATGCGCCTTCATTAAACACCCGCGCGAAAACTTTATCCACGTTTCGCAAATAGTGTTCGAGCGAGAAGACACGTTTGATTTCTTCGGAAGTCAGATGCGTGTTGATGTCTTTATCGGCAAGTACGCGCGTTTGAAAATCGTCGCCGTTAGTTGAAACATCTTCCCACACGAGCATCGCGTTGCGCTGCGTCCAAGTGTAGGCGTCTTCGCGCGAGATGCCTTTTTGCGTCAGAGCCAGAAGCAGTTGACCGCTAAAGACGAGTCCGCGCGTCAGGTTCAGATTGTGCATCATGCGCGCCGGATAGACTTGCAAGTTGTCGAGCAGGGAACGGGTTTTATCGAGCATGTAATCCGTCGCAATCGAAGCGTCGGGCAGCACGA
>JBGTMR010000013.1:0-51653 GCA_041743485.1 Pyrinomonadaceae bacterium
GGCACGATTGAAGTCGGCATCATGTTGGGCGCGCTCAACGCATTGTTTCTGTCTTTCGTGTTGATTCAGATTCGTTACTTGTTCGGCGGAAGCACCCGCGTGCTGAACACCGCCGGGCTGACTTACGCGGAGTATGCGCGGCACGGGTTTTTTGAACTCGTGTGGGTCGCGGCTTTGACGCTCGCCTTACTGCTCGTAGTGCATCATTCGCTGGCGAAGAAAGATAAATTGACGGTGACTGTGTTCCGCGTGTTCTCAGGTTCACTGGTCGCCTTAGTGATGGTCGTGATGTGGTCGGCGATGGTGCGTATGCGGTTGTATCAAAGCGAATACGGCTTGACGGAACTGCGTTTATACACGACGGCGTTTATGGTGTGGATCGGCGTGACGCTCCTGTGGTTTGCGTGGTCGGTGTTGATGCGCGATGCGCGTAGTCGCTTCGCGGTCGGCGCGTTCGCGTCGTTGTTGATAACGCTGATGACATTGCACGCGATTAACCCGGACAGGCTAATCGTGCGCGCCAACATCGCACAAGCGACGGCGGATCATGCCTTCGATGCGGACTATGCGTTGACGGCGTTGAGTCTCGATGCCGCCCCGGAATTGATTGACAATCTCCCGCGTTTGCCGGAATTCCAACAAAGATTTATCGCCGCCGGAATGCTTGAGCGGCACGCGGAACTGGAAGCATCGGATTGGCGTGGGTGGAGCGTTGCGCGCGGTCAAGCATGGAGAAGCATTACGGGACGCGTGGATGATTTGAAAACTTTGACGATGCGGGTTGAAACAGTGCCGGGCTTAAATCAAACGGGCTTAAATCAAACGCCCGTGCCGCCTGTCGTCTCAGGCGAAAATGTCCCGCCCGTTGTCGGGAGTGCGCCTTAAATAACGTGAGTTCGAGATAATAAGCCGGAAGGATTTATCCACGAAATAACACGAAACGGCACGAACCAAAGTCGAATTTCTTTTGGCGTTGTATTCATGTTACGGGTTACTCAGCTGAGAGGATTTTCAAGAATTTACGCGGCTCAGACGAAAGCCCAACGCGCCGTGAGTTCTTTGTTTTCAGTCACAGATTGTTCGACGATGCTTCAACTGCGTAACTCCCAAGAATAAAGGAAAATAATTATGAACAACAAATCAAATGTTTTGAATATAATCGGTTGGATATTCGGCATAGTGGTTTTCGCAATCGGCATAGTGAATACGTTTTGGGGGAACGACCCCGGTTTTGGAGTTTTTATACTTCTCCTTTCTTTCGTCTATTTTCTTCCGGTTAATGACATTCTCAAGAACATGACCGGCTTCTCAATTCCTAGAATGGGAATAGTAAAAATCCTCTTGGGTATTTTTATACTCTGGGCATCGCTAGGCGTGGGTGAGTTGTTCGGTAAGATAGACCTGATGATGATGGATGTCCGTCAATGACGTTTGCCGCGAGCGTAGAAACGCGAAAAGAGAATTGTTTGACTTCGTTGTTTGGGTGTTTGTCGAAACATCCACAGAAATTTAGGAGTTACGCAGTTGGCAGGTTTGAGGCGGAAACAGGAACGTGTTCGGACATGGACACACTCGCTCACGCTCGTGTTTCTGCCTTCAACTGCGTAATTCCAATGTGTATTCGTGGATAAAGTCCTTTTTGTTTTAATGCCGAACTCACGTTAAGCTACACACCGTTTCATGCAAAAGAGATTCACCACAAAGTCGAGTTCAAACACCTGACACACGAAGAAAATCACGATTACGATTTAATCATCATCGGGGCGGGACAGGGTACGCCCGCGTTGGCTTTTGCGATGGCGGAGAAGGGTCGGCGCGTCGCGCTTATCGAGCGTCGTGCGCTCGGCGGTTCGTGCGTCAATTTCGGATGCACGCCGACGAAAGCCGTCATCACTTCGGGGCGCATCGCGGCTTATGCACGGCGTGCGGCTGAATACGGTCTGCACATTCCGACAATCGAAGTTGATTTTCCCGCCGTGCTTCGACGCGCCCGGAAGCTTGTCGAAGAGACGCGCGCGAGTCTCGAAAAGAAGTATGAAGGAGTTGACAACCCGCGTCTGTTTTACGGTCACGCGCGCTTCGCGGGAAAAGATGAATCGGGCAAGTTTCGTGTGCGATTCGATGAGACGACGCTGGCTGCGCCGGATGTCGTCATCGGCACGGGAACGCGAAGCTTGATTCCGCCGATTGAAGGTTTGGATAAAATTGATTTTATTGACGCCGGAAACTGGTTGCGCCACGGTGTTTTGCCCGCGCATCTCATCATCATCGGCGGCGGTTATATCGGTTTGGAGATGGCGCAGTTTTATCGTCGCATGGGAGCGCGTGTGACAATCGTGCATCAAGGCGCGAGCGTCACTGACAGAGAAGATGAAGATGTCGCGGCGTTGTTGAAATCTTTGCTTGAACGCGAAGGCATCGAGTTTAAGTTGAATGCCGAAGCGACTTGTGTGAGTAAGCTAGATGACGGCATCGCGTTGACGATGAAAGTAAAAGACGGTGAGGAACAGATTCACGGTTCGCATCTGTTCGTTGCGACCGGACGTGTTCCGAACACAAATGATTTGAGTTTGGAAACCGTCGGTGTCGAGACGGATGATAAAGGCATTATCAAAGTTGATGAAAGGTTGAAGACCAACATCAGGGGCGTGTGGGCTATTGGCGACGTGCGCGGCGGTGCGATGTTCACACACACATCTTGGGACGACCACCGGATTCTGCTTTCACAAATGATTGGCGACGGGGCGCGCACCACGAAGCGAATTGTCCCTTACGCGATTTTCACAGACCCGCAACTAGGGCGCGTCGGACTCACCGAAACGGAAGCGCGTGATAAAAAACTCGACTTCAAAGTTGCGACTTACCAAATGAAAAGCAACGGTAAGGCGCGTATGATCGGCGAGACGGAAGGCTTTATCAAAGTCATCGTTGACAAAGGGAACGACCGCATTTTGGGTGCGAGTATCATCGCGGCGGAAGCGGCGGAGATGGTTCATTCTTACGTTGATGTGATGAATGCCGACGCGCCGTTTAAGGTGATACGCGATGCGATACATATTCATCCGACGTTTGCCGAAGCCGTGCAGAGCGTGCTGAAAGATTTATAATACGAGCGAAGTTGTTTTCTTAAAGCGAAACAGAAGCGAACTTTAACCGTTAAAAATTATGCGTATCACACGCCGCCGCGAACGCCGTCCCGACATGCTCGCCAACCGCGAACGTGTGCGCGAAATACTCGCCGATTTGCGCGCCCTGTTGCCCGACATCGTGCCGCGAAGCGAAAAGCAGACCATCGCTTTGCTGCGCGCCGCGCGCCACATCGAACGCTATCCGGCGACCGATACCAAACGCGGGCGACGCTCGATTTGGCATCGCGCGGATTTGTTGAAAGCGGGTTCGGGCGTGCGCCATGTCCTTGACCAACACACGGGCGGGCGCATCTCTTTGGCAAGTTTCGTTGACCATTATTTACGCACGCTCGACTTTACGCCCGACATGATTGACGCCCTTGAGAGCGGCACGATTAACCTTTTTGAAGCCGAGCAACTTTCACGTTTGACTCCCGTGCGGTTGAACCTCACGGCGGCGGAAGCCCGCGCCAAACGCCTCGAAGTTTTGCAGGCTCACCTGTTATCGAAAGGCAGCGCGACACGTCTGCGGATGCGCGTCCGCGAGATGCTCGGTGAAATCCCGATTAACCAAGCCGCCTCACCCGGCTTGTCCGAAGATGAGTTGGAATTTCTCGACCCGTCCGACACGTCGCATCTTTTCTACGACGAGATGCGCCGCCTTCTCGCCGCCCTGCGCGACATCCGACCCGATGATTTGACCGATGACATTCTCGAAGAACTACTGCGCGCCAGCGACCACCTCAACACGCTTCTCGCGCGCGTCATTCGCCGCCGCACACCACAAACAACCGAAGCCAACCGAAGCACCGCAAAGCTGATGATTTGATTGACGGGTTGCTATGAGCATCACGTTAATTTCAAATCGAACGGCACAACCGAATTTAGTTGTTTCTTCTCAACGCGCTTTCGGGTAAAACATCAGCATGTCTATTTCTCATATTGATTCAAACAGCCTTGATGCCGCCGTCGCGTGGTTGCGTGAACGCATCGCGGGCGACGCGATGATGCGCCCGGAATTGTTCGCGCATCTGCAACGGGAACAACAGGCGCGGGGACTCGTTCACGGAGCGCGCCCGATTTGCTCGTCGCTTGTGCCGTACCTGATGTCCGGTGCGCGGTACGCGGAAATCAGTCGGGCGGCGGAGACGCTCGCGTTTGCGTTCGAGCGTGTCGCGCAAGCCGCGCTTGAAGATGACGGAGTGATGAGTCTGCTCGGTGTGACGGAGATAGAAGCGAAGATGGCGCGCATCAATCCGGGTTATGAAAGATTGTGCGTCACGTCGCGGCTTGATGCGTATCTCGCGGATGACGGTTTTAAGTTTCTGGAATACAACGCCGAGAGTCCCGCCGGAATCGCCGACCAGAAATTGCTCGCGGAAATCTTTTTCGAGTTGCCGTACATGCGCGAGTTTTTCGATGAGTTTCCGCACGCTTTGCCGCAGCCGCATGTTCATCTGCTCGACGCGCTCATCGCGGCTTATAAGGATTGGGGCGGCACGGAAGAACGTCCGTCAATCGGCATCATTGATTGGCGCGGCGTTTCGACGGAAAGCGAGTTTCACGTTTTAGCGGCTTACTTCAAGTCGCAGGGTTACACGTCGTTCATTGCCGACCCGGACGAATTGGAATACGTCGGCGGGCGTTTGATGGCGGGCAAGCGCGCGATAGATGTTCTTTACAAGCGCGTTATCATCCATGAGTTTTTGGCGAAGCATGACGACGACACGCACCCGCTTGTACGAGCGTATCGTGACGGGCGCGTGTGTATGGTCAATTCGTTTCGCAGTAAGTTGGTTCACAAGAAAGCGTCGTTCGCGGTGGTGAGCGATGAACGCTTCGCGCATCTTTTCACAGATGAACAACGGGACATCATCGGGCGTCACATTCCATGGACACGAGTTTTGCAAACGGGCGACACGACGTTTGAAGGCGAGAAGCGCGACCTCATAAAGCTCATCACAGTTGAGCAAGCGCGCTTCGTCATCAAGCCGAATGACGATTACGGCGGCGAAGGCGTGTGCTTGGGCGGTGAAGTCAACGCAAGGGAATGGGAAAAGAGAATCGCGGCGGGACTCGGTGAATTATTTGTCGTGCAGGAACGCGCCCCCGTAACGCATGTTCGTTTGCCGCTCTTTACTCCCGATTTGCAAAGCATCGAAGAAACAAATCTGACGGTTGATTTCGACCCGTTCCTGTTCAATAACAAAGTCGAAGGCGGGATGGTGCGCTTGACGACCAGCACCCTCTCGAACGTCTCGGCGGGCGCAAACGTCGCGGCACTTGTAATAGTGGATAACGGATAGTGGATAGTTTAAGAGCAGGTTCTTCACTATCCGTTATCCACTATTCGTTATTTCTGTTGCCAAGCTTCGCACCGTTCGGTTAATCTGTTGAAGGGCGATTACACGTCGCTCGCTTTCCTTTGTCGCTTCCCCCTTGTCGCCTTTCGCGTTCATCTTCTTTCATCCGCACGCTTGAGTTAAAAACTTCACTGCTTCAAGGATTGTTTCCAAGTTAATGCTTCGGACATTCGGCGCGACATCGTTTCGAGTCGCCGCTTAGAAAGTTCGCGTCGCCCGTCTTACTTATCACCTCTGCCCAATCGAGTCGGTTTTACGTCCCAAACATCCGGTTCGCACCGTTTCAACGGTTGCCAAACTCTGGATCGCATCCGGGCATGTCACGGGAAGGAACGGAAATAAATCTATGAGAATACTTGTCGCCGAAGACGATCCGGTTTCGAGAAACCGGATCGAAATCTTGCTGACGAGTTGGTTGCATGATGTGACGCTTGCCGGAGACGTGCCGCCCGTAGCGCAAACCACTTAACCGCTAATCCAACCGAATAACCGCCACCGCCCGACTAACTTGCACCGCACGAAGAACTAAAAGGCTTGTACTCTTGATGTCTTACTCTGATGACTTAATCAATACCACATCTACGACGGCGAATGACCGCCGCATTCTCATCATTGACGATGAAGCCGCGCTACGCGATTTGTTTGCCGACTGTCTTGGCGACCGTTACGAATGCCACACCGCTTCGTGCGCGACCGAAGGCTTGGAACTACTCGCGCAACAGGAATACGCCGTCGTTATTTCGGATGTCATCATGCCCGGCTTGTCCGGCGTCGAACTGTTGCGCGAAGTCACAAGTCGCTATCCCGATACGGTGGTGATTATGGTCAGCGGCGTTGACCGCACGCAGCGCGTTCTCGACACCGTGCGACTCGGTGCTTTCGATTATTTGCTCAAGCCTTGTGACTTGGAGGTTCTGGAGTTGAGCGTCGGACGCGGGCTTGAACGTCGCCACCTCTTGCGCGCCGCTCGTCAGGCGAAGCAAGACCTTGAGCGACGCAACACGGAACTCGCGCGGCGGCAGTCGGAGTTGGAACGATTGCAAATCCAGCTTGTTCACAGCGAAAAGATGGCTTCCTTAGGCGGACTCGCCGCCGGAGTCGCGCACGAACTCAACAACCCCGCCGGATTCATTTACGGCAACATGGAATTGATGCGCGAATCGGCGGAAAACCTGACGCGCCTACTCGCCCTTTATGATTCCGTACCGTTACCCGAACCCTACAAGGCAAGCATCGCGGCTCTGAAATCCGAGATTATCTACGATGAATTGATTGCCGATTTGCCTTCGATTATTGACGACAGCCAATCGGGTGCGGAGCGCATACGCGATGTCGTGCAGAACCTTCGCACGTTCTCGCGCCTCGATGAAGCCGAATACAAAAAGGTTGATATTCACGACGGATTGGAATCAACTCTGCGGCTGCTCGCGCAACAATTCACCGCGCAATCCGTGACCATCGAACGCGACTACGGCGAACTTCCCCTTGTTGATTGTTATGCCGGACAACTCAACCAAGTGTGGCTCAACCTGCTCGTCAACGCGGCTCACGCGGTTCACGCGCAACTCACGCAAGCTTCACGTGAAGCGGTTCACCTCGCGCAAACCGCAGGCACGGATTTCGCCTGCGTCAGCTTCGACACGCACGGAAAAATAACCATCATGACGCGCCTCGAAAATGAGCGCGTGCGCGTCAAGATTAGTGATTCCGGGTGCGGCATCGCTCCCGAACATCTCAAGAATATCTTCGACCCGTTCTTTACCACCAAGCCCATCGGCGAAGGTACGGGCTTGGGCTTGTCAATTACTTATGGCATCGTCGAACGGCATCACGGCTTGATTGAAGTCGAAAGCACGCCGGGTTGCGGCACAGACTTTACGATTTATTTGCCCGTCAGTTCCAAGCACGAAGCAGAAAACGAAGCCGCCGCCCTCGTTGATGTAGCATAAGGTTCGTGTTCTTGATTTCCATTTGCCCGTCTTTCACCCGTCTTTCACCCGTCGAAACTTCTCGCCTGAGTAATAAAAAGTAAGAACCATTTCTATGACATACAAAATAATGATTGTTGACGATGAACCCGCTAACTTGCGTTTGCTTGAGCGTTTGTTTCGTCATGACTACCAAGTAATTACCGCCGAATCGGGAGCCGAAGCCCTCGCACTTCTCGAACAACACGAAGTCGCGCTGCTCGTCACAGACCAGCGTATGCCCGGCATGACCGGCATCGAACTCTTAAAACATACCGCCGTCATGCGCCCGAACACCGTCCGCATAATCCTGACCGGATACACCGACACACAGGCTCTCGTCGAAGCGATAAACTGCGGGCAGATTTATCGTTTTATCACCAAGCCTTGGAACAACGACGACCTTCGTTCGACCGTCGTGCGCGCCCTCGAACATTACAAAGAATCGCGTCATCGCTTTGAACTCGCCCGCACCAATGAACGTCTCGCGCACAATTTACGCGAGATGACGCACGCCCTCGTCCGTGTTATCGGTGACGCGCTCGAAGCGAAAGACGAGTACGCGCACGGACACGCCAGTCGCACGCGCGGCTACGCGATGTCTATCGGGCGTCGTCTGGGATTGGACGAAGAAAGCTTGAAACAACTTTCACTCGCCACCTTCCTGCACGACATCGGACGACTCGGCACACCCGATGCCCTGTTGCTCAAACCCGGCACGTTCACCGACGATGAGCGCAAGGTGATGCAACAACATTCCGAATACGGAGCGCGCATTCTTTCCGGTGTGCCGGGCATGGAAGAAGTCGCCGTCGCCGTGCGTCATCATCACGAAAACTTCGACGGCACGGGTTACCCGGACGGCTTGCAAGAACTCCAAATCCCGCAACTCGCGCGCATCATCCTCGTCGCCGATGCCTACGACGCCCTGACCTGTCCGCGCCCGTTTCGACCCGCGCACAGCCACGAAGAAGCGATAGACATCTTGCGTCAGGGCGTAGGCACGCGCTTCGACCCGGAAGCGGTGGATGCCTTTTGTGAACTCGACCGTCTCGCCCTGATTCGTTACTGCATCGCCCGCGCCGATTTCGGACGCACTCACATCCCGCGCGAAGCCTTCGATGCTGAAGCGGCGACCTTTGCCGAACTGCAATCCGAAGTTCTCGCCAATCCTTTGCTGGCTGCCAAAATCCTGCGCCTCGCCGCCGAAGAAAACATCGAAAATCCGACGCCCGACTTTGACAGTGCGCCGGATACGACGCCCGACACGATGACACCGCCGCCCGACATCAAAGCCGCGTGCGCGCATCTCGGCATAGAGGGTTTGCGTGATGTCATCGCGGCGTGCGATTGCGTCGCGCATGGAAATAGCGAGGATGTGACTATCGCGGCGATGGATTCGAGCGAACGTGATGATTTCCGTGAGCGTGCTTTGCGATGCGCGATTGCCGCGCAGTTGCTTGCCGAACACACGGGCTTGATTGAACCCGCCGCCGCTTACGCTCTCGGATTGATGCACGACATCGGGCTGTCACTGCTGCGCGAAACTTTTCCCAACGAAATGAAAATAGTTTCGGGCTTAATCGAAAAAGAACAATCCGACGCGGAAGTCGAGATGTTCGGCGTTGACCACGCGCAAGTCGGAGAGTGGGTTTTAGAGCGGTGCGGCGTGCCGCGCGCCTACGCATCGCTCGTCCAAACGCATCACGACGGCTTGCGCTCAAACGCTCCGACCGCCTTGATGTTCCACGTCGCCGCATGTCTCGCGCACGCCGACGACGCCTACAAACTTGCCGCCCTCGATGCCCTCGGCAGCGACAGTCTGCGCGTGCTTGGACTCAACCGTTCGGTACTGGCGACGATTTACGGGCGCATCGCCTCCGTCGTCGAAGAACAACTCATGACGTACAGCTTGGGCAACGCCTGAAGCAGTAGTCAGTGGTCAGTGGTCAGTACAAACAGAAAGCCCAAAGAGGGCGAGCAGCCATTAAGCTTACTCGTCCTCTTTGGGCTTTTAACCGACCACTGACCACTGACCACTGACCACTATTTCTTGGCGAAGTCTCCGGCTTTGATAATAGTTATCTTGTCGGGCGTGATGTACTTACGCATCGCCGCGTTAATCTGTTCGGGCGTTAAAGCCTGAAGTTGTTTATCAAGGGCGGAATCGAAGGCGAGCGTGCGGTTGATGAACAGGTAGTTGCCGAGTCTGCCGACGAGTTCGTCATCCTGCGCGCGTGAGACTTGGCGCGATTGCAGGAAACCCTTCTTCGCGGCTTCGACTTCTTCCGCCGTGAAGCCGTCTTTAAGAGCGCGGGCGATTTCCTCTTTGAACACGGCTTCAAGCTTCGTGACGTTTTGCGGAGCGTATATCGCGGTCGTCGTAAATGAACCCGCTTCGTCGAGCGAACTCGCGTTTAAGCGTGAACCGACGCCGTAGGACAAACCTTCTTTGCCGCGTATGCGCGCCGCGAGACGCGAATTGAGGAAGCCGCCGCCGAGCATGTAATTCCCCAGAGAGAGGGCGGCGAAATCCGGGTTGTCGTCGCGCACTTTCAAGTTCAATCCGGCGATGAAAAAGCCGTTCGCTTTATCCGGCGTCTCGAAAGATTTATTCGTCGAAGCGACATCTTGGAAGGGTCGCGGGACGCGCGTGAACGGGCGCGGACTCTTGAACGAACCGAAAAGTTCGTTCGCCAGTTTCGCGGTTTCTTCTTTGTCAAAGTCACCGACGACCGCGAGTTCGGCGTTCGATGCGCCGTAGAAATCTTTGTAAAACTTCTTCACGTCGTCGAGCGTCACGGCTTTAATTTCCGCGAGACTTTCATCGGGCGTGGCGACATAGCGCACATCGCCTTTCGGATACGGACTCAACAAGCGTTGAAATTCGGTCGCGGCAATCGCGGTCGGTTCGCTGCGTTGTTGTTCGATGCCCGCGATTATCTGTTGCTTCGCCTGGTCAAATTCTTTTTCCGGGAATGACGGTTCGCGCAAGACTTCCGCGACGAGACGCATCACGGCGGGCAGATTGTCGCGCGTGGTTTCGATTGACGCGGTGGCTTGCGTCGCGCCGCCGAAGATGTTGACACGCGCTTTTAATTTATCGAACTCATCTTTGAGTTGTTCGCGCGTGCGCTTCTGTGTGCCGCGTTGAAGCATCGCACCGGCAAGCGTCGCCGCCGCCGTGCGGTTCATCAAGGATTTCTCATCACCGAAACGCAAAGTAAGAACCGCGTTGACGGTATCGCCGCGCGTCTCTTTCGGCAGGAACGCCATGCGGATTCCGGTCGCGGTCGCGGTCGCGTTGCGGCGGTCGAGACGTGATTCGATGTTCTCCGGGCTTGGGTCGAAAGCTTCGCCCGCGCTCAACGCCGCGTCGCCTTTATAATCACGAACGAGGGCGGCGACATCGGGCGTCGCGGGGATTTCGGCGCGGTCGGGCTTCGCAATCGGAACGAACAGACCGACGGTGCGGTTCGCGGGTTTGAAGTAACGCACCGCCGCCGTTTGCACGGCTTCGGGCGTACTACTGCGTATGCGGTCGCGGTTGAGGAAGAACAAACGCCAATCGCCCGCCGCAATCCACTCGCTCATTTCAAGTCCGATGTTCTCGCTCGAATTAAGCGCGAGGTCAATGTCTTTCAAGAGAGCGGTGCGCGCGCGGTCAATCTCCTCTTTCGTGAGCGGCGTGGCGGCGATGCTTTCAACCGTCGCGGTCATCGTGTCACGCGCGTCCGTGATGTTGACTTCCTTCGGCACGACCGCGCCGAGGATGGCGACGCCGGGTTCTTTCAAAGTCATATAGAATGGAAGGTTTAAGACCTGCGCCGCTTTTTTATTTTCGACGAGAGCTTTGTGAAGGCGTCCCGAAGGCGCGTCGCCTAAAGCTTGGGCGGCGATTTGCGCGGCGGCGGAATCGGCGTGCGACCCTGCAGGAACGTGATACGCCGCGAGTGCGAGTTGAATATCACCGACGCGGCGCACGGTGACGTTGCGTTCGCCGTCCTGCGTCGGCTCGTCGGTATAGAGTTTTTGAATTGCGCGTGTCGGCTTCGGAATCGGGGCGAAGTATTTATTGACAAGGTTGATGACCTTACCTTCATCGAATTTTCCGGCGACGAGCAGCACGGCGTTGTCGGGTTGATAATGCTTTTTATAGAAAGCTTGAAGGCGGTCAATCGGCACATTCTCGATGTCGGCGCGCGCCCCGATGGTTGACTTGCCGTAGTTGTGCCATTCGTAAGCCGCGCCGAGAGTGCGTTGCAGCGTGACGCGGAACGGGTTGTTTTCGCCGCTCTCAAATTCATTGCGAACGACGGTCATTTCGCTGTCCAAATCTTTTTTGGCGATATAGGAATTGACCATGCGGTCGCTTTCCAAATCCAAAGCCCAATTAAGATTTTCGTCGGTCGCGGCGAACGTCTCGAAGTAGTTTGTGCGGTCAACGAACGTCGTCCCGTTCGGGCGCGTGCCGTGTTCGGTCAGTTCGTTGGGGATGTTCGGGTGCTTCGGCGTGCCTTTGAAAACAAGGTGTTCGAGCAGGTGAGCCATGCCGGTTTCACCGTAGTTTTCGTTTGCCGAACCGACGAGATAAGTGATGTTGACGGTGATGGTCTGCTTCGATTGGTCGGGGAATAGCAGAACCTTCAAGCCATTAGGCAAACTGTATTCAGTGATACCTTCGACCGATGTGATGCGTTGCACGCCTTGCGGGAGAGAGACATTTGAGGCGGCGACGGATGCGGACGGCGCGGCGTTCTGCGCGTGAACCAATGTGCCACCGAGATTTGAGGCGACAAGCGCGAGCGTCAATGCGTGACTGACGACGCGGGCGCGTGGGAACTTCATAATAAGAGAACCTCCGAAATGTTTTAAGGTTGTAGGTTTATGCAGGCGTGAAGGAAACCACGTCACTGCGAGGAATCTGCGGGAACGACGATTTTGTTGCGGATGATTGTACGTCAAAACGGCGGACAAAGTTTAAGCCGCGCGAACGCCGATACACAAAGGGTTTGACACTCAAGCCACAACTTCAATTTAACGCTGAAATTGGTGCGGTCGCAAACCGAATGTATGCAAGCTAAAATTTGACGGGCAATGCTAAACGGAGGTTGCGGTATATGCCGCGCGTCAGTGACGGTTTAAGGTATGGTCTGGCGAACTTGACTGTTTTTTTACGGATTCGTCTGCATTTGCTCAATAATAAGCGGACGAATTTGATTCCAAATTTTCGTGCCGGTTTGAGTGCGGTCGTTTATCAGCAGGACGGCGGTATAGTTGTGTTCAAAGTCAATCCACGGCGTACAGCCGAACGCGCCTTGGTCTGAAAGTTCCAAGCCCGGAGTTTGCGGTTGCGGTTGGTTTTGCAAATACGCGGCGGAACTGTGCCACCAACCGAAACTGTAACCCAAGAGCGTGTCGTCGCCCGGACTGTTGACGACGGGCAAATCGCGTTTCTGATTGGTTTGCATTTCAAAATAACTTGCCCGTGATAAAACGCGCGTGTCACCGTACACGCCGCCGGACAAGTAGGCTTGCATAATCCGCGTGTAGTCGCCGACATCGGATTTCGCGCCGCCCGCGATTCTCGGATTTTGCGAAATGCCGTAAGTGAATCGCGTTAGACCGAGCGGCGTTCCTACTTTGTCGGCGAAAAACTGTTGCCATCTCTGCCCGGAAATCACTTCGGCGACATAGCCCGCAACATGCATACTCACGCCGCCGTAAGAGAACTTCGTGCCGGGTGTGAAAGCGAGTGGCGCGTTCAAGATTTCCTGCGTACAAACTTGCAGCGTCGTGTTCGGTTTGCTGTGGCAATCTTCGTCGGGCGACAAGCCAGAAATGTGATTCATCAACATCCGCATCGTGATTCCGGCTTTGTCGGCTGGCACGTTGACGTGACCTTGCAAATAAGCTGAAATCGGGGCATCCAAATTCAAACGCCCTTCGTCAACGAGCGTCATAATCGCCAGCATCGAAGGCATCTTTGTCGAAGACGCAATCGGCAAAATCGAATCAGTTGTTTGATTGCCGAAGGCGTTTGAATAAATCACCTGCCCGTGACGAGAAATCATTAACGTCAAACCCGGAATAGTCGCCGGAACAAAAGTTTGTAATTTTTGATTTAGCCCCGCCCAGTCGTAATTTCCGGCGGGCGCGTTTGCGACGGTCAAGGTCACGGAGTTAGAAACATTCTTTTTCCAAACGACCTTCACTTCCAAGTTTTCCGCGTTCGCCGCCAGATTTGCCGGAACAGTCGCCCGCAGTTTATTCCCTCCAAGAGAAACAGTGTCGAGCGTTGTGCCGTTGATTTGCACGGCTGAATTTTTCTGGAAATTACTGCCCGACACGATGATTGGAAACGCCGTTGCGCCGGATTGCGCTTGATTCGGGCTGATAGAATGAATCTCTGAATAAGCCCTCGACCTTGACCATGACCTTTGTGCCGATACATGTGACGTGAGGAAAGTCAAAAACAAAATGATGAAACAGGTTTTGAATAAGGTCATCTAAAATCCTTTCGGGTCAAGTAATAAATCGAACGCTCAAACTTTAGACGAGCGATTGAAAGAAAAAGTCTAAGATAAAATCATAGTTCACGAACCGGACAAATTTCACTGCCGACGCACCTGACACAGCTTCGCTATACAACGCTTCCGCGTTTATCATTTTAGCCAAACAAAACGGATTTCAATTTTCATGTCAAACCTCACCACATCATCCGTCCCCAACGAACAAACGCTGCCCGTGCTGCAAGCCCAACTCGACCGTATGCGCGGGATGCTCTACAACTACTCCGCGATTTTCTACCGCTTGATAACTCTCGGCGTCGTCGTGTTAATTGCGATGGCGGCGGCGAGCATGACGGACACCTTACGCGGGGTTGTGTTCCTGATTCCGTTTTTCACCATCTGGGTCGGCACGCAATCGGCTTACTATCTGACGTACACGATTTTCGCCCGCGTCTATGCGACGGGAATCGAAAAGGCAATCAACCACCACTTCGGGCGCGACGTTCTCATCGCGCACCGCATCGAAGCCGACTATCTTTACTCACTCAACGAGCCGCAAATCTCGACCGTACAAGCGCGACTCAAGCAAACCTACATTGGCTTCATCACCGTTCAATTTTTCATCTTGAGTGCGTTCATCATCGGGCTTTCCGCGTATCGCGCGTGGCAACTTATACCGCTCATCGCGTCGGAGTTTCCGCCCGTTCATTTCTACTTTCCCGCGCTGATTTTGTGGTCGCTGTTTCATCTCGTTTATCTGTTTTGGTACTTCGGCACGCGCAGTTATCAAAAGCGAATCATGCGCGTTGTCAGCGAAGGATACGCGGTGAATTACGACAGGGCATAATGTCGAAAACTCAATGCTATACTTCGGGGCATGAGGTGAAATCAAAATGCCGAGAATGATAAATTTTGAAATCTCGAATGATGAATGGAATTATTATCAAACTGAGTTTGAGGGTTTGCTCAACGAATTGCGGCAGACTAACGAACGCATCGCGCGCAACCGTCAAGACACCGATGAATGGAAGCAAGAGATGCAAATGTTGAAGAACGAAGGCGCACGCATCAAAGAAGAAGATCGTCAATTGACAAGCAAGATTAGAGAGATGTTGTTTAATCTCGGTGCGCGTGCTAAGTGCTAAAACAAATCTACGAGTTCGCTAAACAAACTTATCTTACTCGCGCAAGAGACGAGTCGTAACAGCGACGCCATTAAAGATTTACAGCGCGAGGACAGGGACTTGCGGCGTGAATTGAATGAAACAAAGCAGGAAGTCAGAGACTTAAAACAACAAGTCATTTCGCTGTTTGAACGATTGATGAACCAGACCCAACACAACGCTGATAATGAACGCCACGAACGCGAGAAGTTGGCTTTGCAGTTACGAAACGAATTGTTGAGCGAGCAGTTGCGTTTGCCGCCGAAGGGCGAAGGGCGAGCGGTCGGTGATGAAACTTGACGGTGTAAGACGAAGATAGTGAATGAATGCCGAAGCTACCGAACGCAGAGCGTGCCGATGCGCCGCTTGAGAAGTTTCGTGACTACGCCTTAAATCCGGCACACATACGCGGTGGCAATAAGGCGCGCGTCTTTGCTTCGGCACTTGGCTTTACGCAAGCGGACGCCGGACGCCTGCGCGCAATCGTGCTTGATGCCGCGTCGCATTTGAACGCGGTGGAGAACACGCCGAATGAATACGGGCGGCGTTTCGTCGTGGACATTCCGATGATTGGGTTACGCGGAGGCGTCACTGTGCGCTCAACGTGGATTGTGAGAAATGCGGAAGATTTTCCGCGCCTGACGAGTTGTTACATGCTATGAAAGGGAAACGAAAAACGATGGAAGCAATCAAGCTGTTAGATGTGGTCGCGCTGACGGAAGACATACCGGCGGAAGGCTTGCGACGCGGCGAAGTCGGCACGGTGGTCGAAGCGTGGACGGATGATGTTTTCGAGATTGAGTTTAGTGACCGCGCGGGGGCGGCTTATGCTTTTGCCGCCGTGCCTGCCGTGAAGTTGATGCCGCTTTACTACCGCGACGAAGCAAAGCCATTTGAACCGCAAGCGGCGTAGTTTCGTTTCCTGTGTCTTTACCTAAACCGACACGGGCGCGGCGATGTGTGGATGAGATTGGTAGTCGAGAATCTCGAAGTCTTCAAAGCGGTAATCGAAAATCGAATCGGGGCGGCGGTTTATTTTAAGTACGGGAAGCGGAAGCGGTCGGCGTGCGAGTTGCGTGCGGGCTTGCTCGAAGTGATTGCGGTAAAGATGAACGTCGCCGCCGCTCCACACAAAATCACCCGCTTCGAGGTCGCATTGTTGCGCGACCATTTGTGTGAGCAAGGCATAGCTGGCGATGTTGAACGGAAGTCCGAGAAAGATGTCGGCACTGCGTTGGTAAAGCTGGCAGGATAGTTTTCCCTGTGCGACATAGAATTGAAAAAGGGCGTGACACGGCGGCAGAGCCATGTTCTTCAAGTCGCTCGGATTCCACGCCGTGACGATATGACGACGGCTGTCGGGATTGTTTTTTATTCCTTCGATAAGCAGTGTGATTTGGTCAATCGGTTCACCGCCCGCGCGCGTCTGCCAGTGTCGCCACTGCACGGGATAGCCCGCCCCTATGCTGCCCTCCGCGTCCGCCCATGCGTCCCAAATCTTGACGCCGTTTTCTTGCAAATATCCGATGCTGTCCGAGCCTTTGAGAAACCACAGAAGTTCGTGGATGATTGAACGAAGATGAAGCTTCTTGGTTGTAAGTAAGGGAAAACCCGCCGCTAAATCGAACCGCATTTGATAACCGAAAACGCTTCGTGTGCCTGTTCCGGTGCGGTCGTCTTTGTCCGTGCCGTTGTCGAGAACGTGCTGTAAAAGTTCCAAGTATTGTTTCATGCAGACTTGAGTTTATGTTACGAACCGTTGCCGTTACGCCTGCGTTCTTCGAGTATAAAGGCGACGGTTTCAACAAGGCGGTCAACCGCTGTATTGGTTAGTTTAACCTGCTGCCGCAAATCCTCCTGCCCTTCGAGTGAAGCGTAAAGCAGTTGCTCAAAGCGGTTCATGCGTTCGTTGGAGCGCGCGAACTCCGTCGTCGTATGTTCAACATGCGCGTTAAAAGCTTCCCTTTGCGCGTTAATCGCTTCCGTATGTGCGTCAACTATTGCCTTCTGCGCGATGTTAGCTTCCTTCTGTTCGATAAGTGATTCCTTCAATAATTGAATATCAACCGAGAACTGCGCCTGCTGTTCGAGGATGAAATCCATTTGTCGCTGGCGGCGTTCGTCGCCGTTGTCGGAGTTGCCGTTGCTCAAGTTGGGGTTGCTCATTTGCTTTTGCCTTTCTTTGCGATGTCGCTGGTATCGCGGCGATTTTACAATTTTACAATCCGAGCGGAAGCGGTTGCGTGCCTTCAAAGAACCAACTCGCGCCGACTTTGAGGCGGTGATGCCACGTCGGAAGGCGCGCGGTGTAAAGGGCGAAACGGGCTTGACGGGCGATTGTGCCGTGTACGATTTGTCCGGCGGTTTCGACGGCGGCGCGTTCCGTCCCTAAACTGACGGCTTCGCCCTGAACTTTCAGATAACGTGTCTGAAGTTTCTCGCCTTTGAAGAACGCTTTGATGTTCGCCGCCGCGAGGCTCGATTGCTGAAACGCGAGTTGCGCCGTGCCGGAGAGTTTGGCATCGGCGTTGGTGTATAAGGCGATGTCGCCGAGCGCGAAAACCTCCGCGTAAGATTGAGTTTGAAGCGTGTCGTGAATGACGATTTTATTTTTATCGCCACGCTTCAGAGCGAGGTTTTCAATTATCGGTGCGACGCGCACGCCGCCCGTCCACACGACGCCCGCCGTCTCGATTTCTTCTTCGCGCCCGTCATATTCAAAGACGATGCTCGATTCAGTGATGCGATTGACGCGGGTATTGGTGTGAATCTCGACGCCGGATTTGTGCAGAGAGTTTTCGACGTAATCATGCAGGTCATCGCCCATGCCGGGAACGATTCGACTTCCCATTTCAATCAACATCACACGCGGTACGCCCGAAAGCCCGCGACGACGAAAAGCGTCGTTGAGTAAATCCCCCATCTTCGACGCGGTTTCGGCACCGCTCGCGCCGCCGCCGATAACCGCGAAGGTCGTGCGTGCGCGGGCGTCCTGCGCGTCGGCATCGGGAGCGATACCGTCAAGCGTGTCAATCATGCGTTGCCGCAACTTGTCGGCATCGGGCAAACGCCGAAACGGTATCGAGTGTTCTTCCGCCCCTTCGACGCCGAAGTAGTTCGTCGTTCCGCCGACGGCTAAAACCAGCACGTCATACCCTGCGCGGCGCGTGCGTCCTTTGATAGCCGCTTCGCGGGCGGAGAAATCAATGTCCGTCACTTCGCCGCGAATGAATCGCACCCTATCGTCAAGAATTTCTTTGAACTGCGGAGCGATGTGCCACGCTTCGACTTCACGGCTCAAGTATTCATAAAGCAGCGGCGTACACAGAAAATAATCATCCGGTGCGACGAGCGTGACTTCCGCTTCGCCCGCCAGTTCGAGTGCCGTAAAGACACCGCCGAAACCGCCGCCGACAATCAAGATGCGTGGTGATAAATTCATTTGAAATTCTTTCCTCGATTCGTTTGCCATGCGGCGATACTCAACACTGGTGAAGTAGTTGCGCGCGAAGATTTTTACCACACCGCATGACGGCGACATAACGAAGGTTGTCAGATTCGAGTTGTGTAATTTGAAATCTGATATTTGAGATTTGAAATCGGGACTGCCTAAATCTGCATTGATGAGCGCGAAAACCGTTTCCTAGACAGTATCGCCAAGCGCATGTTAGATTTGCGGTGCTTTACCAAAATTAGCGGTGACGTTCATCGAGAATTATTTCTGAACGCATCAACTGCGGATTGCGAGAAACTATCAAAGGAAAATCATGTCATTAGTCAGAGAAGCTAAAGAAGAAATCGTCAACACTTATCGCACACACGACGGCGACACGGGTTCGCCGCAAGTCCAAGTCGCGTTGCTCACAGGTCGCATCAACGGCTTGACCGAACACTTTCGCACACACAAAAAAGATAACCATTCACGACGCGGTTTGCTCAAGATGGTTTCGCAACGCCGCAGTATGCTTGACTATCTCAAGCGGCGCGACATCGAAGCCTATCACAAGCTGATTGAGAGCCTTGGACTTCGCCGTTAAGTTTATCTGTTTTCCACGCGGGCGCGTGCCTTCCGTTAAGGCACGCGCCCGTAAAATCTTTAACGTCCGCTAAACCACCCAAGAGTCACCCGGAACTAAAAGTCACACGCCCGCCTCTCCCGAAAAAGACAGGCAAGCAGCTTGCGACGATGCCGAACGTGACGGCTAAAGATTACCGAATCGGGATGCAGCCGAGTTCAAATTCTGTCCACCGTAAAAGTACACGCGGCGCGTCGAATCGTTCATTAAGTATGAACGACTGACGTGCCGCCTTTGTTTGTCGCCGCTTTTGTTCGCACACGCTTTGTAGAGAATCGTTTTCGATGAGGAATAATTCGGTGACACCACAATCAACCGCCGAAAATCAAAGCACCAATTCGCACGCGGGCGGATGAGACGCCGCGCAACGCACACAAGTTGTGGCAGAAGAAGAAGCGGAATTGGTCGCACGAGTTTGTTTAAGGAGAAAAAGTTATGCCAGCAGAAAAATACATGAAGGAATCCATCAAGGTCGGTGAGCGCGAGATGACCGTCGAAACGGGTCGCGTCGCCAAGCAAGCCGATGGAGCGGTCATCGTCACCTACGGCGAAACGATGGTTTTAGTGACCGCCGTCGGAGCGCAAACCCCGCGCGAAGGAATTGATTTCTTTCCTCTGACCGTCGAATACCGCGAATCATTCAGTGCCGCCGGACGCATTCCCGGCAATTACTTCAGACGCGAAGGTCGCCCAAGCGAAAAAGAGGTTTTGACGTGTCGCTTAATTGATCGCCCGTGTCGCCCGCTGTTCACCGCAGGCTATAAGAACGAAACGCAAATCGTCGCCACAGTTCTTTCCGCCGATGACGAAAACGACCCTGACATCGCGGCGATGAACGGTGCTTCGTGCGCCCTGTACCTGTCCGATATTCCGTTTCCGCAGCCGATTGCCGCCGTTCGCATAGGTCTCGTCGAAGGGCGATACATCGTCAATCCGACTTACGACGAAGTGCGCGAATCGAGCCTCAATCTTATCGTCGCCGGAACGGAAGAAGCGATTGCGATGGTCGAAGCCGGTGCATCGGAAGTCAGCGAAGAAATCGTGGTCGAAGCCTTGATGCTCGCGCACAAGGAAATCAACCGTTTGTGCCGTTGGCAGAAAGAACTTTACCGCGCCCTTGAAATCAAGAAGCGCGACGTTGCCGAAATCGCTTCCGTTGACGAAGCTTTGCGCCGCACGATTGAAGACAAATATACCGAACCTTTGCGCGCCGCTCTCGACACCACGACGCAAGGGAAGCTTTCGTCTTACGCGACGGTTGACCGTTTGAAAAAAGAGGTCGGCGAGATGTACCCGGAAGATGACGCGAACGCCCGCGCAATCGCCAAAAAGGTTTTCAACGAACTCAAGGAAAAGGTTTTCCGCGACGACATTTTGAACAAACGCCGCCGTTCCGACGGTCGCCGCTTCGGTGAGATTCGACAGGTTACGGGCGAAGTCGGATGGCTGCCGCGCGTTCACGGCTCGGCACTTTTCACACGCGGCGAAACGCAATCCATCGTCACCGCGACTCTCGGCACAAAAGACGACGAGCAGTTTATGGATGACATTGAGAAAGGCGAAATCAAGCGTCGCTTTTTGCTTCACTACAATTTCCCACCGTTTTCCGTCGGTGAAACGGGTCGCGTTGGCTCGACGAGTCGCCGCGAAATCGGTCACGGCGCGCTCGCCCGCCGCGCTCTCGAATACGTGCTGCCCGATGATAAAGAGTTTCCTTACGCGATGCGCGTCGTTTCCGACATCACGGAATCCAACGGTTCGTCTTCAATGGCGACGGTCTGCGGCGGCGCACTCGCATTGATGGATGCGGGCGTACCGCTCAAGGCTCCGGTCGCGGGCGTGGCGATGGGCTTGGTGATGGACGGCAATAAGTACGCGATTCTATCGGACATCGCGGGCGCGGAAGATCATTACGGCGACATGGATTTCAAAGTCGCCGGGACGCGCGAAGGCATCACCGCCCTTCAAATGGATATTAAAATCGCGGGCATCAACGCGCAAATCATGGCGGAAGCCCTAGATCAGGCGAAGCGCGGCAGGCTTCATATCCTCGACATCATGGAAACCGTTCTCGCCGAACCGCGCGCAGATTTGTCCAAACACGCCCCGCGCATCATCACGATAAAGATTAACCCCGACAAAATCCGCGACATCATCGGACCCGGCGGCAAAATGATTCGCTCCATCGTTGAAGAAACGGGCGCGAAAATTGATGTCGAAGACGACGGCACGGTCTTCATTTCCACCTCTGACGGGGAAGCCGCGCAAGCCGCCGTCAACCGCATCAGAGGCTTGACGGCGGAAGCCGAAATTGGCGCGGTTTATACCGGCACGGTGTCTCGCATAGTGGACTTCGGAGCGTTTATCGAAATCTTTCCAGGCACGGATGGACTGCTTCACATTTCCGAAATCGCCCCGCACCGCGTCCGCGAAGTGCGCGACGAACTCAAGGAAGGTCAACAAGTTACCGTCAAATGTATCGGTAAAGAAGGCAACAAAATCAAGTTGTCGCGCAAGTCTTTACTGCGTGAAGAACAAGCCCGTACCAACGGCGCGGGCGGTGAAAACAACCTGCCGAACACGGAAGACGACGCGGCGCGCGCCGCAACCGAAAGCGAGTAACGACGGACTCGCCAATCGTCACTAAAGTTGTGAATTAAAAGAGGTTTGTCGCCGCACGGTGACGAACCTCTTTTGCTTGACATGCTTTGCGCGGTGCTTTAATAATAGCCGACTTGGAATTTGGAAACGCCCGTATATTCCGCCTTTTCTTTACTCACTGAAGGCAACGGCGGCGCGCCGAATTCCTTCATGGCAGCAATTATCCGACGATTTTACGCGCCCACCGATTTTAAGACGATTGAGTAATTTAACCGTCTCAACGAAGTTCAGAACTTTGACTTCGATTTTCACACGACACCAAAAGCCGTTAGTTCAAAGGCGCAAAAAGTCGTTTAAGGAGTGTTCAAAACTATGCATCGAGCCACCCGCCCAATCGCTATGATGCTTGGATTTATGTTCGTCGTCGCCGTACCCGCGCGCGCGTCATCCGTCAATTTTTCGGATGTCGAGCAAACGGTTGCGATGGGACGCGGTAATAATCAGCCCGCGATTCGCCTTCGCACGGTCACGCCACACGGTATGACCGCCTCCGGCGTCGCTGCCTATAACACGAACACGACTTCAAACACATCGCAAACCAACCCCGTGACCGTGACGACCAACATCGTTCCCGTCGCCGTAATCGCCAATCAGGACGGCGGCAACGTGCAGGAAATTCAAGTCGGAGACGTAACCGGAACGATTTGCGATTGCGGCGAAATCCTCTTGCCGCCCACCGCCGGTGGCGGTTTTCCGAAATACCCGTTGCTCGCTCTCGGCGTGATTCCGTTCTTGTTCTTGAATCGTGACGGCGACCGCACACCGATAATCTTTCCGCCGATACCGCCGATACCGCCGACGCCGGAAACACCGATTCCCGAACCCGCGACGATTTTCTTGCTCGGTTCAGGACTCGCGGCGTTAGGTGCGGGTGCGCGCCGCCGTCGTCGCGCTCAAGCGGATAAACTCGACGAACTCAACAACGCCACAGTCGCGGAGGAGGTTTAATTATGACATCACCATATCGCCGCGCATCGCTTAAATTGTCCGCGCTTAAACTCTCCGCCGCACCGTTCATCACCGTGCCGCGTTTTTCAATCAAAGCCTTCGCCGTTCTTTTCGTCGCTCTCATCATCGCGTCGGCTTCGGTCGCGGAGGCGCAGAACGATTCGCGCACCGTCCGCACTTCGTCCAAGCGTCGCGGGACGACTCCGGCTTACGGGCGTATCGAACTGACGACGACGACCGGCGAGTATCCCGTCATTGTTGACGGTCAACCGAACGGCACATCGTCTCCGACCGTTCGTTATCTCGACCTCGACCCCGGCAGCCGCACCGTCGAAGTCCAATTTCCGAACGGCGCGAAGTACGTCAACACGTTCAACATCATCGCCGGACGCAAATACTGCATCGCCCTCAACTATCGCCCGCGCACCATTCGCATCGAAAATCCGGTTGTCTCGCCGTGTCCGTACACCGTCGCGGTTTCCGCTCCGGCATCGGTCAGCGACGGCGACTTGATAACCTTCACTTCCGACGCCGCTTACAACGGCGCGTCCGCCCTCAACTATACTTGGACGGTCAGCCCCGCCGCCGCGCGCATCACTTCGGGCGCGGGAACGCCGACCGTGACCGTTGATTCGACGGGTCTCGGCAATCAACGTGTGACCGCGATTCTCGTCGTGGATGACGGTTCGGGCGACCGTAACTGTCGTCAATCCGCGCAGGCTTCGACCGCGATAAACACACTCGTCGCCCCGCCCGTCGAACCGCGCCGCTTCGATGAAGCACCGATTACAAACTTCGACGATTATAAAGCGCGCCTCGACAACCTTGCGATTGAGTTGCAGAACTCACCGACCGCGACCGGACACATCATCATCTATCAAGGTCGTCGCTCATCGGCACGCGCCTTTGAACGCCAGACCAACCGCACGCGCGATTATCTCGTCAACGCGCGCGGCATTGATGCCAGCCGCATTACCATCGTCAACGGCGGACAACGCGAACGCGACTACTTCGAGTTTTACATCGTCCCGCAAGGCGCGGAGCCGCCGCAACCTCGATAAAGTTGAAAGTCGAAAATCGAAAGGCGAAAGTTGAGCAATCAGCTTTCGCTTTTTGGCTTATGGTAAAAGCTGTTCGGGTGAAATCTGTTAAACTTCGCCGCTCAAACTTTAAGAGAGGGTTTATAACTTTTCGTGCCAGCACCGAACATCGAAACCATCGTCAGCCTTGCGAAGCGTCGCGGCTTCGTCTTTCCGTCGTCTGAAATCTATGGCGGTTTAGGCAGTTCATGGGACTACGCGCCGTTGGGCGTCGAACTCGCCAATAATGTCAAAGCGGCGTGGTGGCGGTGGATGGTTTATGAGCGCGATGACATCGAAGGATTGGATTCTTCGATAATCTTAAACCGCAAAGTCTGGCAGTATTCCGGTCACGAAGATACTTTCAGCGACCCATTGGTTGATTGCCGCAAATGTCAAAATCGTATGCGCGCCGACAAGTTGGACATACCCGTTGGCTTCGCTTCGATTGAGAAGGCGATTGCGGAGCGCGCCGTTAAATGCACGAACTGCGGCGAAACGGATTTGACCGAACCGCGTCCGTTCAACCTCATGTTTCGCACGCAAATCGGCGCGGCTTCATCGGATGAAGACCCGAACGCCCTCGCGTATCTACGCCCCGAAACCGCGCAGGGGATTTTCATCAACTACCTCAACGTGCAGACCGCGATGCGCCGCAAGCTTCCGTTCGGCATCGCGCAAATCGGCAAATCGTTTCGCAACGAAGTCACGCCCGGCAATTTCATCTTTCGCACACGCGAGTTTGAGCAGATGGAGATGGAGTATTTCGTGCGTCCCGGCGAAGACGATGCCGCCCTCGATTTTTGGGTCAAAGCCTGTTTCGATTGGTACACAAAACTCGGCGTCAGTCCCGACAACCTGAAACTTTACGAGCAAAAGGAACACGAACGCGCGCACTACGCGAAAAGCACGTTCGACATTCTGTATCGCTTCTTTCCCGAACGCGACGACGAAGAAAAACGGTTCGATGAACTGATGGGCATCGCCAACCGCACGGATTACGATTTGAAAGCCCACTCCAAGAAACCCGAAGACGCGGAAGGCAAGCGACTCAACACGGATTCGACCGAAGACCTTTCATACTTCGACGAAGCGACGAAGGAACGCTTTTATCCTTACGTCATCGAACCCGCCGCCGGAGTCAATCGTGCAGTTCTCGCGTTCCTGATGGATGCTTATACAGAGCGCGAAACCGACAAAGGCGAAAAGCGCGTCATCCTAAAATTGCATCCACAACTCGCACCGATAAAAGTCGCCGTGCTTCCACTCGCCAAAAACAAACCCGAAATCGTTCTCCTCGCCAAAACGATAAAGAAGGATTTACAACCCGCAATGCGCGCCGTCTATGACGACACGGGCGGCATCGGCAAACTCTACGCCCGCCAAGACGAAATCGGCACGCCCTTCTGCGTCACGGTTGACCATGATTCTCTGGAAGACGAAGCCGTCACCGTGCGCGATAGAGATACATGGGAACAACAGCGCGTCAAGATTTCAGACTTGCGCGAACATCTACAAAACAGATTGACCCATTGATTCATCGGAACCCATTGAATCAATGACTGAATGAACAAATGAGTTAATTCACACATCATGGCTATCGTCAAAAAACGTAATGAGCAAACCGAATCGCGGCTGCTTTTGGAATCCGATGAACCCGTCGAACTGCCCGCCGCCAACATTGATGAGGGCGCGGTGATTGTGCAGTTCGATAAAGACAAACCGTTTATCGGTGAACTTCTCGACACGTTGCGCGAAGGCACAGTTGCCGAACTCGTTCCCGTGATGCGCGACGGTTCGACGTTTGCGATTCACACACGGACGCGCACCTTCTGGATAAAAATCTGGCACACGCATGATGAGATGACCACGATTGACCGCGTGCAGGTTCTTAGTTGTCTGCCTTCGACGCGCGGCGTGCGTGTGATGGTGGAAGATGAATTTGAAGACGAAGATGATGACTTCTTCGACGACGAATCCGAGTTCGATAAAGAAGAAGATGACGGTGATGCCGAAGATGATGGGCATGAAGCGCGTCCTTGAAATCGCACGCGCGGTCAAGGGTGAAGGCGGGCGATTGTTGCTTGTCGGCGGGTGCGTGCGCGATAAATTGATGGGACGAGTGCCGAAGGATTTCGATGCCGAAGTCTTCGGTATCGAACAGACACTTTTGCGCGCACTGCTTAAAACTTTCGGGCGCGTCTCGACGGTCGGCGAATCGTTCACAGTCTATAAACTAGGTCACGATTTGGACGTTTCAATTCCGCGCCGAGAACGAAAACAAGGGCGCGGTCACAAAGGTTTCATCGTCGAAGGCGACCACACGATGACGCCGGAGGAAGCCGCGCGCCGCCGCGATTTTACCGTCAACGCGATTCTCGAAGACCCTTTGACAGGTGAAATAATTGACCCGTTCGACGGGCAAGCAGATTTGCGAAATAAAATCTTGCGCGCCGTCGCACCGGAAACTTTCGTCGAAGATTCTCTGCGCGTACTGCGTGCCGCGCAGTTCGCCGCGCGCTTCGAGTTTGAAATAGAAGACGAGACAATCGAGCTTTGCCGCACAATTGATTTGTCGGATTTGCCCGCCGAGCGCGTGTGGGGTGAACTAGAGAAATTGTTGCTTCAAGCCGCCCGTCCGTCACGCGGTTTAAGGTGGTTGGACGAACTTCACGCCACGCCTAAAGTCTTACCCGAATTTAGCAGCGCGCGTAATTTAACAAAGGGCAAAGCCAGCGTTCTTGCCACACTTGATAGAACAGCGAGTGAGTGTTTGAGCGACTTGCCGCACGCACGTCAGGTGACGGTGATGCTCGCCGCATTGTGTTATGCATTCAGAGAGGAATCGTTGACCTTGATGACTCTCGAACGATTAAAAATACACACGCTCGACGGCTTCGATGTGCGCGGTCAAGTTTTGTCTTTAGTGGGCGAACAGGCAAAGCCGTTTGAGATTTATCAAGCTTACACCGGAAAGCGTTTGCCATATTCGTCGCGTTTGAACATGAAGCCAT
Organism: Pyrinomonadaceae bacterium; assembly: GCA_041743485.1. Classification (GTDB taxonomy): domain Bacteria; phylum Acidobacteriota; class Blastocatellia; order Pyrinomonadales; family Pyrinomonadaceae; genus JANDLT01. Next base: position 26,912 of record JBGTMR010000013.1, read on the forward strand.
TCGAGAGTTATCAAATGCACACGCAGGATGAAGCGGCGACAAACGGCGCGTTAAGGCGACTTGCAGGGCGATGTGATTTGAATCTTTTGTGGCGCATCGCGTCGGTGCGGGTATTTGACAATGAACACATCGCGGCGTGTGCGTGGTTCATCGAACGGGCGCGGGCATTAAACATCGAACACGGCGCGCCGAAGCCTTTACTTCAAGGGCGACACTTGCAGGAAATGGGATTAAGCCCTTCGCCGCTCTTTGGTCGCATCATCGCAGCCGTCTATGAAATGCAACTCGATGAGCGCGTCACCGACTTGAACGAAGCGCGGGCGGCGGCGGAAGATATGGTTGCGACGAACATGTATGAATGAAGCAATGTAATCGTGTAATGAACGGTCAAATCGGTTTGTTGTATGATTGCTTCTCTTTCGTTTAGAGGCAATCGGAAGTCGCCTTCAAATAACCATTTCTCATCAAACGCTTGCCACAAAAATTGAGGCTGATATGACCGCCCTCTCCGTTTTTCTCATCATCGCCGCCGTCGGTTTCGGCTTCCTTCTCGTCTCGCTCGTGTTCGGTGAAATCTTCGAGTTGCTCGGCTTCGATTTGCACACGGGCGACTTCGGCGCATCGGACGGCGCGCATGGTTTTATAGATTCGCGCGTCGTCAGTGTGTTCATCACGGCGTTCGGCGGGTTCGGTGCTATCGGCGTGTTGTCGGGAATGAACACTCTCGTCAGTTCGATGCTCGGCATCGCGGGCGGCGTCATACTCGCGCTCGTCGTGTCGCTGTTCGGCAAGTTTCTCTTGAGTCAACAAGCGTCGAGTTCGGTGAGCAGCAAGCAACTCGTCGGGCGCACGGCGCAAGTCGTAGTGGCGATTCCGGCGGGCGGCGTCGGGCAGATAAGCTGCCGCATCGGTGAGGAGCGTTTGGAGCGGCTCGCGCGCACCGCCGACGGCATCGAACTCAAACACGGCGCGCTCGTCCGCATTGACGACATCGCCGGAGATTCGATTATCGTCAGCCCTTATACACCGTCGTCCGATTTGACTTTCCGCACGCCGAATTAACGAACCCGCATTCGCGCCGCGTCGTAAATCCATAACGAAAGAGGCACGCAATTTTGCGCGCCTCGCATGTCTGAATACACAACCAAACAGGTTTGAATCCTGAAGCCGAAGGAGATTCCCCATGAACCTCGAAGTGCTGTATATCCCAATCGTCGTCCTCGTCATACTGCTCGCGGTGCTGTTCGCGTTGTGGCTGTTGTCGCGCAACTACATCAAAGTTCCGCCAAACCAAGCCGCCGTGATTTCCGGTCGTTCGCGCAAACTCGCCGACGGCACGGCGGTCGGCTATCGCCTCGTGCGCGGCGGTGCGACGTTGATTCTGCCGTTTCTCGAAAAGGTGGATTACCTCGCTTTGAACGTCCTGACCGTGCCGCTTGCGACATCGCGCGCGTACACCGTGCAGGGCGTTCCGGTCTCAGTGAAAGCCGTCGCCAACGTCAAAATCAAAGGCGACGACGAATCATTGCGCGCCGCCGCCGAACGCTTTTTAGGGATGCGTCCCGAAGAATTTCATCAACTCGTTTTCCAAACTCTGGAAGGTCACTTGCGCGCGATTTTAGGCACGCTGACGGTTGAGGAAATCAACAACGACCGCCAAAGTTTCGCGCAAAAACTGGCGAGCGAAGCGGCGAGTGACCTTGAGAAAATGGGCATCGGATTAGACGCGCTGACGATTCAAGAAATCAGCGACGACGAAGGCTACTTGGACGCGCTCGGCAAACGCCGCACGGCGGAAGTCCAACGCGACGCGGAAATCGGTAAAGCCGAAGCCCTGCGCGATTCAAAAATCAAGTCCGCGCTTGCCATGCAGGAAGGCGAAAAGGTGCGGCTCAATTCCGAAGCCGACATCGCGTTATCAACCCGTGAAGCGATGGTCAAAAAAGCGCAGTACGACGCCGAGACTTCCAAAGAGCGCGCGACCGCCGACCAAGCCGGACCGCTCGCCCAAGCGAAGGCGCGTCAAGCCGTGACCGCCGAAGAAGTCCGCATCGAGATGATTCGCACGCAAGAGCAAATCGCCGTGCAGGAGCAAGAAGTTTTGCGCCGCGAAAAAGAACTCGAAGCCAAAGTCATCAAGCAAGCGGAAGCCGAACGCCGCGCCGCCGTGCTTCGCGCGCAAGGCGAACAGGAAGCCTCCGTGCTTGCCGCCGAAGGACGCAAGCGTGCGGTCATCGTCACCGCCGAAGCCGAAAGCGAAAAACTACAACGCGAAGGACAGGGACGCGCGGCGGCGGTCGAAGCCGAAGGGCGTGCAGAAGCCGGACGTATCTCTGCCATCGGGCGCGCCGAAGCCGACAAGATTGAGGCGCAAGGTTTGGCGACCGCGAAAGCCGTTGAAGCGCAAGGTCTCGCCGAAGCCGCCGCGATTCTCAAAAAGGCGGAAGCGTGGCGCGAGTTCGATGATGCCGCGCGCTTGCAAACAATTTTGGAAAAACTGCCCGCCATCATTCAATCAACCGCGCCCGCCCTGCGCGCCATCGCCGAACCGATGAGCGGCATTGATAAAATCGTGATGATTGACCACGGCGGCAATGGAAACGGCGACGCGGGCAAGAACCCTATCAACCGCTTCATCGCCACGACGCCGACGCTCATCTTCGATTTGCTTCAACAACTGCAAGCGATGGGCTTGAATCTGCCCGACCTGCTCGCGCAACTCGGTGTCAAAGCGACGCCTGAACAGTTGAAAGCACTCGCGCCCAACGAGCCGCAGAACGGGCATGAGCGCGTATTGGATATTGACGTTGAGACGGCGAAGAAAAAGTAGTGTAGAGATACAAAGTCGAATTGTTAGTTAGATTTCTTCACCTTAAGGGCAGTAAGAGAAAGCCAATAACAACTATGGATACTTTACTCACAGAGGGACTCAAAGCCATCCCTAATCTATTGGTCGCCCTTATCACTCTTGGCTTAGGTTGGGTGGTAGGACAGAGGCTCACCTTAAATTGGAATCTGCGCCAGAAGCGAAGAGAATTGGACTTATCAAACGCAAAGGAATTTCAATCCTTATATGGTGAATTCTTTGCTGTATGGAAACTCTGGAATTATTACGTCCGTGACATCGGGGATAAATCATTACCGGGTGCCTCACGTTGGGAGTTGCTTAACAGAGCGTGTACGGCAGAGGCGGGTATGGAAGCTATCTTTGTTAGATTGGCTTCAGAACGCAATCTTTCAGAGGGGCAGGTTCATTCACTGGGTCAATTCCGTCAACTTTATCAAAAGCTCCGCGAGGTCATTCGAGATAATGAACCCCTTCAATGGAATCACTCTGAACATCCTGAGTACATGAATTTCAAGTGTCTAGGCGCAAAAGTAGCATACTTTATCGTATCTGATGAGGATAAGGACAAGGCTGCTGCGGCTAAACACGCGGATGCGCTTGTAGGTATAACTTCAAATCGTAAAGAATATCGAAGGAAGGTCGCGGGAACCTAACATCTCATCTAACCCGACCCCGCAATAACATGGCTTTCATGGTGCTGCCTTGCGGCAATCGAACCTTTGAGTACATCAACAACCAAGCGGAGCATCACAAGCGGCGAGATTTCAAAACGGAGTTGCTGGCGTTTTTGCGGAAGCACGGGATTGAATATGATGAGCGTTACGTTTTCGATTGACGAGTTCAGTCGTCTCTGACGGGACGACTTTTGTGAAAGGTTAATGGATGGCAGGGCGTCGAAAGTATCCTTCATATCGCCCGCGCTCCGGCTTGATGGTAAAATCGCGCACGACTTTTTCTCATACAATTCTATACAGCAAAAGAAGGAATACCGATGATTGATTTTGAATTGACCGATGACCATAAAGCGATACGCGAGACGGTGCGCGAGTTCGCACAGAAGGAAGTTGCACCGTACATCAAAGAGTGGGATGAGAAATCTCACTTCGAGCGTTCCGTGTTGGACAAGATGGGCGAACTTGGTTTCTTGGGCGTGTGCATCCCGGAAGAATACGGCGGGGCGGGTTTCGATTACATCGCGCTCGGTATCGTGTGTGAAGAACTCGAAGCCGTTGATACGTTTATGCGCGTTATCATGTCCGTTCACGTTGGGCTTAATTCCATGACTTTGTGGGCGTGGGGGACAGAAGAACAGAAACAGAAATACCTTGTGCCGCAAGCGACGGGGGCGAAGATTGCGACTTACGGATTGACCGAACCGGGCGCGGGTTCGGATGTTATCGGGGCGCGTTCGACCGCGAGGCGCGAAGGTGAGGAGTATGTTCTAAACGGCGAAAAGATGTGGATTAGTCTCGGCGATGTCGCCGACAACTTCTTGTTTTTCTGTTGGACGGACGAAGAGAAACGTAAAGCGCGTGACCATTCGGGCATGTCGTGCTTTATCGTCGAACGCGGGATGAAAGGTTTTACGTCGGGGACGATTCACGGCAAGCTTGGGATACGCGCGGGCAACACCGGATACTTCAGTTTGCAAGACGTGCGCGTCCCGAAAGAAAACCTTGTCGGCAATGAAGGCGAAGGTTTCAAGATTGCGATGTTCGCATTGGAGCAGGGACGCTATACGGTCGCGGCGGGTGCGACCGGAATTATCCGTGCGGCGCGTGATGCGTCAATCGCGTATGCCAACACGCGCGAAACGGCGGGCGTGACCATCGGGCATCATCAACTCGTCAAACAGAAAATCGCGGAGATGCACGCCGATTATGAAATGACGCGCCTGCTTTGTCTCCAAGCCGGACACTTCAAAAACATCGGCAGAATCAACGTCCGCGAGACTTCATTAGCGAAGTGGCAAGCCACGACGCGCTCCGAAAAAGCGGCTTCGATGGCAATCGAGATTCACGGCGCGAACGGTTATACCAACGATTACCCGGTCGAAAGATATTTGCGAAATTCCAAAGCCGCGATTATCTACGAGGGAACGCGCGACATACACACCATCATGCAAGCCGACTTCGCGCTTGGGCTGAGAAAAGAGAAGCAAGCCCGCATCACGCTTCCGCCTTATCAAGCAAAGGAAGCGGTCGAACGACGTGAAGCGGTTGCGGCGGATTGAAGATGTAATACCAAGTTGCAAAAGGAATTGAGATACAAAGTAGAAGTAGTAAAACGGAGGTGTGCGGAGGCATAACGAAGGTCAACGGAGAAAGCCATATTCACTCCTCCGTTTAACTCCGTTCCCGCCTCCGTTGACCTCCGTTTTACTTGTTCGTCCGTGATTGAAATCTCATACCGTTATGCAAGTTGGTATTACTTCATGCGCGTGCGAAACGCGCGCCCTTTGGCAATGGCAATGAAGTCGGCGGTTCGGTTCGACGTGATACCGCCGAAAGCGGCGCGCGACGGCGCGAAGGCAAGCCCGCGACGGCTCGCCGTCACTTGATAGACGCCGCCCGCCGCGACCTTAAATTCATAGTGTCCGGCGGCATCAGTCAGTGTCGCGGCTTGCGCGCTTCCTGTGAGGCGGATGGTGACGTTCGCCAAATTTGTGCCGCCCGCCGTCCGCACGAAACCTTCGATGAGAACTTCGTCGGCAGTGGTTTGAACAGGCACACGACTCGCCGCCGAAAACTCGGACGTGCCGCCCGCGCTGTTCGTCGCGGTCGCGGTGACGAACGAACCGGCGGGCGCGGTCGTGGGGAAAGTCGCGGTGAACGATCCGTCGCCACCGAAAGTAATGACGCTGCCCGCCGTCGCGCCCGCGACGGCGTTGCCGTTCCCGTCGGTCGTGACGTTGACCGCACCGATGAATTCTTGCCCTTCGGCTGAAGCGGCGTCGGCGATGCCGTTGGTGTAGAAAAATTCTAAGGTGAACGATTGTGAGGCGACGGAATTAAACGTGCCGTTGACGATGGTGCTGCCGCGCCGCGCCGAAACGATGACGGGATAGTTCTGCAAGTCGTTGGCTCCGGCGTCCGCGTCTTGCGCGTCGTTCGCCGTCACGCCGCTCACTCCCAAATCAATCCCAAGTCCACCGTTGCCGAAAATCGAATTTCGCGTGATGCGATTGCCGATGCCCTGTGTGACGCGCACGCCGCTCCCGCCGAAGTTCGTGATGACGAGACCGCGCACCGTGCAACCGTCGGTCTCAAGGGTCAAGCCGTTTGCGCCTGCGCCCGCCGCCGCACCGTCGAGTGTGACGAGCGGTGAGCCGTCGAAGCCGGGTTGCGTCGCGCCGTCAATGATGATGGTTTCAAGAATCGGCGGCAGCGCGTTCGTCAGGTTGATGATTTGCGATGCTCCGCCCGCGAGGTTGAAATTGATGATGTCCGCCCCACCGTCGAGGTTGGCGAGCGTGATGGCTTCGCGCAAACTTCCGGCTCCGCCGTCCGCGTTAGTAGTGACTGTGATGGGCGTCGTGATGTTGTCGGGCGCATTGTAAGTCACGGTGTTGTCGGATGAAGTGGAAGCCGGATTGACGTTGCCGGTCGCGTCCGTCGCCGCCCCCGCATTGACAATCGCCGTCACTGTGCCGCGCGTCGTGAAGCCGCTGACGGCGACGTTGTAGTTCGCGCCCGTGCCGGTGACGAGTACATTCGTCGCGCGCGCCGAACCACTGACGGCGATGTCGGATGAGTCGAATTCGGTGACGGGTTCGTTGAAGGTGACGGTGAAATTGATGGGTGCGCGGTTCGTCGTATCGGGTTGGCGCGTCGCGCGGTTGATGACCACGACGGGCGGTGCGGACGACGGCGAAGCACCGATGAAATCCGCGTTCGTGATGTTCGCGCCGGACAGATTCAGAAAGCGATTGGCGGGCGTGAAAGCATAATCCGCGTTCGGCGTCGGCGTGACGGTATAGTCGGCGGCGGCGAGATTCGTGAAGCTATAAAACCCGTTCGAGTCGGTCAGCGTCGTAAGCTGCGCGCCGCCGCCTGCGAGCGTGACGGCGATGCCGGAAAGCGGGAGAGGCGTGTTGTCGGGATTGACGGCATAGGCTTGTCCACTGATGGCGGCGAGAGTGGAGAGCAAAGCGAATTGCGTTTGCGTGTTTATGAACGTGTTGCCGAGAAACACGTTGTTACTGCTTGGGGAACTTTCCTGAACGCCCCTGACGGCGTTGGTGATGGCGTTATACGCGACGGTGTTATAGCTTCCGCGCACGAAGACGGCGGCGGCACTGACGTTCGTGATGCTGTTCGAGATGATGTCGTTGAAATCGCCGACGACGAAGATGCCGTCGCGCGTGATGACATCGGTGATGGAGTTGTCGCGGATAACGGTTCGATTGCCTGTGACGCGGATGTTGAGTTGGCTGCGGCTCAAGATGTTGCCGGTGACGTTAACGTCGTCGCTCTGGAAAACGATGATGTTTTTTCCGGCAAAGGTGCAGTTTTCGTATGTCTCGCACGGAGTGTAAATGTGATCGCTGACCGTGTTGTTCGAGATAACTCCGCGCGCCCCGAAAGCGACCTGAATGCCGTCTTGCGCGTTGGTCGCAATCGCGCCGTCGCCCGTGAGCGTGTTGTTATGGATAAGGACTTGAGTGTGCGCGTCGTTGGCGGCAATGCCCGCTTTTTGATAATCGAAAAGGCGGTTGTCAATTACCTGTACATTTGAAAAACCGTCGCCCGCGTCGCTGCCGCTCAAGACGAAGATGCCGACGCCGCTCTGACATCCCGCCTGTTGAGGGTCGCTTAACCTGATGCTTTTAACGGTCGAACCGCGAATTTCGCCTGAAGCGTTAAAGTACAAAACGCCAATCAGATACGGAAGGCAATCAGAGACATTGTTCGCCGCGCCGTCAACTGTGATGCCTTCGAGATTTACGTTCACGGCGTTCGTGACATACACGACGGCGGCGACCGGAGTCCCGCCGATGTTGACGCTTTCGACGAGTTGCGACGGTCTGATGACGGCTTGATTCTGCGCGTCCGTTCCAAAGCCTCTAAGGGTCAAAGCTTTGTCGAGGCGCAGTTGTTCGGCGTAAATGCCGGGACACACCGCAATCGTCGCGCCCGCCGGAGCGTCATTCACGGCATCTTGTATGCGCGTGTAGTTCGCGCCCGAACACTGCGCGTCGTCATCCACGATGAAAGTTTGGGCGTGTGCCTGTTGCCCGGCTATGAGCGAATAGGCGACCCACACGAGTGCGAGTATTAAAGTCTTGACGAATTTCATAGCAAGAAAACGGTTGAAGGATTTTAATGATGGCGGCGGCTGCCCCGAAGACCGGAGTTCGCGTTTGCGGTCGGGGGATACGGACGAAGAACGCTTCACCGCCCTTCGCTTCCGACGAAGAGACAGGCGGCAAGACATCCTAAATGAATGTCTTGCCGCCTGTCATGTTGCCATGCCTAGTTAGCGATTAAGGTTTGCTGCTCGGCTTACCTTTGTCGCGGTGAACGGAACGCGCGTCCCTTAGTTTGCGCGGTGAAGTCGGCGGTTTGATTCGCGGTGATGCTGCCGCCGAAGTTGCGCGTCGGTGAAGCGAAGGTGAATCCGGGACGGGAAACGGAAACGGTGTAGAGTCCGCCCGCCGGAACGATGAAGCTGTAACGACCATCTGAATCGGTCATGGCGATTGATTGAAGCGAACCGTTCAAGCGCACGGTGACGAGCGCGAGTGGGGCGTGGCGCGCCGTCGTCACGCGCCCGCTGATAATCAAATCATCGGCGGTCGGCATCGGGTTGGTTGAAAACTCCGATGTGTTGCCGTTTGGATCGGTCGCGGTGGCGGTGATGAAACTTCCGGCGGGGGCAGTCTCATCGCTGAACGTGAAAACGAATGCGGCGTTGCCGTCGGAATCGGTTGTGACGTTGTTTGCGCCGATGAAAGTTTCGCCCTCGGCAGTTTGCGCCGAGCCGCCTACGGTGTAGAAAAACTCAAGCGTGAAGCTTGTGTTAGGCGTTGAGTTGAGCGAGCCGCGAATAGTAGTGCCGTCCTGAAACGCAGCGACGATAATGGGGAAGTTCTGCAAGTCGTTTGCGCCTGAATCGGCATCAGGATCGGGTTCCGGCGTCGTGGTGTCGTCACTGTCGTTGGGCGTCACGCCGTCGTCGTTTAAGTCAATCCCTAAACCGCCGTTGGAGAAAATCGAATTCGTCGAGATGCGATTATTCGTGCCGTTGGTGACAACGATGCCGGATTGATTGTTGTTGGCGATGCGGTTGCCCTCCTCTCTTGTGCCCGGTGTGGACGCGCCGATGAGCGTGAAATCGCTGCCGTTGATAAGGCGTATGCCCGCTCCCATATTGGGGTCAGGCGTGATGCCGTCGTTGTTGGCAAAACCAATCGCGTTGGCTTGGGCAACGTGACCCGAAGAGTTATTGATAAGAATTCCGTCGCCGCCGTTGCCGCCGATAAAGTTGCTGAAAAAAGGTTGCATCCCGCCGTCGGGTTGCGGGAGTCCGGTTGTAATTTCGCTAAAGTCGAAAGGCGGCTCTCCGATAACGATACGGTTTCCGCCCTTACCGAAAACCGAAGCGTTATTGATTGAGACGCCGCTAACACCGTTGTCACGGATTTGATTGGAGGCGACGAGGGTTGACGAGTTGCTCGAATTAAATTGAATGCCGTTGCCGCCATTATTGGCGATGACGTTCGGCGCGCCGCCAAAGAAAAACGATGACCCGATAACAATAAAATCCGTGTTGTCGGTAGAACTGACGAAAATGCCGTCATCGCTATTACCGAGCGCGCCCGTACCGTCGGCGGTTGTGCCGATAAAGTTGCCGCCGATAATCAATACGCTGCGCCCTAAGCCTTGAGGTTTAATCCCGCTGGCGCGTCGTTCTGACCTGCTTTTGAGAGTTTGGCGGACTAACGAGTTTGGCGTCGCGCGGTTGGTGCGCGATGTGGTTTGCGGCGTTGCCGGTGCGGTGACGGCTTGGCTTGGCTGGTCGGTAGTGACTTTCGTGGGAGTCGAAGAAGGAATCGCCCCGAAGGTGATGCCGTTGCCGGAGTTGCCGGAAATGATGTTGTTTGAAAGGTCGTTCGGCAGCGACAAAATTGATAGTCCGGTGCTGGCGTTGGGCAACGCGATTGCGCCCGTGCGGTCAGTTCCGATGTAGTTTCCGCGAATCCCGTTGCGAGTGCTGCCACCGTCAATAAAGACGCCGGTCGTGTTGCCGGAGACAAGGTTATGTGATGCTGCCGCCCCGTCGCCGCCGATATTGTTGAAGCGCGAGGCGGTATCAGCAGCGACGATAATCGCTACGCCCGTGACTTCGCCAAAGCCGGAGACACTCCCGGAAGTCGTGCCGTCGGCGCGTGTCCCGATGAAGCAGCCCGCAACGACGTTGTTACTACTACCGTTAATAAGGATTTGGTTGTCAAAGAAGCCGCTGACGGCGATGCCGCGAAGCGTTGTGCCGCCGCCGCTCTGCGCGATGACCAGACCATTGGCGGGAGAGATTTTGCCGCGCCCGACGATTTCAATCCGAATCACGGCGTTATTACCTGACGAACTTCTCAAGTCGTTGGTGTTCGCACTCGCTCCGCTTTGCGTATAGCCGTCAATAATAACCGCATCGGTGATGACGGGAAGCGATGACGTGACGATGAATGTTCGCACCGTACCGTCATCGGGAAAGTTAAACGTGATGGTTTCAATGCCCGCATCGGCATTGGCGCGATTGATTGCTCCGCGCAGTGTGCAGGTGTCGGCATCACAGACATCGGTTTCGCTTGTCGAATTGACGGCAATCATTGTGAAGTCATCAACGGGCGGCGGCGGCGCATTATCGAGAAATTCGACTTCGCCAATTTGAAAAATGGTTTCACCGTCGTCGCCCTTAATCGTCGGGAAGGTGAGACGGTAGGTTGTATAAGAAGTAGTGTTATCGAATGCGACGACCTGTGAAAACAGATTCGGCGTGGTCAGAGGCTGTCCGGTGGCGTTGCGTCCGGCAGGTAACGCGAGGCTGCCCGAAGCAATCATCGTGAAAATCGGCTCACCGTCGCCGCTGCTGTTCGAGCCTTCAAGCACATAACTCGCCGGGTCGCGTCCAATCGCATCATTGGCAGTGTAGAGACGCAAAGCCTTGACGATGCTTGCGCCCTGACTCGGAGTGACCGAGAAACCCGAACCCGCGCCGTTAAAATTGAGATACTTGTCGGTTGTGTTGTCAATCGCGTTGGCGACTTCTTCTCCGGCGGGTGAGTCCCCCGACGGCAATGCGATAACGGGGTCGCCCGGCTGCGTCACATCCATCGCGGTCGGCGGCTGTTGTGCAGTCGCAGGAGCTATAAAGTTGAAGAAGCCGAAAGCGATGACGAAGCCGAAAATAACGAAAAGAGCGGAGAAGCGGGCAGCTGTTGGAATGGGCAGAATCTGTTTTCGCAAAGTGACTTACCTCCTGATGTTATGTACGAAGTGAAACCTGTTTGAAGCAGGCGAGGTGTCAAAAACCGTTCGATGACAGACGATACATTAAGACAGGTTCTGTGATGAGAGCGGCAGCGGCGGCGAGAAAACTAAATAAAAGGCGGACGGTCAGCATAGTAATTGACCGGGTAAAATACAGTCAACCGCATTGTCGGATTGAGTTACGTCTGGATTGATTACGTCTGAAAGACATTTGACCCACAAAGCATCTACCGCAAAAGGGAGAAGGCGACGGTTGTGTTAAATCACAACCGTCGCCTTCCCCTTTTTCTGTTCGCTGTCCGCCGTCGTTAGCGGCAGAGAACGACGTTACCGCAGTCTTCCGCGCGTTGTGGTGCGTCCCTTTTGAACGGCGGTGAAATCGGCGGTTTGATTCGCCGTGACGCTGCCGCCGAAGTTGCGCGTCGCAGGATTGAAGGTGAAGCCCGCGCGTGAGACGCCGACCGTGTATAGCCCGCCGACTTCGACGGTGAACGAGTAACGTCCTTGCGCGTCCGTCACGCGAGTTTCTTGCGCGTTGCCGGAGAGTGCGACCGTGACACCGCTTAGAGGCGTGCCGCGAGTTGAGCGCACGATACCGGAGATGACCACGTTATCGGCGGTCGGACCGGCATTGAACTCGAACGAGCCGATGTCAACCGTCGCCGTGCCGTCGTTGTTGCCGTCAATCGGACGCACGCTGCCGCGTTGGTCAATCGGTGGCGCACCCATGTTGTTGCCCCTATCTATTGCCGGGCTGTCGGGTAGCAGAGCGTGCGTTTGGGTCATCAGCTGGTTCGGGCTGCTGTTGTTAGCGAGCGGTGCGAGTCGCGGGTCAAGCGGGGCGGCAGTCGTTCCTCTTTGGTCGCCGGGTGCGTTGACCGTTGCACCGCCTTCAAAGTTAGTCGCCGTTGTTGCCGGAGGGTCGAACCCGATGCCGGTCGGTGACGAACCGATAAGGTTGAAGCCTTGCGAAGCGAACGTGCCGTTGCTTCTGCCCCGCGCGACATCGGGAGTAGTGGTGTTGTTGACGTTCGCCGCGATGATCGTGTTGCCGACGTTCACACTGCTTTGAAACGCGAGGACGCCGGATGCGCTGCTCGTACCCGCCGCCGTGTTATTGGTAATGGTGGCGTTGCGGAGCGTCATGGAACTGGCGTTCCAAATGCCGCCGCCGTTGTCACCGATACCGGCGGCGGTCGCACCGTTCGCGCGGTTGCCGCTGACGGTGCTGTTGGTCATGCTCATCGTGCTGCCGTTATCAACGCCGCCGCCCGTGCTGCCGCCGTTGGCGATGTTGCCGCTGATGGTGCTGGTGATGACGTTGACCGTCCCGCTACTGTTGACGATGCCGCCGCCGAAGCCGTTGCTCGTGACACCATCTACCGTAGTACCGACGGCGGTGTTGTTGCTGACGGTGCTGCCGAACATGTTGAGGATGCCGCCCTCGGCGTTGCGGATGCCGCCGCCTTCAGTGGCTGCGGTGTTGCCGGTGACGGTAACGTTCTGAAGCGTCAGTCCGCCGACCGATAAGTTTTGGATGCCGCCGCCGCCTTCATCCGAGCGACCATCGGCGATGGTCAGGTTGGCGATGGTGACGGTCGCGTTTCTCAGGACGCTGAAGATGCGGAAATTAGAAGTCGCACCCGCTGCACGGCGGATAACCGTTTCATTCACGCCCTCTCCCATTAGCATCAGCGGGCGCGTCAAATTGGGCAGTGCGCTTCCAAGGTTAATCTCGCCATTGAGGTTGAACGCGACGACGTTGACATCGAGATTGGCATTGGATTCTTCGATTGCTGCACGAAGCGTACACATCCCTGCGCTGTCGGCGCAGATGTCGTTGCCCGGCGTGGCATCCGGCGTATCGCCCGTCGAGTTGACGGTGAACGACGGATTCATGACGTTGATGGTGATGGTATCGGTATCGGTTTGAGCACCGCCCGAACCGGTGAAGGCTTGATCGTTAGTGGTGACGGTCAAGGTGGCTGCTCCGGTAAAGCCGAAAGTCGGCGTAAAGGTCACGCCTTCGAGAGCCGCGTTGATGTTCGTGATGGAATCGGTCGCGGTAATGGTCGCCGTGCCGCTGCCGGAGAAGGTTGCGCCGCCCGGAGGATTGGTAATCGAAAGCGTGCCGTTCGTCGCGGTCAACGTAACTTGCAACGGATTGTTTCCGGCATCAGGGTCGGAAACCATGATGGGGTTGTTAGTCGCGGTCGAAAAGACGAGCGATCTGTTGGGTCGCGTCATCTGCATGGCGGGAACGATGTTGACGGGCGGTTGATTCGCCGGAACGCCTCCGACGGCACAGGGCGGATTGCTGCCGCTAATTTGCAAGGTGTAAGCGAGAGTCCTTGTAGTTCCGGCGGTCGCCTCATTGACGACGACAACCAGATTTGTATTGGCAGGCAAATCGACCGAGAACTCTCGTGGACTTCCGATGAAAGCACTGAAGTCGCCGAGGAAGTTTTCGCTGGGATTCGCCGGATTGAAGCTGCCCGCGTAAGCGACGAATTGAATATCTCCGCCCCCTTGTGCATTGCCTGTCAATGGAGTCGTCAGGGTGACGGTGATACACGCCGGAGCGGTCGAAGCGTTTTGGAATGTATAAGCGTCATAACGGTATGCAGTGGTGGGGTTGAAAACACCCGGATTCGCTCTGGCAACACCACAGGCAGAAGGTGGAATAGCACTGTTGCGAGGGATGCGTCCCATTTGCGTGCCGCTGGTCGCCGTGTAGCCCTGTCCGCTGGTGGCGGGTGTCGAGTCAACCGTTCCCGATATGACCGGAAACGACGGTGTGGTCGGGACGCTAAAGGTGAACGTCTCCGAAGGCGAGTTCGGGTTGCCGGTGTAGTTGACGGTCAAGGTAAAATTCAACCCATTACCACATGCGGCACTTGAGGTGACGACGAATTCAAAAGTGTTGTTCGACGTACCATTAGGAGCGATGTCGGCGAAGGGGCGCGTTGCGGGCGGTGTGATTTGAACGCCCGGTGTATTGCTGGCGAGTGTCGCCGTAATGCCGCTTGCATTGGCGACACCGAGGTTTCTTAACTGGACGTTGAGCGTTCCGCGCTCGCCCGGTTCGATAGATGTGTTGCCGTTGCCGCCGACTTCGGTTGCCGTGATTGTGCCGGGTTCGAGATTGGCGAAACCCTGCACGCCGGTGGCTTGTACCGCGCGGAAGGCATCAACAATACCCGTTCCTGAGTCGCGGTCAACTCCCGGCATTTCGATGTCAATCGAGGCGTTCGTCAAAATGGTGCGAACCTGCGATTGCAGCGATGAAGGACTGGCTTGTCTCAACGATGGACTGGCGGATTCGACCAGTCCGGCGATGGCGGCGGCGTGCGGGGCGGCTGCCGATGTGCCGAAGAAGGTTGTCGAGAACGCGCCGCCGGAGCCTGTGACCGATACGCCGTCCGCCGCCGTGAGGTCGGGTTTCTGGCGCAGTTCGCCGCCGGTTGATGAGAAGTTGCCGGGAGTTTTCGGTGAACCGTCAGAGTTAAAGAAAAGTCGGCGCGGTCCGTCCGAGCTAAAAGTCTCGACCACGTTCGACGAGTTAAAAGCATTCGGGAATGGAACTTGCGCGTTCGACGCCGCCGTGCTGTAAGCAAGTTGCGCCGTGCTGTGTCCTTTTGTTTGTCCGGGCGTATTGAAAGTCAATCGTCCGCGATTGGTATTGAGGTGCAGGAAGCGGTTGGCAGTCACTGCCCCGCCTGCCGGGTCGAAGCGGGCGATAACGACGCGGTTGCCGGTGACGTTGGCGGCGGAGGCACTGAATTCAATCGGGTCGTCGTCTCCGTTTTGACGGCGAGTCGAAGCGGAAACAAGACGGTTGGCACTGTTGATTACATAAAGGTCGTAGTCGTTAGCCGAGCCGCCAAGCGGGTCTGACCAGAACAGTGTCACCTGTGCAGCGGGGCTGGGAGTTCCGGTAATCGTATTGAACTGCGCGACGACGGCGGGGTCTGGATTGAAGTCGTTGACCGGACCGACGGTGGTTGTGGCGGGAGAGGGCGTCGGCGATGGGTTAGGAGAAGGCGTTGGAGTCGGCGTGATAAAGGTCAGGTTGCCGCCTTCGGTGAAGTCACCTTCCCAGACACCCGATGTGCCGTCGTTCCTGTTACCGGCGTTGCCCGCCGAAGAGAAGTAGAGCGCACCGTCATTGGTCACATCAATCACCGCTTGCGCGATGATTGCGCCGTTTGTCTGCGAAGTGATGTTCGGGTCTTGCCCGTCTTGAAAGGGCGTCTCGAAGCTGTAAGAAACGTCATCAACGATGATGTCGCAACCGGCGAGACGCAAATCAATGATGTTCTGCGCGAACGATGCCTGACCGTTAAACGCGGTGGCGAAGAAAAGTTGTGCGCCGGGTGCGAGGTCGTGGATGATTTCAAGCATCGCCGTACCTTCGCCGCTATTCGGTATGGGACCCGCCTGTCCGGGCAGAATGGTTACTTCGGGCAAATCGCCGCTCGCCTGTGCATTAGCGAGACCCATCACGCCATCGGATAGAACACCGATTCTGACGCCCCTTCCGGTGATGTTGAATGTGCCGCGCACTTCGTCGGCGCGGTGGGCGCGGTCGCCTTGAGAGTTGACGCTGCCGACGGTAGGTTGGGCGGTGTTTTCGCGCTTTTCAGTGACGGCAGGTAGGGCGTTTAGTATTGTTTCGCGCACGCGGGCGGCGCGTGTGGCGCGGTCGGTTTTTTTTTGACGCGCGGGCGAAGCGGCGGGTGAAACGGCTTCATCGTTGACCGTTTCGACGCCTCTCCCTTGAGGCGCGTCCGCGCGGTTGGTCGTCGGAATCTGTTTCGGCATGATGAAGATGACTTCCGGTAACGCCGCGATTGCCTCTAACTTATCAAGCGGAACTTCGGCGCGGATGCTACGGAAGCGCGGAAATGCACTCTCGATTTCGGCTCCGAGCGCGCGCAGATTTTCGAGCAGCGCATCGCTGACATGAGCCGTGATGTCAACGACGGTTCTCCCCGCATCATCAACTTGCACGTCAGTTAAGAGCGTCGGTACGCCTTCGGCAATCTGTTCGCCGCGCGCCATTTTAACGGCTTGCAATAATTGCGAATCGAGCTTGTCCTGTTCGGGTGTGCGCGATCTTTTTTCTTGTTGTAGTGCCGCAATCTGGTCGAGTACATCGGCACTCAAAATCTTCGGCTCATTATCTTGTTGTTGGGCATCGGCGTTCGGTGATGTCTTGTTTTGTCGGACACCGCCGTTTTGCGCGGCAGATGAAGCCGCTACTTTTCCGGTTAAATTCGGAAACAGCGTCGTCGCCGTAACTGCGGTGACAAGGCAAAATACCAGTACTGTCACGAACAGGCGGGGCAATCCCGTCAAGGCGCGAAGCGGGGCGGGCGAGGGGCGTCTTCTATTTCTCATGCTAGGGTATCTCCTGATAATCAAAAACTGATAGGGTTAGACTCGTCGAACCGAACGTCACGAAAGGTTCTTAGGCAATTTTCAAAGCAAGGGTCGAACGTGTCAGTCAGCGATCCGAGTTGCGGCGACTTGATGCTCTACAAGCTTTCGGGTCGTCGGTTGAGAACGCGCGTCCGATTCGTGTTGGGCGCGATACGGATAGGCGCGAGATTTAATTGCAAATTTATACTGAGGTAACGGAACAGAAATACGGGCGTGAATGTTCGTCATCATAGTGAGTTGATAAATGTAGTGTCAACTCTAAAAGCTACGTAATCGAAACTAAATTCGCGCCGGGTACATGCCGGGTGCATACCGGCAAGCGATGCGTGTAGAGTAACGCGCCATGCGCCGTTCACCTCTACTTTTCGCCTTGCTTGCCGCCGTGTTGTTTTCGACGGGCGGCGTCGGTATCAAACAAGCGACCTTGAGCGGTTTGGAATTGAGCAGCGCACGCTCACTCGTCGCGTTCGTCGTGCTGTTGGCGTGGACACAAGTGATACGGCGCGGCGCGGGGCAAGAACGTAGCGGGCGGGCTTTGAGTTTCAACCGGACGACGCTGCTGGCGGCGGTGGCTTACGCCGCGACGCTGATGTTGTTCGTGCAGGCGACGAAGTGGACGACCGCCGCGAACGCGATTTTTTTACAGTACACCGCCCCGCTTTACATGCTCGTTTTCGAGCCTTGGATGTACAAAGAAAAATATCGGGGGCGCGACTTCGTAACCGTCGTCGTGTGTCTCGCCGGAATGTCGTTGTTCTTCATCGGCGACCTGCGTGCGGACGATGTACGCGGGAACGCCGCCGCGCTCGGTTCGGGTATCAGTTTCGCTTTGTTCAGTCTGCTTTTGCGACGCAATCAAACGACGGAGAGCGGAGCGGGCGGAAATCTATCGGCGGTGATTTACGGAAACTTACTGCTCGGCATAGCGTGCGCGCCGTTTCTCGTGACGCGCATTGCGGGCGACGGTCTGGCGGTGTCGGATGCGCTTATCGTGTTGTATCTCGGAGCGATTCAAATCGGTCTGGCTTACGGATTTTACACGGCGGCACTCGCACGCGGGGCGCGCTCACTTGATGTCGGCATCGTCGGATACGCGGAAGCGGTTTTGAATCCGTTGCTCGTACTTGTCGTTCTCGGTGAACGCCCGACGGTTTTCGCCGTCACCGGCGGTGCGGTCATCATCAGTGCCGTCGTCGCACATACCCTGTACAGTTCGCGCCGCCGCACCGCCGGTTTATCGCCCGATTAAATCCGGCACAGACCGGATACGGGAAGGCTTGTGTTAAAATTCGCGCTCAATACTCGAACGTACACAAATGCGGGCAAACGATTTATAAGGAGTTTCAAAGGTTCAATGGCGGAAACTATTACATGTAAGCGATGCGCTCAAAAGCGTCCCGCACTCGGCTACGCTCCACTCCCGACGGAGTTGGGACAGAAAATCGGCGCGGAGATGTGTCAGGTTTGCTGGAGCGAATGGCTCGGCAAACAAACAATGCTGATAAACCATTACGGTCTTGATGTATCAAACCCCGAAACGCACGAATTTCTTTTCGACAACATGCGCGCGTTTTTCTATGGCGGCGATGTCTCCGAGATTGACACCACCAAACAGGGCAGCGTTAATTGGTAAAACCGTCCGCGAGGTTTAGTCGGTAAGGTCTATAAGCTGAAACCCGTTTCGCTCTGCCACGTTAAAAACAATAAAATTCAAATCGCATTCCTAATGCGAATCAAGGGTAAAGGACTTCGATTGCTATGTTCATGAGCTACGGCAGTAGCGGCAAGTCGGTAGCCCACAGTGAAGGCGAAGCCGTAACTGTGGGTTTAAGCGATACCAAGATTTTTAGCTGCGGTAGCAGCGTAAGATAGCCGGGATGCGAATCGCTTGCTGATGATTTCTGTCGCTACTACCGTAGCTTGAAATCTCTCTCTGATTCATTCCCACAGTTACGCTATCGCTTCACTGTGGGCTACCGACTTGTCGCTGCTGCCGCAGCTTAAAGACAGGGGCATACTTAACCCTTGCTTAACCCTTTGATTCGCATTGATTATGACTGAACATCTCCCACCGAAACAAACTGCCACGGCACGCACTCTTGACGGTGCGCGCGTCGCCGGAGAAATAAAAGAAGAAGTCCGCGACGGCGTGAGTGGATTTGTGCGGCTGTATGATGCGCCGCCCGCTCTCGCAGTGGTGCGCGTCGGTGACGATGCGGCGTCGCTTGTGTATGTGCGAAACAAGATTCGCACTTCCGAAGATTTGGGCTTTCGTTCCGAGCATCATCACCTGCCCGCTTCGACAACCGAAGCCGAATTGCTCCACATCATAAGGGAACTCAATCGCCGCGATGACGTTGACGGTATTCTCGTTCAACTTCCTTTGCCGCACGGTATTGATGATAAAAAAATCATCGAGAGCATTGACCCGATGAAAGACGTTGACGGTTTTCACCCGCTCAATGTCGGGCGACTCGTCGCCGGACAAGCCGACGCCGCACCATGTACGCCCGCCGGAATCATCGAACTCTTAAAGCGTTCAAACATCGAGATGCGTGGACGACATGCCTGTGTCGTAGGGCGCAGTAATATCGTCGGGCGACCGATGGCGCAACTTTTTCTACAACACGATGCGACCGTCACTATCTGCCATTCGCGCACGATTGACCTCGCTTCCATCACACGCGACGCCGACATTCTCGTCGTCGCCATCGGGCGCGCGGCGTTTATTCGCGGCGAACACATCAAAGCGGGTGCGACGGTGGTTGATGTCGGGATGAATCAATTAACCGATTCTACCTTGATTGATGAACTGTTCGACGATGCGGAAGAAGCCGCACGGCGACACGCGAGTTTCGCCAAACGCGGATACATACTCGTCGGTGATGTGCATCCCGCGCAAGCTGCGAAAAAGGCGGCGTGGCTGACACCCGTACCCGGCGGCGTAGGATTATTGACGGTGGCGATGCTGATGCGAAACACCTTGCACGCCGCAAACAAACGCCGGGCATGTTAGTGTTTGATGTCTTTCTTCTATTCGTTCGTACATGAAGAAAAAGAAATCTCATTTGTTCAAGGAAGTAAGCGTGTGGCGACGAATTGATGATGACACGGTTATCAAGTATCGCTGTTTGCAAGTCTTGCCGGAGGGTGGGTATTGCGTCAAAATCTCCCACTTATATCGCTATCCTTTGCACTCAATAGATGATGAGCAAATTAAGCAAGCAGAGTTCTATTTCCTTGATGGACTGTTTCAAGATGGGATGACTAAGCTAACAATGAAAACCTATTCCACTCTTGAGAAAGCAATCAAGAAACATGACAAAGATTTCGCTTATTCTTTTGAGCAAACCAAGTCATCATGATTCACGCAGGACTTACGGGTTCGATTGCGGTCGGCAAATCGTTTGTGTTGAACGTGTTCGCGCGTCTCGGTTGTTACACGGTTGATGCCGACATGATTGCCCGCGAAGTCGTGCGGGGCGGCACTCCGGGACTGAAAGCCGTCGCCCAAGAATTCGGTGAGACGGTGTTGGACGCGGACGGCAATCTTGACCGCGCGGCGTTGGGGGCGATTGTTTTCAACGAAGAAGCCAAGCGGCTCCGCCTCAATGCGATACTTCACCCGCGCATCATTAGTCATCAGCAGGCTTTGCAAAGCGAGTGGGAACGGGTTTCACCTGAAGGCGTGAGCGTGGTTGAAGCGGCGTTGATTGTCGAAGGGATTGTTGCACGCAAAGGTGAAGTTGAAAGCAAAGATGCGGTTCGGCATCGCTTCGATAAACTCGTCGTCGTTCATTGCCGCCCCGATGTGCAGTTGCGACGCTTGATGACGCGCAACAACATTGATGAAGCCGAAGCCGTCCGCCGCATCAGCGCGCAAATGCCGCAAGCGGAGAAGATGCTTTACGCGGATTATTTGATTGATTCAAGCGACGGCTTCGACGAGGCGCAGCGTCAAACGGAAAGCGTTTATGATGAATTGAAAATGCTGACAGTGGCGAACAGGCGAACAACTTGACGATATTGATTATGTCCAAGTTTTTATACATCACTCGTACTAACCGTGTGCGTCGCCGTGTATGTCTCACGCTCATAATGTTGGGCGTGGCGGCGACGGGCGGCGGGTGTTTGAAACGTGAGGTCGCGGGCATTTATTACGGATCGGTCAGTGTGCCGCAGGTTCAGGAATTACGTTGGAGCGACGGCGGATTGCCACGCACGTTCGACCCGGCGCGAGCCGCGACCGCGCCCGAAACGGATGCCGTGCGCGCGTTGTACGAAGGCTTGACCGATTACGACGCGCGCACTCTTGAGGCGATGCCGGGCGTGGCGATGCGTTGGCAGGCAAGCGACGACAAGCGGCAGTGGACGTTCTATCTGCGGGGAGATGCGAGATGGTCGAACGGTGAAAGCGTGACGGCAAAGGATTTCGTCGTGTCATGGAGACGCGCGGCGATGATGGGCGAGTTTGTGCCGCATCGTCGTTTGATGGAGAACATCGAAGGCGTGCGCCCGCTCGTCTCCATGAACAGGGAAGTACCAAACGAAGCGGCGAATCTCGCATCGGACGACGATGATGGTAATGAAGCATCTAGCAATAATTCATCGGCGGCTGTTGGGAGCTACGGCAATTCTTACAGCACGTCCGTCGCGGCTTCCGATGCGTCGCCGATTGATGAACTAGCCTTCGGCGTCGAAGCCGTTGACGGGCGCACTTTGCGCGTTCGTCTGAAACGCCCGGATGCGGATTTTTCGTCGTTGGTCGCGCACACCGTGTTTCGTCCAATCTATGCGCGCGACGCTCAAACTGCTTTATCTTCGAGCGAAGCGGCGACGCGGCGTGACGACGAAGCATCTATCGTTTCGCCTTCTGTTCCCACTAACGGGGCATTTCGTTTGAGTTCGCAATCAATTGATAGAGTCGTGTTGGAGCGCGCCGAAAGTTACTGGGACGCGCGTGCGGTGAAGCTTGACCGCGTGCAGTTCGTTGGAACGAAGGACGTGGAAGAAACATTGAACAGGTATCGCGCCGGAGAGATTGACCTTGTGACCAACGTCGCTTTAGAACCGCTCGCCGTCAAACTCTTAACTTCATATCAAGACTTTCAACGCGAGACTTTCGGTGCGCTCAACTTTTATCGCTTCAATTTTTCACGCCCGCCGTTTGATGATGTGCGCGTGCGGCGCGCATTCGCCCTTGCGATAAACCGCGACAAGTTAAACCGCGATACGCACGGCGACACCACCGTTCCCGCGCGAATGTTCATGCCAGCAGAAGCGACAACGGACATCCTAAATGCAGATACAGAAAACCGTTTGACTCACGACATAACGAAAGCCCGCGAGTTAATGCGTGACGCGGGTTATGAAGGCGAGGGAAGTTTTCCCGTCGTCCGCTTGCTTATCAATCGCAACGATGAGCAGCGCGCCGTCGCGCTCGCCGTCGCGGAAATGTGGCGCATCGCAATCGGCATCGAAACGCAAATCATAGTTAAAGATTGGAGCGACTACGAAGCCGCCCTGCGCGCCGGAGAGTTCGACATCGCGCGGCGCAGCCACGTCATGCAAACGCCGGATGAATCGAACAACATGCGATTGATGTTTGAAATGGAGACTGTCAATAACTCGTCCGCCGACGCATCCCGAAACGATTTTTCACCCGACACACAATCCGGCGCGAACCAAGCTTCAAGCTTAAACGGTGCGATGCCTTCACCGCTCGAAACCAACCTTCTGCCCGACATCAGCACCGACCGCAAAGCTTTAGAACTTTTGCCCGCCGTGCCTCTTTACTTCGCGGCGTCGTTCTCGCTTGCCAAGCCCTACCTCACAAACTTCAATCGCAACATGCTTGATGCGACTTCGCTTAAACACATCAGGATTGACACGGCATGGCGACCGCCGGACGAAGCAACGAAAATCGTTATTAAGTACGGCGAGTGATACAAGATTGATAATTCGGGACTGATAGCTCGGCATACGTCATTCCAAGTTCGACGGGCAACCATCCAAACCATGTGCGCCACCAATGTTTGTATGCATTTGAAAGTGTTTCTTGCCCGTCCGCGCGCGTGCGTGGTAACGTGCATCAAGGTGTGAAGTTGCCGCCGATTTAATTGTCTGACGCTTTCAGGTCTCTCCCGTTCACTGTCTTTTAATCTTCAACCAAGCATCTTTGAAACCTTGAGCATCGCGCGTTCGAGAGTGTCGGCGTGCATTCGAGAGATGATAAGAAAAAGGCTTGTTCACTCCGAAGTTTCTGTAAAGGTGCGGCTTATTATGGCAACCGTAAATCAATATCGAACGATAAAGTTGTTGACGCTCATCATCGTTTCAATGATGGCGACGGCGTGCGCGTCGGCTGGAGCGGAAGATAAATACTTCGGCAAAGTCGCGCCGCCCGAAGGTCAGGTTTTGCGTTATATCACGGGTGCTGAACCGGAAACCCTTGACCCGCACACGATGACCGGACAACCCGAATCGCGCATCGCCGCCGCGCTGTTCGACGGTCTGGTCGAGTATGACGATAAAGGTGTGAACCCTATTCCGTCGCTTGCCGAACGATGGGAGTCGAACGAGAACGGAACTTTGTGGACGTTCCATTTGCGCCGCGATGCGCGTTGGACGGACGGCACGCCGCTTAACGCCAACGACATGGTTTATTCATGGCGGCGCGGTGCTTCGCCGGAACTCGCCGCGCCGTATGCGTCGTTTATGTACGCAATCAAAAACGCGCAAGCTTACAACGAGCAATCGGCTTTCGTGCGCGACGCGGCAACCGGAAAGTACGCGACCGAAAGTGATTTAGAACGGGCGGGCAAAGACGGGAGAATCAACTTCACGGGCGACATTCCCGCTCGTTTTGACCAACCGAACGAAACTCAATCTCCGACTCAACCTGCAACCCAAAACACAAGTCAAACCACAAGCGAAAAGTATCTGTTTGTTCCCGACGACGAAGCTTTACGAACCAAACTTTTGAACGGCGACCCGGCAAAGAAAAAAGCGGGTAAGCCGGAACTCGCGCGCTTCATCGAAGGCAAAGAATTCGTCCCCGTCACGAAAGAGTATGTCGGCGTCAAAGCCCTTGACGATTACACTTTTCAGGTTACGTTGGAGAGTCCGACCGCGTATTTTACGAAACTGATTCTGCATCAATTCTTTCGCCCCGTACCGCGTCAGGCAATCGAAAAGCATGGTGATAAACTCTGGATTAAACCGGGCAACATCGTTTCTTCCGGCGGCTTTCGCATGGTTTCTTGGAATCCTTACGACAAGATAATCGTTGAGCGCAATCCGTTTCACTGGGACGCGGAGAATACGCTGCTCGACCGCATCGTGTTTCCTTCCGTCGAAGAATTGACGACCGCGATGAACCTGTACAAGGCGGGCGAAGTTGACGCGACGCAGAGCAACGAAGTTCCCGTCCCGTGGCGCAATCAGCTTTTCAAAACCAAGAAAGATTACGTCGCCGGACCCGCGCTGTTTGTTGAATTTTTGGCAATCAAAACAACGATGCCGCCGTTTAATGATGTGCGCGTGCGGCGCGCGTTGTCATTGGCGATTGACCGTCGTGTTCTGGCTGACCGCGCTCCGGGTCAACTCGGCGCGATTTCGATGTCGCCGCCGATGGACGGTTACGACCCGCCGCAAGGAACTGACTTTAAGCCGGACGAAGCCCGCCGCTTGCTTGCCGAAGCGGGTTTTCCTGACGGCAAAGGCTTTCCCGAATTTGAAATTGTCTATAACACAAACGAAAACAACAAGGCACTTTATGAAATCGTGCAAGCGATGCTCAAGCGCGAATTGGGCATCAAGGTTGAACTGACGAACCAAGAATTTCGCACCTATCTCGTCAACACGCGCGCATCTTCGCTCAACTACAAAGGCTTGTCGCGTCACGGTTGGGTCGCGGATTACGCCGACCCGAATGCGTTTCTCGAACTGCTGCTTTCCA
>JBGTMR010000014.1:0-17242 GCA_041743485.1 Pyrinomonadaceae bacterium
TTACGCTGCTACCGCAGCCAAAAATCTTGGTATCGCTTAAACCCACAGTTACGGCTTCGCCTTCACTGTGGGCTACCGACTTGCCGCTACTGCCGTAGCTCATGAACATAGCAATCGAAGTCCTTTACCCTTGATTCGCATAATCAGTCGCATCTAAGATAACAAGACGGTAATAATCGTTAATCAATCATAACATCACGCGCGAACATCTTTCGGGCATCCATTAAGTCTTGATGCTTCACACATCTTTTATTCGACTTACTTCGTCAATATGAACACTTTAACCAAACCGTTCTCGATTCATCAATTCGACAAATCCACATCGTTTTTTAGAACTTATAAATTCGCACACCTCGCGTTCGCTTCGCTATTGTTCATCATCGGACTATGCTTTTCAGCTTGCACGAATGAATCCGGCGCACCGCTTTCGTCCGAAGCGCGACGTTATAAATTGACGGGCAAAGTCTTAAACGCAGATAAATCACGCCGCCGCGTTCAAGTCGCGCACAATCCGATTTCCGACACTCAAGGCGAAACATATATGGAAGCGATGACGATGGATTTCGCTTTGCGCGACGAAGCCTTGTATGACGAAATGAAAAGCGGAGATGAAATAAGCGCGACCCTCGTGATTGATAAAGGGCGTTCTTATCTCGATGAAGTTTCATTGTCGCGTCCGATGAGCGGTGATAGCGCGGCTGCCGCTTCCCGTGCCGCCGCCCTTATCGAACCGCAACCCGGAACTACTATCCCGAACTTTACGCTTGTCAATCAAGACGGCAAAAACATAAACCTCGCGGATTATAAAAACCGCGTGCTGCTTCTCACATTCATTTATACGCGCTGCCCTCTACCCGATTACTGCCCATTGATGAGTGAGAATTTCGCCGCGATTAACAAGACCCTTGCCGCCCGACCCGACTTACGCGACCGCGTTCGATTGCTTAGTGTCACGTTCGACCCGCTTTATGATACGCCCGCCGTGTTGCGTGAATACGCCGCGCGCTACGACGCGCAAGCGAGTTCTTCACCGCGAATATGGGAATTTGCGACCGGCACGAGCGCGCAAATAAGCGACGTAGCAAAGCTTTTTAATTTGTCATACACGCCCGCCGCCGACGGCACAATCAATCATTCACTTAAAACCGCCCTGATTGACCCAAACGGAAAACTTATCAAACTCTACCGCGATAACGGGTGGACGCCGCAGGAAGTAACACGAGATATTGAGCGTCACTTTGCTTCCAGCACCGACTCGAACCACGCTTCAAGTAAAGCGTCAAATTCTGTTTCCGATGTCAGGCGATAAGGAGTTTTTTTAACTTGTTAAAGTCATTCATCGTCACACTGTTCCTGATAATTTTGTCCCACGCTTTTGCGTCTCCGGTTTCAGCCCATGATTACTGGCTCGAACCCGAAATGTTTTTCATCGAAAAGCCTTCATCAAATCTCATTGCGCTTCGTCTGCATCTCGGCGACCATTTCACCAGCGAAGTCGAACGCCCTATGCAACGCCAACGCGCCGTGAGTTTCGATTTATTCTCACGACACAAGCAATCAAGCCTTTTATCGAACGTCCCCGACGGTACGATGCCCGTCGCCAATTTGAAATTTGAGCGAACCGGAACATACCTCGTCACGCTCGAACGCACGCCCGCGCGCAATGCTCTCGACGGTGAGAAATTTACGAGTTACCTGCGCGAAGAAGGCTTGAACGACATCATCGCTTTGCGCCAAAAAGCGGGCGAAACCGCGCAGGAAGGACGCGAAGAATATCGTCGTTATCTCAAAACATTGATTCAAGTCGGCACGCGCGTTGATGATTTTCACGACAAGCCGATTGGCTTCAAACTAGAAGTCACACTCAAGCGCAACCCGTATCGGATGCGCGCAGGTGACAAACTTCCGGTGCGTGTGACGTTTGACGGTGTGCCGCTCGCCGGTGTTCAAATCTCTGCCTACAATCGCCGACTCAAACCTTTGACCGCAAAGACAAACATGCGTGGCGAAGCCGTATTCGCTTTGACCAAAGGCGGCGCGTGGCTCGTTCGCCTCGTTTACATGCGTCGTTGCGTGGATTGCGATGATGGATTTGAATGGGAAAGTTTTTGGGGATCTTATAGTTTCGCCGTTAGAGGCGCGTAAGCCCTTGTGTCGAGCCATCTGTCAAGGAGTTGATCTTTTTACGTACAAATTATTTCAACAACTAATTTATGTTACGAGAAATCCGTCGAATCTTTTATTGGCGGCGCGGTTGGCATTGCAAATCGTGCTGGTGTCGGCGGCGTTCAGATTCCTGCCGTTGACCCGCGCTTTGAAATTGATAAACCCGCGCCGCGCACGCGGGGATTTTCTATCCGGTAAAGAAATCGAATGCGCGCATAGAAAATTTGTCCGCGCGACGGATGCCCTGTTGTCAATCAACCGCTTGATGTTCACGCCCACTTGCTGGAAGCGTGCGGCAATAATTTACCGTCATCTGGCGATAACGGGAATCGATGCCCGCATCGTGTTCGGCGTCCGCCCTCAATCGGGTTCGCTCGACGGTCATGCGTGGGTGGAAGTTTTCGACAAACCTGTTTTTGAAACCACGCCTCTCGACTACCAACGCACCTTCAGCTTTCCATCTTCATGATTTATGAAGGCTGCTTTTATCGTGTGTGCTGTCTTGGGAAGTGTCACTGCACTAAATCGTTTTCCTTAAAACTCGCAATCGCCTTATCAACGCTCTGCCCCGCGTGTTCGGGAGTAACCTCATAACGCGCACACAATCGGTTGATGATTTCATCGCGCGTTCGTCCTTGTTCGAGACATCGCCAAATCAACAACGCCGTTTCGTTTAGCTGAATGTATCTCTTGGTATTTAAGTCCACCAGAGTACCCTCACCGTTGGTGAATTCCGACGCGATAACGTTTTCACGCGGCTGATTTTCTGTCCTGTTTTCTTTAGACATTTGCTCGATTTACGTTTTCAGTTTCGCCGCCGCCTATCAGTCTTACCGCCGTGTCGGGTTTTTCCAAAACATCGTAGCCGGAAGACAGTTCATAACAACGACACTGATTAACCAGACTCTCCAGCGTGCGAATGAAAGCCCGCGCCACATCCGGGACTTCATACGTTGCCCAAGCACACCTCTTTATCAACATCAGCAATGCCTCGCCAGCCGTCAGGTTTCTGACAACGCTCTCGGCTTGATGCGACAGACTGACAAAGAAAAGCTTGTTCGGGAAGCATGACGCGAGCGGCGGATGTCCGAACAAATCTTCCGGCATAAACATCTGTTTGGATGGTTGCGGTGAAGTCAGCACTGTCGATGCTTGCGGGACAATACTCACATCGCAAGCCTCAATCGTTTTTTCAGTCAGAGAAAAGAAACGGCGACGCCAGAACGCCTGAACACTTGTGGCTGATGTCGAAAGCACGACTACATCGTCGCTCAAATATTTCCATCCGGCACGGGCTAATTGCACGGTCAAGGTTGATTTTCCGGCACCCGAATCTCCGATAAGCAACGCGCCTTGACCATCAACCGGATTCACAACGGCAGCCGAATGCAAATGAAAACGTCCCCGACGGTGCAAAGCTAATTGAATTGCATATCTGATTAAGAAAGGGAGTTCAGAGGCTAAATCTTTATCCGAAAAGTAAATGACGGTGATTATCTTAGCGTCGGGGCTCTCGACGAAAACCGTCGAATCGCCAAACCTCAGGAGGCACATATTGCCGTCAGAATAGCAATGACCGGACTCAACGTCGAAGCCTAACGCGCCATAAGGCATCATCCGTGTTTTGGATGATGCCTTATGGCGTTGGATGTAAATTGTGCAATCTGTTTTTATCCCGTCGCTGTTATTCTCAACCGTGCTAAAAACAGAAATGAATTTAAGGGCTTTCTCTTTTACCTCAAAAGCATCAGCAACAATCTTTATATTGCAATCCGCTATCTTGGCATAGAATTGAGGCTGTACCCCATCACTATGCTGTCGGACGACTGACATTATGATTGATGTTCTACCTTGTACTTTTGAACCGAGAACTAACCTCTGAACGAGCCATCAACGTCCCCAAAAAACTTTGTGGCTTCAAGAATATCAATGGGTCGAGAAATAACTGGCTCAACAAAGACGGCTCGTTGCGCGATACTACCACTCGCTTCTTGTGAGGTGCTTTCTGAAGTTGTCATATTTGATTTGTATGAATCATTTACCGAATCCATTTGAAGTAATCCTCCCGGAGACCAAAATTTAATACGTCAATTATGACGCTAAATTAGACGGTTCGACAAGCACCAGACGCACCGGTTTGGTTTCGTTGGCTTGAAAATCCGTCCGTATATAGAGCCTGACTTGCGGCGATAAACTACGCACGGCGTCTTGCAGAGCATAGTCTTTGAAATTTATGTCAACAAACTCAACCGAAACATATTGCATATCGAATGGAACTCCGATGAGTTCCGCGATTTTGTATAAAACTGCGGTCAAAGGCTGGCGACGCGCACTGACACTTAAAAGACTTTTCTCGTAGCCCACTTCAAGAATCGGTTTTTTGTCCGCTTCTTCAGTCACAGCTTTGGCTTCGTCTTCAGGAGGGTCGGTGCTTGCTTCAAGTATGAAAGCTTCAAAATTGTCGCGGGTAGCAATGGATGCGCCCGGCGGGTCTTCGTTGTAGGCATGAAGATAAATCGCCACGATTTTCTGTTGCGGTTCGTTCGGGTCACCGCTTACAACGTAGTCAATGAAAGGCTGCGGGGCAAGTGTGCGTACCAGTGATTCAAGGTCAATGGCTTTGAAGTTCAGCGTCACACGCTGCGCTTGCATCACCGGACTAAGTTCAATCGGAATTCTCGTTTGCTCACCGATGCGTGTCGCCACTTCAATAAGCGGCGCGTCGATGGCGCGGAGCGTAATTAAAAACGGAGACTTCGATGTAGCTTTGACAAATAGTTTAGGTTTCAAGCGTTGTTTGGCGGAAGCATTGACTTCTCCACGCTTTTTTACAGTCTGCGCGGCGGTACTGCCGGGCATCGCCAGCAGTGCGGCTATCAACAAGCCATAGACTATTTGCAATCGGTGGTAAGTAAATTTCATCGTTTAGTACGTGAATCGGTTCTTGACTTTGAGTTGGGCTTGATGGAAGCCCCTCCAACTATCATACTTGTTGTGGTAGCTCCGGCGGCGGGCAATGTCTCGACGATGGCAGCAAAACGGAATATCGCCCCGCTTGGACTGTTAATACCAAAAAGAAATTCAACATCTAAAGAACTCCCGCTGCCAAGTGATACTATTCCATTTTGCGGAACTAATCTGAGGGTTGAGTTTAATCCGCCTCCATTGCCTTCGGTAGTGTTTGATGGTGGAGCATCCAAAATCATCGGCGTGAGAGTGACGGCAGACTGCGTTCCACCATTTTCAGTTCTTGTAATGCCTGTGCGCCCGCCCGATGAAAGAACGCGCCCGTCGGCTTGCGGCGCACCGCCTGTCTGATTGGGCGTGTTGAGGGTTGTCAAATTGGTGAACCTGAAACGCACGTTCGTGACTTCTCTCTCCGTATTAGTGAAGCGACGGCGGAACGCCAAAGTTCCCATTGGGGCGTTAAGTCCGGTTTCATTGACGTAACGGTCAACATTCGGCGAAACATTCGCCGCGCGTGTCGGGTCAAGCAAGGCAGGCAAAATCGGATTACTTATACCGCGATACGGGCTGGTGGTACTTTGCGGTCCTGGCGCGCCAAGAATCGGAGTCACAGGGAAAGTACCGTTAGTTTCCGTCCGGCTAAATCCGTTCGCCGGAACGGAGGATGACACAAGCACGAAATCACTCGCGTTGTCATTCGTGTCAACCGGCACGCCGTTAACAACCCGCCGCACAACAGCATATTGCGGTGCGGGTGACGGAAGCGATGTCGGCAGATTAAACAGATTGCCTTCTCCAAGGTTGAGCGGTTCGCCGAACTGCATCCTGCCTTGAAATCCGAGTGTGTCAAAAAACGTCCCACCATTTTGAATATCGGGAGTGCCAAAACCGACACCGGCTATTCTAAACCCAGAGTCACCGCCGGGGTCGGGCAAGGCACTGGCGTTGCGGAAATAATCAACGTTAGCACCGCGATCTTCCATGCTAAAGTTTGGTACAGCATAATCATACAAACTATAACGGTCGGTCGCGGCGGTATTGCTTCGGCTAAAGTTTGCGATTAAGTAGAACCCGCGCGGCGGAATCACTGCGAAGCCCGAAGTATTGCTTTGTAGCGGAGCGATAAAGAGCGTTCGCCCGTCACCATCAAAGGAATAAATCGTGTATCCGGTAATATCCAGTGCCTGATTGGTGTTGTTGTATAACTCAACGTATTCATCCCTCGTACCATTTGGTCCGCTGGGGCGAAATTCAGTGATTAAGATTTCTGCTTGAGCAGCATCAGGATTTGGACGGCGTTGTGCATATATCGCCGTATTCAGCGATAACAAAGCAATTATGAATAGTACGAATTTAGTCAATCGCACAAGGCATACCTCCATTTGAGTTGGGCAACTATGTTATGTTTTAAGAGTTATTGAATGGCGGCGAAAGTTACTATAAAAAGTTGAGCAGCGTCAACACTCGAAACATTCGCATTTAGTAGAAATGCTTATCGCGTTGCGTCAAAAGCCCAGTTGCATTTTTGCTTTTAACGCAACGCGATAAAACTGTTGGATGTCTAACGAGCAACTTGGTTTATCTCGATGATTGCCGCGTAACGGAAAGTTCCTATAGTCGCGTTATTAATTCCGAATAGGAACTCAAGAACGATAGCTTCACCGGGTCTGATTCGGTCAACAGTAACATTTCCCTCCAATGTCGTCGGGAACGGCACACTCAAAGAAGAGTATAGACCGCCGCCTAAGCCATTGCTTCCTTCCATCGAAGGAGGGTCAAGTACAAGGTTTGCGAGGCGTGCTGTTGACCCGTCGGCGCGGGTTATCGTAAGTCGTCCCCCACCCGGCGATGAAAACGCGCGCCCATCCGCTTGAGTTGCTCCACCAACTTGGTTCGGAGACCCAAGCGTCGTTATGTTGGTAAAACGGAAACGCAAACTTGTGATGTCCCGGCTCTCGGTGTTCACGAAACGGCGACGGAAAACAAGTGTTCCTTCCGAAGCGTTCGGTCCGACTTCCGCAGGAAAGTCTGTCCTGTTAAAGCGTTGCGCGTTGGGAGGTGAATTAGCACCGACGCTTGTATTTGCTAATTCAACCAGTATCGGATTGGAGACGCCTCTATAGGGTGCTTGCAAGTTTTGCGGGTTAGGCGCGCCGAGTATCGCCATTCCGTTGACGTTTGACGTCAGGTTCGATGTTACACCGGCGTTCGGACCGGCGGTTGAGACAAGAATAAAGTCGTTAGCATTATTACCCGAGTCAACCGGAATAGCACCCACCAAACGGCGCACAAAGCTGGATTGGGTGGGGATAGAACCGCTTGTTCCAGAGCCGCTATATGTTATGGCTGTGCCTTCGACGAATCCATTGGGACTGGTTTGTCCGGTGGCACCGGCATACGAAGCATTACCCTGCGAATCCGATGAAAAACCAACGGCGTCAATGGTCGTCAAATTGTTATTGCTTTCCAACCTGACAAAAGCCAAGCCGCGATTATCAAGGAAGTAATCACCGTCGAAATCCGTGCGGCGATTGTTACCCGGCACACTATTTATGCTGTATGCAGTATTGGATGCAGTACCGAAGACATTGGTTATCAGGTAATAGCCGCGCGGGGGAATTACTACACCGGGCGACACACCAACCACGAAAATACCATCGCCGGGATTGCCGACACCAACTAGATCAGGGTCAAACGAAGCGACTCCAAAGATGTCACCGATATTGAGGGGGACATTTGTGTTGTTGTAAAGCTCGACATATTCATCGCGCTGGTTACCGTTGCCGGACAACCGAAACTCGCTAATAAGAACGTCGCCGGGATTTGCGATACGAATCCCTCCCCCCGTAGCGCGGTTAACGCGCAAATGGAGCGTTCTTTCGGTTGTGGCAAGGGGGACATTTTGAAATTGACGGGCGACGATGTAGTAGGTCGTGCCAGCCGTAAGCTGTGTTTGAACGACGGCTTGGGCTTCGGTGAAACAACTGTCGTCATCGCATCCGTCCGTCGCGCCCGTCATACCTGCACCTTGCGTCGGAACTTCAGTAAAGTTTGTCGAAGCACCGCATCCGGCGGGAGCAGTATAAATTGAAATTATCGGGTCAATAACCGTTGTTCTTGTCGGAGCATCGGCGCACGACGAAACGAAGTATGCCCCCGTGACAACCGGTCTGAAGGTGTACCACACGCTGCGCGACGTATCCGTCTGGCAGGAAGCTGCCGGATCGTTAGCCGGGTCATTGGTGGCGTCGTTGACATCAACCGGGGCGGCGTAAGCGGGAAGCGTGAGAGTGTTGGGGTCTTGAAAATTATTGATGATGTTGCCGTTGAAATCTTGATTGAACGGCAAGGCTCCCGCGCAATCATTATTTGAAGGGGCTTGTGTCGGCTGAATAACGGTGTCGGAATCGGTAGAGACATGTTGTGCGCGCCTCTTGGCTAACCGTGATTTAGGGTTTTCGAGGGATTTGCCGAAAAATCGGGCGCGGCTATTGGCGACTCCCAAAGTTTTCCTTTTGCTGCTTGACCTGACTTGTGCCGAACAGACTCCGCTTGACACGAGCGAGACGGCAGTTAGAGCTAGTATAAACCTGCGTAAAGATGTCATTGATGTTCCTCCTGATGAATCCTGCACTATTCAGCTTATTCTGTAAGTGTTGCTTGTGGTCTAGTGTCGAGTTGATTCAGATAAAGCGTGCGGCGAAACGCTATCAACATCACTTACCCACAAGATTTATGAAAGGCACGAAAACGCTGTGGAAGTCTTGCGTGAGCCGATTTGTATTTAACAATCGAATCGATTTTTCACTCTTGCGGTATATCACACAACCGCATCGTTTTATTTCATAGCAAAACTAATCACCGGTACCGACACCAAAACCCGATTACGGAAGGGCTTCGACGATACAGGAAAAACGGGCGATTGAGCCGCGCGGACTGTTCACTCCGAATAAAAACTCAACACTCACCGATTCATTCGGAGCTAATTGTTCAACGGTCATATCGCCTTGAAGTACCGTCGGCAGACTTGCGCGTAGGGTAGAATTCAATCCACCACCCGCTCCGGTATTCGTACCGTTGGCAGGCGGTTCGAGCGTTAAGTTGCTGATTGCGACTTGAGTTCCATCCGTGCGAGTGATTATGACGCGACCGCCGCCGGGCGAGGATAAAGCACGCAAGTCAGCCTGTACCAATCCACCGACTTGATTTGGTGCGCCGAGCGTCGTCAGGTTGACGAAACGGAACCGAAGTCGCGTGATAGGCGCGCCCGTTATGTTTGTAAATGTGCGACGAAATGCCAGTGTGCCTTGCGTCGCATTGGCGATGTTGACGGCATCGAGATAGCGATCAACATTCGGGCTTTGATTGGCGGCGCGTGCCGTATCAAACAAGCTAACCAGTGTGCTTAGGTTCACGCCGCGATAGGGTGAGGTTGTACTTTGCGGACCCGGCGCGCCGAAAATCGCAGTCACGTTTGATGTGAACAAAGTCGGATTGCCTGTTGTCACGATGATGAAATCGGCGGCGTTGTCATTCGTATCAACCGGCTTACCGTTGACGTATCTTCGCAGAAAACTATATTCGTCGGTTCGCGGTGCGGTGTAGCGATTGAGTCCCGTTCCTTCGATAAAGCTGAAAGGGCTGTTGGTCGCTCCCGTGAATCCGACTTTATCAATCTCAACCAGAGGTGAATCTTCTGTCCCGTTGCCGTCAGCATCTTCCCCGCCGGAAACTAATGCCAGTCCTTCATTATCAATAAAAAAGTCGCCACCGATGAAAATCTTTCCGTCAACAGCGGTTAACGCCCCCAAGCTGTATGTACGTCCGCTCGATACGTCGGCAATCAGATAATATCCGCGCGCCGGAATGTTTGTGCCTGCCGGAATACGAAACTCAAAGTATCCGAAGTCAGGGTCAGGGTCGAAAGCCCGTATGCGGAAATTACCGATGCGACGCGGGATGTCGGTATTGTTGTACAACTCGATAAATTCATCGCGCGAACTGCGGTTTGCCGATAAACGGAACTCGCTTATCATAATGTCTCCGGCGCGTGCCGGAAGTGCCGTGCGTTCAATTCTGACCTGTACATCACCCAAACCCGTTTCATCAATCGAGTCATAGCCGTTGTTGAGACCTTCTCGAACGACAATATAATACGTCCTGTTGGCGGTCAAACTCGTCGAAATAACGGCTTGCCCGTTGACATCAGGGTCGCAGCTATTGTCGTCGCAACCAAAGACGCTACGCCCGTTGGGAGGAACTTCAACGAAATCACCGCACCCGCCGTTTGAAGTATAGAGCGTCAACACGGTGTCCTGCACGGTCGTCGCGGTCGGAGTGTTTTCGCAAGTCGAAATCACGAACGGTCCCGCATCCTGCGGCGTGAAGGTGAACCACACGCTACGGTCAACACCCGTGTCATCGAAATCCAAACATGTCGGCAACGCAGGATCGTTGCTCCCGATGCTCGCTTCGGTGATGTCAACGACCGGCGAGAATACGGGAAATCCGGTTGTGCTTGGAATGTTTATCGCTCCGCTGCATTCATCATTTGGCGGAGTGGCAGTCGGGTTGATTGCTTGTGAAAATTTACCGGCGAGAGTGGCGGCGTATCTGCCGCCTTTGGTGTTTTTGCGTTGCCGGATAATCGGGGTTTGGATGCGCGTGATTTGATTTGAAGATTCCGGTTTAATTTTCGGCGGCACAGTTTTTTGGGCGTTCCTTTGTGCTTTAACGCCCTCCGCGCTAAATATAAATCCCGCGCCAAACATCAATGTGCAAAGCACTACAACAAACATTCGCCAGTGTCGCATTTGTAATCCCTTCGGAAATTTAGGTAAGCAAATTTAATTAGATTTATTATGACTGAGAGAAAACCGAGCTAGCAGAATGCTCTTGGTTCTGCGAAACTACCATTTGTCACCGCAAGGGTCAACAGGCAATTTTAAGTTTTTCCACATCGGCTTCGCTTCGTACCGTTTCTTTATCGTCATGTCTTCAAATGTGAGCCGTCACGCCGCTCAAAATCCGTCCACCGACGTACCCCACACTCCGCCGGAAATTCTTTTTGCACAGTGTTGCGCGCGAACGATGATGAGCGAAACGGATTTAGCGCACGCGCGTTCGCATCTTTCGGAAGCCCTTGACTGGCAAGCGGTTTTTCAATACGCACAGCGTCACAATGTTGTCTCACTGCTTAACCGTCACCTGAAAAGTTTTCCGGCGGAATACGTCCCACTTGAAATTCTTAAAAAGTTCAACGACTTCGCCCATCAAAATCATCTCCACAGTTTGTATCTTTCAGCGATTCTTTGTGAAGTCGTCAAGAAGTTCGAGGGTGATAATTTACCGTTGCTCGCCTTCAAAGGTCCGGCACTCGCGGTTGCGGCTTACGGCGATGTCGCCCTGCGGCAGTTCGGCGATTTGGACGTTCTCGTGTTCCCCGAAGATGTCGGGCGCGCACGCGATTTACTCGTCAATCAACAATTCGTTCCGGCGGCGGACTTCGACGGCGCGGGTTGGGAAAAGCTTTTGCAATCCGAGTATCACTTGAGTTTTTCTCACAACGAACAGCGATGTCTGCTCGAACTTCACTGGCGGGTTTTGCCGCGCTATTTCGGCTTCGCGTTCGATACTCGTGATTTGTGGCAACGCCACAAAAAGTTAGATATTCCCGGCGGAACGGTTCGCACTTTTTCCAACGAAGATTACTTGCTTGTATTGTGCGCGCACGGAGCAAAGCACGCTTGGGAAAGATTGACGTGGCTGTGTGACGTGGCGGAGATTCTGCGCCGCGAGTCATCACTTGATTGGAACTATTTAATTGATGAAGCGCGTCGGCTTGAGGGTGAAAACTATTTGCGTTTGGGTTTGATACTCGCCCGTCAAATGCTCGATGCACCGCTTCCCGATCATCTCGCAAACGCTTGTTTACAAGATGCGAACTTGATGAAGTTAGCGGCGACTGTTCGCACTTTTCTATGTTACACGGGCGACCGCCGACCGCAGACAACCGAGATGTTCAAGTTTCATCTCGGCATTCATTCATCGTATCGAAACAAGTTGCGTTATGTGCGCGACTTGCTGTTCATCCCTTCGATTGCCGACCATAAACAAAACCCGAAAGCGACAGGACTATTGACCGCTTTTAATCGCCCGATGGGACTTATCCGCCGCCACATCGGGCGAAAAAAAGGCGGCGAATCCAAAACCTAAACCGAATTCACCGCCTTGTATTTTGCTTCACCGAAAACACCCGGACATCAACCTTTGAGTTTCCTAACTTCTTCGGTCAATGCCGGTATGACTTCAAAAATATCACCGACGATGCCGTAATCCGCGATGTCGAAAATCGGTGCTTCCGGGTCTTTGTTGACGGCGACGATGGTCGAAGCGTTCTTCATGCCAACGAGGTGTTGAATCGCACCGGAGATGCCAAGCGCGATATAGAGTTTCGGGGCGACCGTCTGACCTGACGAGCCGATTTGACGGTCAATCGGAAGCCAGCCCGCGTCGCATATCGGACGTGACGCCGCGACTTCGCCGCCTAAAATCTGCGCGAGTTTTTCGACCAGTTGTAAGTTCTCTTGCCCTTTGATACCGCGCCCGACCGCGACGATAATTTCGGCTTTCGTCAAGTCCACCGCCGATTTGACTTCTTGAAACGCGGGTTCGGGTTTCATGCGAATCTCACCGACTTCGACCGCCAATGTCTCGACTGAAACGCCCGTTCCCTTCTCCGCCGTCTCGCCGCGATACGCTCCCGATTGGAAAGTCGCAAACACGGGCGCATCCGAATTTGAAACGACATCGGCATCAATCTTACCCAAGAAAATACGGCGCGAAAAAACGAGTTCGCCGTTCTCCATTTGTGCGCGAATGCAGTCGCTGATAACGCCCTTGCCGAAACGCGCCGACAGCTTCGGAGCGAAATCACGCACGAGATAGGTGTGCGGGAAAATCACCAGAAACGGGTCACGCGCACGCACAACAAACTCCATCGCATCGGCATAACCGTCGGGCGTGTACTCGGCAAGTTTTTCGTTATCGGCATATACCACGCCGTCGAGTTTATAAGCCGCGACTTGTTGCGCGAGGTCTTGAAAATTCGCACCGAACAGGACGGCACTCACCGGCTGGTTTAACTTCGCGCCGATTTCCTGCGCGGCGGCAATCGCTTCGTAAGATATTTTGTTAATCGCACCCGCACGATGTTCGACAAAAACTAAAATCCCGTTGCTCATTATTCTCCCTTTTGAACTGTCCACCGTTTCAGATAATTCTCGCTTCCGTTCTCAACTTATCGGCAAGCATCGCCGCTCCCGCTTTCGCGTCGCCGTCGCCTAAAAACTGAGTCTGTTTCTGTTTTTGCGGAAAGTAAATCTTCGTCACTTTCTGGTGCGATGCGGCGTTTGTATCAATCGTCGGCGTGACTTCTTTAATCTCTTTTTTCTTCGCCGCCATGATGCCTTTGAGCGTCGCATAGCGAATCTGTGAGATGCCGGATTGAATCGTAAGCAATGCGGGTTTCGGCATCGTGTACCATTGATACCAACCGCTTTCGAGTTCACGCTTGACTCTTAATCCTTCGCCCGAAGCGTCCACTTCGATAACGATGGTCGCGTGCGGCAAGCCTAAAAGTTCGGCGAGAATCACGCCCGTTTGGGCATACGAATTATCGTCGGATTGCAAGCCGGACATGATGAGGTCGGGCTGTTCGTCCTTAATCGCTCCGGCGATAATTGACGCGGCAGCGAACGGACTCGGACGCGGCAAGTCATCGGCGAGAATGTGAATCGCGCGGTCTGCGCCGCGCGCGAGTGCATCTTTGATAACCGCTTTGACGCGCGCGGGTCCCATCGTGCAGACGACGACTTCGCCGCCGTGTTTCTCTTTCAGGCGCAGAGATTCTTCGAGAGCATAGCCGTCCGATTCGTTGACTTCATAAGAGAGGTCGCTTTCTTCAATCCAAGTTTGGTCTTTATTGATTCGCAAGATAGCGTCTTTATTCGCCACCTGCTTCATCAGCACAATTATCTTCATTACAAATCCTTGATGTCTTCCCGACGCAAACACTTTGCGTCTCCCCCGTTTGTTATAAGTCAAGCGATGACTTGTTCATCAGCCGTTGTTTCGCTTTTGCCTTCTTCATTGTTGTAACGCTTGAACAACAGCGCGGCGTTCGTGCCGCCGAAACCGAAACCGTTTGAGAGCGCGTAATCCACAGTCGCTTCGCGCGGTTCGTTCGGCACATAATCCAAATCGCATTCCGGGTCAGGGGTTTGATAGTTTGTCGTCGGCGGAAGTTTATGACGGTCAATCGCCAACACGGTAAAGACGGCTTCGATGCCGCCCGCCGCGCCGAGAAGGTGTCCGGTCATGGATTTGGTCGAACTGACGGCGAGTTTATAAGCGTGGTCGCCGAAGGTCTGTTTAATCGCCAGCGTCTCGGAACGGTCGCCGTAAGGCGTGGAAGTTCCATGCGCGTTGATGTATCCGATTTGATGCGGTTCGATTCCGGCGTCTTTAATCGCCTTTTGCATCACGCGAATCACGCCCGACTGTGTGTCGTCCGGCATCGTGATATGAAACGCATCGGCGGTCATACCGTAGCCGACGATTTCGGCATAGATACGCGCCCCGCGACGCTTCGCAAATTCGTATTCTTCGAGAACCAAAATCCCCGCGCCTTCCGCGACGACGAATCCATCGCGCTCTTTATCGAACGGGCGCGATGCGTGCGTCGGGTCATCGTTACGAGTTGAAAGGGCGCGCATCGCCGCAAAACCCGCGACCGACATCGGTGTGATTGCCGATTCCGCGCCTCCGCATACCATCACATCGGCGTCGCCGCGTTGAATAATTTTGAATGAGTCGCCAATGGCATGACCACCGGCGGCGCACGCGGTCGCGGTCGCTGAGTTAGGACCTTTCAGACCGTGACGGATAGAGACCTGTCCGGCGGCGAGGTTGACGATTGCCGACGGAATGAAGAACGGCGAAACGCGGCTCGGACCTTCGTTGAGAAGCTTTGAATGCTCGCGTTCAATCGCCCAGAAATCGCCGATACCGCTTGAGATATAAGTTCCGGTCATCTCGGAATTTTCATCCGTGACTTTTAACTTACTGTCGGCAATCGCTTCATCGGCGGCGGCAATCGCATAGTGAATGAACGCCCCCATTTTGCGGGCTTCCTTTTTCTCTATGAAAGTAAGCGGGTCGAAATTTTTTACTTCGGCGGCAAACTTGACGGGAAAGTTGGACACGTCGAACTTTTCGATGTTCGCCATGCCGCTTTTGCCCGCCATCAAAGACGCCCAAGTCTCATCAACCGTGTTGCCGACCGGAGTAATAAGACCAAGACCTGTAACTACAACTCGACGTTTCAATTTCTGAAACTCCCTTCCGAAATAAAGTCAGTGGTCAGTGGCAGCTAGAACCTTGTTTCTCAACTGACCACTGACCACTGACCACTGATTACGCTTTTGTGTGTTGGTCAATGTAGTTGTACGCATCGCGCACGCTCTGAATTTTTTCGGCGTCTTCGTCGGGGATTTCGATTCCGAATTCCTCTTCAAAACGCATCACCAGTTCCACGGTGTCGAGCGAATCGGCACCTAGATCGTCAATGAAACGGGCGTTGGGTGTAACTTCTGATTCATCAACGCCGAGTTCATCAACGATGATTTGTTTAACTTTATTTTCGATCTCTTGATCGGACATTTGCGTATGGCTCCTCTTTAATTGTTTATCGAATGTGAAAAACTTGCGAAAGTCATTATTGCGCTTGACGGATTATGCACAGCTTACCGCCAAGCGCAACCCTGATTACTAAACCCGAAAGGCAATGATGACTCAATCAAACCGCGTCGCCGATTTCCGCGCGTTGCGTACTGAGTCCCTTCAACGTCGCCGCTAAACTCGCGGCGGTTTCGACTTGATAACTTTCAGCCCCCGCCACAATTTGTTTGACGAGTCCGCTCAAAACTTTTCCCGCCCCGATTTCAACAAACGTCCGAAAGCCTTGACTGCCGAGTTCCGTCATTGACTCATACCATCGGACAGATGCGGAAACCTGTTCAATCAAACCGGCGCGGGCTTCATCCCCCGTTCGCACGACGCGCGCCGCGACGTTATTTATCAAGGGCGTTTGCAAATCCGCAAAATCTGTTTCGTGTAAATCTTTTTCCAATCGCTCTTGCGCCGGAAGCATCAACGAGCAATGAAACGGCGCGCTCACGGGCAGTCGAATCGTCTTAACGCGCGTTCCCTGTTGCGCCGCTTGTTCGCGCAGTATAACGGTCGCCCGCTCGACCGCCGCCGTGTGTCCGGCGATAACGATTTGCGTCGCCGAATTGATGTTCGCCGGAGCGCACACTTCATCTTGTCCGGCTTCATTTTGTTCCGCTTCACGACACGCCGCCGCGACCGTTTCGGCATTCGCGCCCAGCACCGCCGCCATCGCCCCGACCCCTTCAGGCACGGCTTCCTGCATGTATCGCCCGCGCTTACGAACGAGGCGCACAGCCGTCTGAAACTCAATCGCCCCCGCGCACACCAGAGCCGAATACTCGCCGAGACTATGACCGGCGACCATTTGCGGGGCGGGCAAGCCTTCACTCTGCGCGGCACGCAAAGCGGCGACGGAAACCGTCAGTAACGCGGGTTGCGTGTTCTCCGTTAATTGCAAATCCGCCGCCGAACCTTCAAAACACATCTTCGACAACGCGAATCCGAGCGCATCGTCGGATTCCTCAAACACACGGCGCGCCACCTCGAACTTGTCCGCCAAATCGCGCCCCATGCCGATTGTTTGCGAACCCTGTCCCGGAAAAATGTATGCGATGGACATAAGTTTTTGAGGAGACAGAAGCCAGAAGTCAGGAGCCAGAATGAAGAATTTAGAACTAAGAATTTGACCAGTTAATAATCAAGCAAAACTTTTCCATGTTGCATCATCGAGCAATTCAGTTCCTGCTTTATTCTGACTACTGACTTCTGGCTCCTGACTCCTGACTCACCATTTCATCGCCACCGCGCCCCACGTCGCCCCGCCGCCGAAGGAAGCTAAAAGCACAAGGTCGTTCTTTGCTACGCGCTCCTGCTCGAT
>JBGTMR010000015.1:0-3211 GCA_041743485.1 Pyrinomonadaceae bacterium
GAGATCAGCAGCACAAACCCCACCGCAGCCAGCAATACCAGGATCGCCGGTCTGACGTTTTGCTCACATACGCTGACGGCGAAGGCAAGAGCGGTCAGTTTTACACATCAAAGTATGCGGAGGTGAACGAGCTTTCCGCCAAGAGTATTATAGCACCGTACCAATTCTCAGAACGGGTTAGGGAAAAGATGGGGGCCGGGCTAAAGCCTGCCACATTGATTTTTTTGGATGACTTGGTTGGAACCGGGCGCTCACTTACCAAAAATCTGAGCGACTTTGTCGAAGAAAATGAAGGGCTGCTGCGCGAGCTTGATGTCCCAGTTACATGCATGGTGCTCGCGGTGACCTCAGATGGCGACGAAAGCGTTCGGACTGCCATGAGAGACTTTGACTGGCTGAAGTTTGACTTGCGCTACGTCAATCTGGTCGGACCTGAAAATCAGGCCTTTCCCGAGGGTATTGGCATTTGGGCGGACATAGAAGAGAAGGAGCGTGCTAAGTCGTTATGCAGAGACCTTGGAGCACACATCTATCCGCACAATCCGTTGGGATTTGGGGGCCAAGGGCTGCTCATAAACTTCTCAGTAAATTGTCCGAATAATACTTTACCAATTCTGCACTCGCCATCGCGGGCTGACGCAAATCGCGATTGGCATCCGCTGTTTCCCCGCGCTATTCACTGACACTATTTCCACAGGCCGTTCTAGTCGATGTTCCGCACGGACAAATTAAGAACCGAAGTGGTCGCCACGCGCTGAGCGCGGAATTCGGCGGGCTGAGATCGGCAGGACCTCCCTTTGAAATGGCGGGCCCGCTTCACGTTTCCAGTTCTTTCTGCAAACTTCCGACGCTCAAAGCCTCATCTCTTTTCGCATCTCATCTATCGTTTGAAATTTCAAATCTCTAATTTTTATAAATCTCCATGCCTAACCAAGATTCCAAACTCGACATCATCGAAGGCTTGACGTTCGACGACGTGTTGCTCGTCCCCGCGCGCTCCGATGTCCTGCCGAACGAAACCGACACGACGACCAAGTTCACGCGCGGCATCTCGCTTCGCATTCCATTGTGTTCTTCCGCGATGGACACCGTGACCGAAGCCGCCCTCGCCATCGCCATCGCACAGGCGGGCGGTATCGGCGTCGTCCATAAAAACTTGAGCATTGCGCGTCAGGCTGAAGAAGTGGACAAAGTTAAACGCTCCGAGTCGGGGATGATTGTTGACCCGGTGACGATTGAACCAGACCGACCCGTGCGCGACGCCCTCGCCGTAATGGAACGCTTCCACATCTCCGGCGTCCCCGTTGTTGACGGCGGAGGTCATCTCGTCGGCATCATCACCAACCGCGATTTAAGATTTGAGACGCGCATGGACATCCTCGTTTCCGACGTGATGACAAAGCAGCCGCTCATCACCGTCCCTGTCGGCACGACGCTCGACGGGGCGAAAGCCGTTTTACAAAAACACCGCATCGAAAAACTTCTCGTCGTTGATGAAGCCAAACACCTCAAAGGCTTAATCACCGTCAAAGACGTGCAGAAAGCCATCAAGTACCCGCACGCCGCGAAAGACGAACTCGGAAGACTTCGCGTCGCCGCCGCTATCGGCGCGACCGGAGATTACAAAGAACGCGCCGCCGCCCTCGTCAAATCACGCGCCGATTGTCTCGTGATTGACACCGCGCACGGTCATTCATCGCGCGTCATCGAAGCCGTGCGTGAAATCAAGGGGGCGCATCCCGACATCCAACTTATCGCCGGAAACGTCTCCACCTTTGAAGCGACACGCGAACTGATTGACGCGGGCGTGGATGCCGTCAAAGTCGGAATTGGTCCCGGCTCGATTTGCACCACGCGCGTCGTCACAGGGGCGGGCGTGCCGCAAATCACGGCGATTGTCGAATGTGCGAGAGCGGCGCGTGATACGGGCGTTCCCATCATCGCCGACGGCGGCATCAAGTTCTCCGGCGACGTGGCGAAAGCAATCGCGGCGGGCGCGGACACCGTGATGATTGGCAGCCTTTTCGCCGGAACGGAAGAAGCACCCGGCGAACTGATTCTCTTTCAGGGGCGTTCCTTCAAAACTTACAGAGGTATGGGCAGCATCGGTGCGATGCGCGAAGGTTCGCGTGACAGATACGCCCAAGAAGCGATTGACCTCGAATCGAAACTCGTCCCCGAAGGCATCGAAGGCAGAGTCCCATACAAAGGCACGCTCGCCGATATGGTCACGCAACTCATCGGCGGCTTACGCGCCGGAATGGGCTATACGGGCTGCCGCACCATCCACGAATTTCAAACCCGCACGCGCTTCATCCGCATCAGTTCCGCCGGACTCCGCGAATCCCACGTCCACGATGTCATCATCACGAAAGAAGCACCGAATTACCGTTTGGAGTAAATCAACGTTCAGCGTTTTAATTTAGCATCTTCGATAAGCTTCTTAATCTGCTTGCGATTGCCTTTCGTCGCTTTGAACCATTCGAGCATCGCCCTGCTTTCATCGGGATTTGCTCCGTCCTCTTTGAGCGATTTGGCGAACTCTTTTTCGCTCGCAAAGATTTCTCTCCACATAGAGTTTTGCTCATCAGCCGTTGCGCCGCGCTCTAAAAGCAACTTGGCGATTACGATGTTACCGGACATTGCGATGCAAAAAAGCGGAGTCATGCCACAGTCATGCGCGACATGATTAGGGTCTGCGCCGCTATCAAGCAACAGGTTTATGATTTTTATGTAAT
This sequence comes from Pyrinomonadaceae bacterium, assembly GCA_041743485.1. Classification (GTDB taxonomy): domain Bacteria; phylum Acidobacteriota; class Blastocatellia; order Pyrinomonadales; family Pyrinomonadaceae; genus JANDLT01. The sequence goes on from JBGTMR010000015.1 coordinate 2,739, forward strand.
CGTCTTCAGTCCCGAACTTCACTTCCTCTTTACCTTCTTCAGAAAACATAACGTTTGCCAACTGTGGCGAATTAGCCGCCATCACTGCCGCCGTTGTCGCCCACAAAGCTGTGTGTCCGCCATCATCTTCCGCATCAATTTCCGCGCTTCTCGAAATTAACTCGCGCGTCCAAAACACATCGCCACGTTTTGCCGCCATCATCAGAGGAGTATCACCCGTTTCTTTTTCGTGTTGACTGATGTTCGCACCCCTTTCAAGCAAAGCACGCACGATAAGTTTATCTCCTTGAATCAGCGCAAGATTCAGAACTAATCCATCGTCTTCATCATCCGCATTCACATCCGCGCCTTCCGCCAATGCTTGCACGACACAATCCGCATCGCCGCTTTTGACGCACGCGATTAACTTGTCATTGAGTGTTTCGGCGTTCGTCTTTTCCAGTCCTGAAACGGTTTGCGTGTCGGTTTCGACG
>JBGTMR010000016.1:0-27875 GCA_041743485.1 Pyrinomonadaceae bacterium
CGAAACATCGAGCCGACGTTCGTGGCGTGAAAGATTGAACAGTAAAAATCCGTGTAGTCGCCAATCTCCGCCGTCAATAATACGTCCGTGTTTTCCATGCCCACCATGCACTCACGCAACGCCGCGAGACGCTCCGCACTGTGACCCGCGTCAGAGCGCAACAAACGACTGACCGACAAACGAAACGCCGAAAGGTGTTCCTTATCGCGCGTCATCATCTTGTTAAGCGAAGTCTGTTTGCAATCGAGAACAACCTGCACGGCGGGCGTTGCGAACTCATCAAGCAAGCCGTCATCGTAAGCCTTCGCCACATCGAAAATCTTCGTCCCGATGATGACACCGACGCGCGCCGCCGCGTTCGAGTCCTGTTGGCGGAACACGCCGAACGGCAAGTTTTGAATTGGAAAATCCGTGTCGGCAGCGTTCGCGGATTCAACCCAAGAGTTCGTATTCGGGTCGTGCGTTTCGTTGATTTCGTAAGCCATAAAAATTCGTGAAGATTATAAAAGTTCGAGGAGGCGCAAATCTTCAATCGGTTCGGTGAACGAACACGAACCGAACGATAGAGCGAAGTTTTGGCGTGCGAGTTTGATTTTTTCGGTCGTGATTTTCGCATCGCGCCAAGTCGCAAACTCATCGTCAAACTTGAAAGCGGAAATATCTTTCTCGTCCAGTATTTGTAAAGACTGGGCATCCTTCATGCCGTCGAGGATAAACGCGGCGGCGAGAAAGAAGTTAAGAAATCCGTGCATGTCGGCGCGCGGTGCTTCTTTCTCATAAGTCAAATTTTGATTGGCGCGCAACGGATGATGAAGTCCGGCGGTGGCTTTGAACGAGGCGTGATGTTGATGAGCGGAGCGTATAAAGTTTATGACCTGCGAACTTGAAGGAATCTGCAAAGCGGTGATGCCGCCGGTGCGAATCTTGGCGTGCGCGGTGTGAATCGCTTTGATGAGCGTTGATACATCATCGTCCAGAGCGAGTTCAAAGAAGACATCGAGACCCTTTTCCTGATGCTGATTATCAATCGCGCGCATCACAGATTCGATTTCATCCGCACTTACGATTTTGATTTCAAACGCATCAACACGGGCGCGCGAATCGTTGTTTCGATTGAAGGTCAAGACGCGCTGCAAATCTTCATTGAAATTATCAACGGACGACAAAGCACTGATGCGCCACATCGCGCCCGAAGTTTCGAGGCTGTCGAATTCGTCTTGAAAATCGTCGAGCTTTGTCATGGGTGCGATGAAACGCGCGAGCATCCATGAGTTTTCGCCGTTCATAGACTCCGCGTAATTTCGTACCGCGTGGTGCATATCGAGTGACGACGGCGGAAAGAGTCCGGCGTAATCAATCAGATTTTCGAGTAAAGCGCGGAGTGAGGCAGGTATGTTCATGTGAGATAAACCTTTTTATATACCTCTGCGTCCTCTGTGTTTCTTTGGTTAAACTCGATTCAACCGCAGAGACATAGAGAGAGCGCAGAGAGAGACTTGAGAGAGAAAACTTTAATCGGTGAGCGGCATAATCGCCGCTTCTTCCGCGACGATATTGCCGTTAGTCTCCGGTGCTTCTTCAATCCACGAGCGGTAATAATTATTATCTTCGATGTCCAGTGCTTGACGCGCCACAGTTAAAGGGCGAAAGGTGTCAACCATCACGGCGAGTTCGTCGGTGTGCGTCATGCCGATGGAAGCTTCGGCGCGTCCGGGATGCGGTCCGTGCGCGAGTCCGTCGGGGTGCAAAGTAACGGAAGCGTATTCGATTCCTTTGCGCGACATGAATTCCGATGAAGCGTAAAAGATGACTTCTTCGCTCATCACGTTCGAGTGATTGTAGGGGGCGGGAACAGCTTCGGGGTCGAAGTCGTAAGGACGCGGACAGAAGGAACAGACGACGAAGCCATCGGATTCAAAGGTTTGATGGACGGGCGGCGGAAGGTGCGTGCGCCCGACTTTCGGCTCGAAGTCTTCGATGTTGAATGTCCAAGGATAATAGTAACCGTCCCATCCGACGACATCGAGCGGATGAGAGCCAAGCGTCATTTCGGTCAGCTGATTGCTTTTCTTGACGATGACTTTGAACTCGCCCTTTTCATCATGAACCACAAGATTCTGTGGGCGATGAATGTCGCGTTCACTATATGGTGCGCCTTCGAGCAGTTGACCGTGTTCGTTGCGATAGCGTTTCGGGGTGCGTATGTAGCCGTGCGATTCGACGCAGAGCAGACGCACGGGATGTTCCGTGAAGCGGAAGCGATGGAGTATGCCCCACGGGATGACGACGTAATCGCCGCGCCGGAAGGGAAGTTCGCCCATCTGCGTTTCAAGTACGCCTGAACCTTCGGAGACATAAACCATTTCATCTCCCTGCGCGTTGCGATAAAAGAAATCGTCTTCACCCGTCGGGCGCACAATCGAGATTTGACAATCCGCGTTGAACATCAAAACCTGACGGTCGAGCGTCGGGCTGTTTGCCATATCAACGTCTTTGGTTTTGAAGTGACGATGACGTATTTCAGGGTTCGGGTCGGCTTCCGGCGTCACGTCTTTGAGATGTTTGACCGCTAAAACCTGCGTCGGGCGATGCAAGTGGTAAAGCAGGGAACTGGGTCCGACGAACCCTTTGTTGCCGACGAGTTCTTCAGGATAAAGCGAACCGTCGGGCTTGCGAAACGCGATGTGACGCTTGCGCGGCATGTCTCCGAGTCGATGATAAATAGGCATAATGTTTTAAGGTTTTTGTCGGGTTGGATTGATGAATTTTACCGCGTGAAAATCTTCGATACCGCGCAACTAAAATCGGGCAGAAGCGGCGTTGTTAGATTATCGCTTTCCATTAACGTCGCGTGCAGATGCAAGCGCGCATCGGTGCGACGATAAATTTCAATCACACGGCGAAACGAATTGATGAGCCAGTATTCCGAAACGCCGTAGCGCGAGTAAAGTTGAAGCTTGTGGATACGGTCGCGGTCTTCGTTTTCCTTGCCCGGCGAGAGGATTTCAATCACGAGTTCCGGCGCGCCGTAAAGCCGTTCGTTCTTTTCAATTTGCGCCAAGCGTTCGTGACTGACATAAACGACATCGGGAATCACGCCGTTGTATTCGCTGAAAATTACGCCGACACCGGGAAGAATCAAACCGGTTGGGTGTACATCCAGATGAACTCCAACTGTTTTATCAAGATTTCGGACGATGACTTGATGTTTAATCGCGGGTGCGCTTGACACGAAAATTTCTCCTTCGATGACTTCATAACGGTTTCCGTCATCGGGTGCGGAAGCGAGTTGTTCAACCGTTACAAGCGGCTCGATGATATATGTTGACATGCGTAACCTCCGCGATTTTCAGCCTTATTCACGCGCCATAACTTAAAGATTTCCGCGCTTCGCTTGTTCGGCTTCGATGCTCTCGAACAACGCTTTGAAGTTGCCTTTGCCGAAGCCGCGTGAGCCGTGACGCTGGATGATTTCAAAGAACAGCGTCGGACGGTCTTCGACGGGTTTGGTGAAAAGTTGAAGCAGGTAGCCTTCTTCGTCGCGGTCAACGAGGATGCCGAGTTTGCTAATCAGTGCCGCGTCTTCGTCAATTTTGCCGACACGTTCGGGAAGCATTTCGTAATACGAATCAGGCACGGTTAAAAATTCGACGCCGTTGTCGCGCAGATTGCGGACGGTTTCGAGTATGTCTTTGCAAAGTAAGGCGACGTGTTGCGCGCCGGGTCCGCCGTAGAAATCGAGATACTCTTCGATTTGGCTTTTGCGTTTGCCGGTCGCGGGTTCGTTCAAAGGAAACTTGATGGAGTGCGAATTGTCGCTCATCACGATGCTCATCAAGGCACTGTATTCGGTCGAGATGTCTTTGTCGTCGAAGCTGATGAAACGCTCGAAGCCGAAGACTTTGGCGTAGTAATCGCACCAATAATTCATTTTGCCGAGTTCGACGTTGCCGACGATGTGGTCAACGCGGACGATGCCGACATCTTTGCCCGCGACTTCTTTCGGTTGAAAGCCGGGAAGAAAAACACCCTGATAATCTTTGTATGAAATCAGCGAGTGAATCGTGTCGCCGTAAGTTTTAACGGCGGCGTGGCGCACTGTTCCGTGTTCATCGGTCACGTCGCGTGGTTCGTGTGCGACGAACGCTCCGCGCCGGACGGCTTCTTCAAAAGCGGCGTCGGCGTCTTCGACGTGAAAGGCGATGTCGCGTATGCCGTCGCCGTGTTTGACGAGATGGTCGTTAATCGGGCTGTCGGCGTTGAGCGGTGTGGTCAGGAGAATACGGGCTTTGCTTTGTTGTAAAAGATAGGACGACGTTTCGCGGTTTCCGGTCTCCAAACCCGAATACGCGAGTTGCGAAAAGCCGAAAGCGTGACGATAAAAGAAGGCGGCTTGCTTGGCGTTGCCCACCCAAAATTCGACGTGGTGAATGTTTTTCAGTCCAATCGGATTGGTAGGCGAAGTATTGTTCTTCAAAGTTTAACTCCTTAAATTCGGTTGATGATTGTCGGCTATCCTAACAAAAGAATCCGACACGGTGAAGCGAGTGGTGCGCGGCAAATGATTCTTGCGTCGCGTCGAAGTTTGTTATATTCGCGTACAAGGCAGAACGTAACGGAACTGTTTTAATCTAGGGCTTTCTCAAATTTGAAATCTCAAATTTGAAATCTCAAATTAAGAGAAGAAAAACCTCAAAGAAAAACGAAAAGTGAGAAAGTCCTATAATCAATGGAAATTTGAGTGCGTACATAAAAAGGGTTTGATTAACGATGAAGGCAGCCAAAAAAATCGAAGCCGAGATACAAGAATCAGAGCGCAAACACGCGCACGAAGCCGATGAAATCCCCGCGCCGATAACGCAGTATTTCAATCGTGAACTTAGCTGGTTGGAGTTTAATCGCCGCGTGCTTGAGGAAGCCCAAGACCCGACGCATCCACTGCTCGAACGGCTCAAGTTTCTCTCGATTTTTTCGACCAATCTCGATGAGTTCTACATGATTCGCGTTTCAGGTCTGAAGGAACAATTAGAGGAGAGCATACGCGAACTCTCGCCCGACGGTTTATCTCCGGGCGAACAACTGCGCGCGATAGGCGAAAGTCTGCGCCCGACTTTGATCGCGCAATCGCAGTGTTTGCGTGACGAAGTATTGACGGAACTCGAAGGACATGATGTGCGCGTCGTGCCTTACCGCGATTTATCGAAATCGGAAAAGCGCAAGCTCGATGATTATTTCGATGAGCATGTCTTTCCGATTCTGACGCCGCAGGCGGTTGACCCAAGCCACCCGTTCCCTTACATCTCAAGTTTGAGTTTGAATTTGGGCGTGATGATTGAACCGCACGACGATGATGATGACGACGAAGAAGAACCGCGTTTCGCTCGTATCAAAGTTCCGCCCGTCGTGCCGCGTCTCGTTAAGATAAATCACACGCCGTCACACTTCGCGTTGCTTGAAGAAGTCATCGCCGCCAACATTGATAAATTGTTTCCCGGAATGCGTGCGTCGCAACCCTACATCTTTCGCGTGACGCGCGACGCCGATATTGAAATCGAAGAAGACGAAGCAGATGATTTGCTTCGCATGATGGAAAGCGAATTGCGGCGCCGTCGCTTCGGAATGGCGGTGCGCCTTGAGGTCGAAGCGGCGATGCCGAAGGTGATGGTTGACTATCTGACACGCTCTCTGAAACTGCATGAGAACGACGTGTTTCAGGTTGACGGCATCATCAACATTCCCGATTTGATGACGCTGTATAAACTCGAACGCCCGGAACTAAAAGACCTCCCGCTTGTGCCGTCATTGCCCAAAGCATTCAAAGACGGGCGTTTGATTTTCGACACGATTCGCCGCCGCGATATTCTGGTTCATCATCCTTACGATTCGTTCGCGCCCGTAGTTGACTTTATACGTTCGGCGGTCAATGACCCGGATGTCGTCGCCATTAAAATGACACTGTATCGCACAGGTCAACCGTCACCGATTGTGCAGGCTTTGATGGACGCGACGGAGCGCGGCAAACAGGTCGCGGTGCTGGTTGAACTGAAAGCGCGCTTCGACGAAGAGAACAATATCGAGTGGGCGCGGCGTTTGGAACAGGCTGGCGTTCACGTCGTTTATGGTCTCATCGGCTTAAAAACTCATAGCAAAATCGCGCTCGTCGTCAGGCGCGAAGGCGAACGCTTGCGACGTTACTGTCACATCGGCACGGGCAATTATAATCCGGCGACCGCGCGACTCTATACCGATTTCGGTTTGTTCACCGCCGACGAAGATACGGGGGCGGACGCGACCGAACTGTTTAATTACCTGACGGGTTTTTCCAAACAACGCAATTATCAGAAACTTCTAATCGCACCGATAAGCTTGCGCGATAAATTCACGCAACTTATCAAGCGCGAAATCGAGCATCATCGCAAAGGCAGACCCGCTCACATCATCGTCAAAATAAACAGCCTGACCGATACCCAAACCATAGACCTTTTATATCAGGCGTCACAGGCGGGTGTGCCGATTGAGTTGCTTGTGCGCGGCGTGTGCATGTTGCGTCCCGGCATCAAGAAGATGTCGGAAAACATCACCGTCCGCAGCATCGTCGGGCGTTTCCTCGAACACAGTCGTCTTTTCTATTTCGCCAACGGCGCGGACGACGCGGGCGACGGCAAGAACGCCGATATTTACATCGGCAGTGCCGATTGGATGCGCCGCAACATTGACCGCCGCGTCGAACTCGTGACTCCGGTTGATGACAAAAGAATCAAACGCCGTTTGAAGGAACAGGTTCTCGATGTGATGTTGCGCGACAATGTTAAAGCCCGCCACTTAACCGCCAACGGCAAATACATACGCCACCCGCACGCCGAGAATGAAACTCCGTTTGACAGTCAAAAGTTTTTCATCAAACAACGCACAGCGTGAGTTCAAAGACATTAAAACACCCTCCGAACCTACCGGCGCATCATCCGGCGATTGCCGAATAGCGGCGGATTGCCGACAACCCGATGGCGGCAACCGCGAGTGCTAAAGCGACGATGCCGAGCAAGCCGAACAAGACGCGGCGGGCGACGGCGTTCGGGCTTTCTTCCCGCCAATCGAAACGCGGCGCGGCATCGTAAGTCGCCGCCGTCAAATTCGCTTTTTGGAAAACGCGCGGAATGAAATAGTTTTGCCAACCGGCGTGATAGTTTTTGACTTGTGCGAGAAAATAATTGTAACGCGCGTTGCCCGTTCCCGAAACGTCGTTTAAGGCTTCCTGCATCACGATTGCCGGTGAGAGAAATCTCAAAGCGTTCACCAGATTTTGCTGCTTTCGCAACTGCTCGTCGTAACGCGCCAAAACCGGCGCGACTTGGCGGTCAACCGATTCCTGCACGGCATAAGTTCGTGCCGCCGCGTCCGTCGGATCGAATTCGCCTTGCACCATTTCGGGATGGTCTTCCATGTATTTGGCAAGCAACTGACTTCCTCTTGCCGTCGCCTCGCTCGACGCATCGCGCATCGCGCCGATCATTTCAACCCGCGACGGCACGGGATAAACGGATGTCACCAAAACGCCGGTCAGCGATGGAATCAAAATCACGAACAGCAGCCAAACGGCGGCGAGCGCGACGGCATTGGTCGCGGATTTCCAATTAAAAGCGTTGACCGCAATCGCCAGCGCAAACCAAAACGAGACGTAGGTTACGACGGCGAGCGTCCACAACAAGGCGCGAAACAATGCGCCTTCGGCAAATAAATTTCCGCCGCCGAGCCAAAAAAAGGCGAGTGAAAAACCGAGAACCAGAACGGTGACGACGGCGAAACGCAAAATGATTTTCCCCCACACGACTTCCCGCAAATTGATTGGCTGCGCCAGCAGCATTTGCAAAGTTCCGGCTTCACGTTCGCCCGATAAAAAATTGTAGCTCAAAGCGAGAATCAAAAGCGGCAGCAGATAAATGATGACAAACGCCGTGTCGAAGCGTCCGGCAAGCAAGTTAGTCGGGTTTTCGATTTCGTCCGTCGCGGTAAAAGTTTGCTGGCTGCGCGTCGAAATTTTGAAGTAATACGGCAGTAAATCGCTCTGCCCGACGCTCAGCGCGGCGAGCGGCGCGGGCGGCATTGCGGCATAGCGTTGTCCGATTCCGCGCCCGCCGGTGGACGGGCTGCGCGGGTCAGCCCAACTGGTCAAGCCCGGCGGCGGGTTCAGGTCGTAATCGGCGATTTGTTGTTTCAGCGCGTCGTATCGCCCGCGTTCTTCCCCGGCGGCTTCGGCGATTGTCTGTCTTTGGAAATTCGTCCATGCGAAACCGTTATACATCGCGTAGCCGACGCTGACCGCAAAGAGCAGCGCGACAACCCACAGCGTTTTATCGGCGCGAAGGTTGCGCCATTCGTGTTTGATAATTTTGGTTAACATAAAATTTATTAAGGGCAGAACCGCCTGCGGCAGCGGGCGGTTTGAGTTTGAAAATCAGACTGCCGATTCATTAAGTTCAACCGCCCGCCACCGCAGACGGTTCTGACCTGTCGCGCAAAACTATTGAACGCGCATTCGTCTGACTGCCCAGAGCATCACGAAAACGGAAATCGCAAACCACAGCGCGAGAACAACGCTGCTGCCGATTTGCCGTTTGACAACCCACGTCGTATCGGGGGCGGTGTATTGAAATTCCGGGACTTTTTGCCACAAATTTGCGCCCGCTTTGTAAGTTGTATCGCCGTAACGGGCGTTTTGCGTCACGTCGCCGTTCACCGTTTCAATCAACATTCGCCGGTGATTTTCGGCGGCGCGGGCAAAATTGCGATGCTGCGCGAAATCAGTTCCCGCTAAACCGCGAGAAAGAGAGGCGATGGCAAGCTGCGGCGCGAGAACGGCGGAAATTTGCCGCACGCGGTTCTGTCGCTCAAACGTGTCCCATAAATTTCCGAAATGTTTATCATAGACTTGATTGCTGTGGTCTTCGCCCGCCTGTAGTCTGATTCCGTCGAAACTTATCGGCAAATCTTCAACCCGCGAAACACCGTATTTCTGCATCGTTTGATTTTGTAAATCCGCCATCCGTTTATCAGCCGGATTGTGTCCGTCAACCCCGTTTTTGATGTCCGCTTCCATCACTCTGGCAAACTCAAATGCGGAAGGCGTCGGATGAATCCGGCGGGCGATGTCGGTCGCCACGCGCGGCGCGATAAGACAACTGACAATCCAAAAACCGAGCAACACGAGCAATGCCAGACGCGCCGACGAAGCCCGCGCGGAAACGGCGAGTGCCACCGCGAGAAAAATTCCCAAGTAGAGTAAATAGCCGATGCTCAACAAAATCGTTCGCGCAAAATTCGCGGGGGATTCGCCGTCGTCAGCCGCGAAATTCAGAGCGACCACACCGATGACGACCGTCGGCACGAGCAGCAACGCCAACACGCCGACAATCCCTAAAACTTTGCCGAACGCGAGTTGCGACGGACGCACACCCAAAGATAAAACCTGCCGCAGCGTTCCCGATTCGCGCTCTCCGGCAAACGCGGTGAACGCGAGCAGGATGATTAAAAGCGGCAGCAAAATCTGCAAAACCGTGGCGGCGGTTAATTCGCCAAACCGCGCCAGCGCGGTTTGGTCTTGCGCCGGACGATAGCGAAATTCGTTTTGTTTATGCGCTTCGAGCCAGACGGCACTGCCCGTGTAAGATTCGATTCCACGGTCAACAAACGAGAGCGGCATCTGCGGCTTGAAGGCATAAACGCCGTAGTGCGCCGCCGAGTGCGGTCCTTTTTCGCCTTGATTAAGCCACTGTCGGCGCGTTGTGTCTTCCGCCGCTTCGTGTTGTTGTCGCGCTTGCGAACTGTGCTGCCAGCCGAGCGCGAGTGCCGCCAGCAGCAGACCGCCGACAATCAACGCCGACACGAAAAAACGTCGGTCGCGCAAAGTCTCGATAAATTCTTTTCTGGCAATTCTGGTAATCATAGTGGTCAGTGGTCAGTTAGGTCAGTGGTCAGTTAGGTCAGTGGTCAGTTAGAGGAATAGACCTTTTGCAAAAGTCGTCCCGTCAGGGACGTTTGATAATAGCCCGGCGATTTATCGCTGGGTACAAGATAAGCAACCTGCCGTGTCCCGTAGGGACACTTGAAAATCCGGTCAGTCGTCCCTACGGGACTGGAGAAATTTCTGACGTTTCCCCCAGCGATAAATCGCTGGGCTATTGTCACGAAGTCCCTACGGGACTTTTGCAAGAAGTCTGATGATGACCAAATTTCTTTCCCTCTTTTCACTGACCACTGATAACTGACCACTGACCACTGATAACTGTCAGTCCCGCATATTTTCAAGGTAAATGCGCTCCAAATCAGTGTGTCCGATCTCGTCGGTCGAAAGTTCGGCAACCAGTCTTCCGTGTTTCATAATGCCGACTCGCGTGCCGGATTCTTTCGCCCGGAAAAGGTCGTGCGTCGCCATTAACACGGCGCAGCCTTGTGAACTTAACTTTTTCAAAAGTTCGGAAAATTCGTTCGAGGCTTTCGGGTCGAGTCCGCTCGTCGGTTCATCGAGCAGCAGTGCTTCGGCTTTTTTGGCGAGCGCGATGGCGATGCCGACTTTTTGCCGCATTCCTTTTGAATAAGTTGAAACCCGCTTTTCCGCCGCGCCGTCCGGCAAACCGACTTCACGGAAAAACGCGAGCAGATCATCTTTGCCGTATTCATCTTTTCCCGCCAACTGGCTGAAATACTCCAAGTTTTCCAAGCCGGATAAGTTACGGTAAAGCTGAACTTGTTCGGGAATATAAGCGAGATATTTTTTCGTTTCGAGCGGCTCTCGCGTCACATCGAAACCTTTTATCAAAGCCTTCCCGCCGTCGGGCGCGATGAAGTTCAGAAAAAGATTGATCGTCGTCGTTTTGCCCGCGCCGTTTGCGCCGAGCAAGCAGAAGACTTCGCCCGCTTCGATATTCAAATTCAAATCATCGAGCGCGGTCGTGCCGTTGTAATTTTTGGTTAAATTGATAGCTTTCAGCATTTTATTGTTAAAAGGATAATTGCGGAAACACGCGCGTAGTAAGTGTATTTTGCGCCCTTATTACGCGCGGGATTGCGGCAAAAAAATGAGACTCAATTAAAAAACAAACCGCGCTCCGAACTGAATTTGTCTGCCCGGATCAACGCTCGAAATTCCGCTTAAAGGTCGGGCGAAATTCGGCGCAGGCGCGGCACCGTCGCCGTAGATATTGATAAAGCGATAGAAGTTCGAGTTGTTAAAGGCGTTGTAAATATCGGCGCGAAGTTCGAGCCGCATCGCTTCGCCGAGACTTCTCATAGCGATTTTTTTGACGAACGAAGCGTCGAAGCGTCTATGCGACGGACCGATAAAAGAATTTCTGGCGAAACCTGCCGGACGGTCGGTGTTGATGCCGTCGCCGTTGTTGTCAAAGCCGGTCAGCGGATTGATTCGCAAGCCGGAAGCGAGCGTCGCCACGCCGGTAAATTCGATTTGCAGAGGCAGATTGATTGTGCCGTAAGCGACGAAACGATTGCGCTGGTTAAAGTCCGATTGAGCGCGTTCCGCACCGACCACATCGTTGAAATCGTTCGGATTCGCGCCGAGATGGTCGTCGGTTACGCTGTCAATCGCGCTCGAATAAACGTAATTTGCCGAGAACGTGTAACGGCTGCCGAAGCGTTTTGAGACACCGGCGGAAAGCGCGTTGTATTCGGAGTTTCCGGCGTTAAAGCTGGTCAAAACATCACGCACGGGAACACCCTGAAATATGGAAGTCTGCGTCGCCGGATTGTAGAAAGGACGAGTCGCATCAGCCGCCGCGACGCTGCGGGTTTGTCCGAAAGCGGTTCTGACGAACGGCGCGGGGGCGTTTTGATTGAAAACGGTTAATTGTTTGCGCGAGAAATTGTGAATCACGTCGGCGTTGAAAATAAAATCTTTGTAGATTTTCTGCTGAACGCCAAGCGAGAATTGCGCCGTGTAGGGACTGCGAATGTTGTCGCCTTTCAAAAACAAATTGCGTCTGGCGAGCGGCACGACGCGCGGGTCGCGCGGGTCGAACGAATTCGGAAAAGCGATTCCGGCGGCGGCAAGTTGTTCTTCAACCGGAAGAACGGTTCCGTTGGATTGGGTTGTGCGTAAAAAAGAAACGGTTCTGGTTTGCGAAGTCGGACCGCCCTGCAAATATCTTTGGGTGAATCCGTGATAAAACGGTTGGTCGTAATAAACGCCGCCGCCGCCGCGAATCACCGTCGTGCCTCTGCCGCCGACATCGTAGGCGAAACCGAGACGCGGACCGAAATTGTTTTTATCTTCGATGATTGATTGATAATCGTGGCGCAGCCCTAAATTTAATGTCAGTTGATTGGTCAGGCGAAAATCGTCCTGAATGAACAATCCGGTTTGCGTCTGCCCCGAACGCAGATCGTTCACGCCCAACACTTGCGAAAACTGCGTCAGCGTTCCCGTCTGGTTAAAAGTGTAAGTCCCAAATTGCTGAAAACCTTCTTCGTGGAGCTTCTGGCGAATGTAGCTGCCACCGAATTTGAGCGAGTGTTTGCCGAATTGGAGCGACATAATATCGGCGATTTCCGAGATTTGCAGCCGATACTCTGAAAACGAACTGTTGCCTTCGGTCGAAATTCCCGCGCGAATAATGATTGGCTGCGGCGTTAAAGGTTCGCTGGTTGACGGTCGGGCGTTGATGTAAGACACGCGCAATTCGTTGACGAAATTACCTCGTGTGTAAGTGTCGTTTCCCTGAATGCCGGTGCTTTGAAGAATGCTCCGCGCCGCCGCGCTCGGCTGAATCGGCTGAGTGGATTGCGCGAGAAATGTAACGCGGTCGTTCGTGTTGGTGTTCGTGTAATACGCGCCGTTTAGCCGAAAGCCGATTGAATGATTGTCGGTGAAACGATGGTCAACTTTCACCAATCCCAAATTCTCGCGCAGATTTCCGAGAAAAACCTGCGGTGTCGGGCGGTCAACAAACGAGCCGCGATCCTGCCGCGTGCCTTCGTAATTGGCGAAGAAAAATGTTTTCTCTTTGAAAATCGGACCGCCGAACGACGCGCCGTATTCGAGCCGCTGATTCGGAATGCGGCGGTCGGCAAGCGGCGGACGCGCCTGAATGCCCGACGGTCGGACGTTGAAAAATCCTTCGCCGCGAAATTCGTTCGTGCCGGATTTGGTCGTCAGAATCACAAAACCGGCAGTCGTGCCGCCGTGTTCCGCCGCGTATTGATTCGTCAAAATTTTGAATTCCTGAATCGAAGACAGCGAAACGGTTTGCGCCGGAGCGTTGTTGAAAACGAAGTCGGTGTTGTTGGTACCGTCGAGTTCGTAATGCGTTTCGCGGTAAATGCGCCCGTTAATCGAAAGTCGGGTCGAGTTGGAAGTGTCGCCGCCGATGGGCGAAGAATTGCGAACGTGCGGGTCGAGCAGCGCGGCGCGTTGAATCGTGCGGTTGAAAATCGGCAGTTCGGCGAGTTGTTCCGCACCGACGACCTGCGAAATTTCCGCCTTTTGCTCAAGCTGCGATTGCGTGCCGTCAACGTCAACGGTTTCGCTGACGGAAGCCGCGCCGAGCTTCGCGTCAAGCACGTTGGTTTCGCCGGAAACGACGTTGATTCCGCCGCTCGAAAACGCCCGAAAACCGTTTGCCGTAATCTGCATCTCGTAATTAACGTCGGGAATCAGCCGCAAAATCGTAAAACGTCCGTCGGCATCCGTTACCGTTTCCTGCTTGACGGCGAGCGATTTGTTTTCGATTCTGATTGTTGCGGCGGGAATCGCCGCGCCGTTCGAGTCGGTCACGATGCCGCGCAAGCCGCCGGTGAGTGCCGTTTGCGCGCGCGTCGGAATGGTTGAGAGAAGGCATACTGTCAAGCACAGTAGCGCGATGAAAAAGGGGCGTTGGTGATTGTTCGCGTAATTCATTTTGTTTGTTCCTGCTGTGAGTTGTTCAGTGCCAACAGAGATTTCTTCATATAGAACTCCTTGGCTCAACGGTTGAGAGAGACGGCGAGCAGTTCACGGGAAAACAATCGAACGGCAAGCCGATAACACAAAAGATATTTTCGTGGCACGAACGACAACAGAAAAACTCGATGAGTAATCACATTGAGAGTCGCCTTAGTTTCTGTTAAAAGAAAGTTCGGACACAATAACACGAAATTAAAATTAGTAACACCGAATTTACGTGAGTGATAAATAAAATGGATTGCACATCTTTGAAGACGGCTTCAAAAAATAAAATCACCGAATAATCTGTGTTTCCCGCAAGATTTCTTCCCTCATATAGTGGGCGATGCTAATATCCCGTTCATAAATTCAATTCCGAGACGGTAACTTTGTTCGTGACTTGCGATGGATACGCCTGAATCTATCACCCAACTTTTAGTTGAGTGGGGCAACGGTGATGAAGCGGCTCTCAACCGGTTGATGCCTGTGGTTCAAGATGAGCTAAGACGGCTCGCGCGTATGTACCTGCGCCGTGAACGCATCAACCACACCCTGCAACCGACAGCCCTTATCAACGAAGCGTATCTGAAACTCGTTGACCAGAACGGGATGCGCTGGCAAAACCGCGCGCAATTTTTCGGCATCTCGGCGCAGTTGATGCGGCGCATACTCGTTGATTATGCGCGTCAGGCACGCGCCGATAAACGCGGCGGCGGAGCCATCGCCGTCTCACTGACGCAGGCAAACAGTTTTACACAACAACCCGAAGCCGATTTGCTTGAGATTCACGAAGCCCTTGAGCGTCTCGCGGCGTTCGACCCGCAACAAAGCCGCGTCGTCGAATTGCGTTTCTTCGCCGGACTGACCGTTGAAGAATCTGCCGAAGTCATCGGCATTTCACGCGCCACAGTCGCGCGTGAATGGACGATGGCGAAAGCGTGGCTGCATCGTGAATTAAGTCTCTCCGGTCTTGACGGCTGAATCCGGTTTTCCTGTTTCTTAAACTCGCTAAATTCGTACCTCTTCTATGACGCCGGAACGCTGGCAACACATCAAGGAAGTTTTCAATCGCGCCCTCGCCGTCGAAGAACCCGCCGCCCGTCAGAAGTTTCTTGATGACGAGTGCGCGGATGATGATGACTTGCGCCGCGAAGTCGAATCTTTAATCGAAGCCAACCAAAACAGTTCCGACTTTCTCAATCAACCCGCGCACGAACTCGCCGCCGAGTTAATCGTCGGTAATCAATCCGTCATTCTCGCCGGACATGTCATTGACCATTACCGCGTGATAAACCTATTGGCGCGCGGCGGTATGGGCGAAGTTTATCTTGCCGAAGACATGCGTTTGGGACGCCGCGCGGTGTTGAAAGTTTTGCCGGAACGCTTTACCGAAGACCTCGACCGCGTGCGCCGCTTTGAACAGGAAGCACGCGCGGCGTCGGCACTCAATCACCCGAACATCGTCACGATTTATGAAATCGGACACGTCGAACGCACGCGCTATATCGCCACCGAATACGTCGAAGGCGAAAACCTCCGCGAGCGTATGGCGCGCGGCACACTGACGCTCGAAGAGATTTTGAACACGGGTTCGCAAATCGCCGCCGCGCTTTCCGTCGCCCACGACGCCGGAATTATTCACCGCGACATCAAGCCGGAAAACATCATGCTGCGCCGCGATTCTATCGTGAAGTTGCTTGACTTCGGCATCGCCAAATTAACTATTGTGCGCCCGTTCAATCAGTCCACTGACCCCGAAGCCCTGACACGAAACTTGATGAAGACCGCTCCGCATACGGTTGTCGGAACAATAAGTTATATGTCGCCGGAACAGGCACGCGGGCGCGAGGTTGACGCGCGCACGGATGTCTGGAGTCTGGGCGTCGTGCTGTATGAAATGGTCGCGGGCTTCACACCGTTTGACGGCGAAACTCCGTCCGACATGATTGCCGCCGTGCTTGAGCGTCACCCTTTGCCGCTCTCAAGCGTCGCTCCCGACATCCCGCTCGAATTTCAACGCATCGTCAAGCGCGCACTGTGTAAAGACCGCGACGAGCGTTACCAGACCATTAAAGATTTTCATCTCGACTTGAAAGGTTTGAAACAGGATGTGACGCTCGACGGTTTCCCGCAGAGCGGCGAATACAACATCCCGCCGACGCTTCGCACATCCGGCATAAACAAACGCTTCACCGGCGCGGCATCCGCCGCCTACCCTGTCGCCGCGCGTCCACACACACGGCTGGACGCTTTCATGAACCGGCTTGATGCGGCACGGGCTTGGGTCATATTCGGGCTTGTTATCGTGTGCGTCGCGGCAGGGACGTTCGCGGTGCATCGTTTCATCAACAGCCAAACACCAACATTGACGCGCACGGCGAATGCTACGCTAGTCAATCTGACGAACACGGGAAACGCCGTATGCAGCGCGATTTCACCGGACGGTAAATACGTCGCCCATGTCGAACAATCGAGTATCGGGCAAGCTTTGATTTTGACGCGCACTCCGACTGCCAGCAAAGTTATCGTTGTTCCGCCGATGAAAGCGAGGTATCGCGGGCTGACGTTTTCACCTGACGGCGACTATATATACTTTGTCCGTCAGGAATCTTCCGTGAGCGGCACGTTGTACCAAGTGGCGATGCTCGGCGGTTCGGTAACGAAGCTGATGGAAGACGTGGATAGTCCGGTCGCGTTCTCACCCGACGGAAAACAGATGGCGTTTGTCCGCGTTGACGAAGCGCGAGGGCAATACGCTTTGATGGTCGCTGACAACAACGGCGCGAATGCGCGAACACTCAACGTGCGTGGAAATGATGAAGAGTTTTCAACTGAAGGCGCGACGTGGACGCCCGATGGTAAAGCCGTTATTTGCGCGGCAGGCGATTGGGCGGGCGGCTATAACATGTATCTGCTCGAAGTTGATTTAAGCGGAACAATCAAACAACTCGCTTCCAAAAAATGGTTCGCGTTGATGCAGGTCGCATGGGGAGATGAAAATACTTTGCTTGTCACGGCGGGCGAAACCGCGACCAGTCCGTATCAGATTTGGAGCATCGCTTACCCGAACGGCGCGGCGGAAAAAGTAATCGGCGATCTGAATTTTTATAAAGGCGTCAGCTTCTCACCCGCCGCGCGCACGATTCTATCAATTCAAAACCAGCGCATCACAAACATCTGGCTGGCTCCCGGCGGCGATGCCAACCGCGCGAAGCAAATCGCCACCAGCGTCGGTTTGAGTTACGGCTTGGCGTGGAAGCATGACGACGACGCCATCGCCATTTCCGCGATGGCGGGCAACAACTTAAACATCTCTTTGCTTAACGACAAAGGGCTTGGGCGCAAACAGTTGACGGTCAACGCGGGCGACAATTATCACCCGACGTTCACCTACGACAAACGTTTTATCGTGTTCGCTTCAAATCGCAACGGCGGCTTCAACATCTTTCGTATGAACGCCGCCGACGGTGGCGACGTGCGGCAATTAACAACCGGCGGCAGCGATTTCTACCCGTATCCTTCGCCCGATAACAGATGGGTCGTTTATGAACATCAGGTTAAAGGCAAGCCGACTTTGTGGCGTATTCCGTTAGACGGCGAAAGCAAATCCGGCGCAACACAGTTGACGGACAAGTATTCGCGGATGCCGGTCGTTTCACCTGACGGGCGATACATCGTGTGCAGTTATTACCGCGATGAAAATTTCAAAGGCTTCGCCATCATCCGGTTTGAAGACGGCGAACCGATTCGTCTGCTTCCGATTCCCGTCATCGCCAACCAGCGCGTGCGTTGGACACCGGACGGAAACGGTTTGACTTACATTGATGTGCGCGACGGCGTATCCAACATTTGGCTGCAACCTCTCGCGGGCGACGCGCCAAGACAAATAACCGACTTTAAGCGCGAGCAAATTTTTTCCTACGATTGGTCAGCCGACGGTAAGAATCTGGTTTGCGAGCGCGGAGCGGAGCTAAGCGATGTGGTGGCGATAAAAAACTTCTAAATTGTGGTCAGCCATGTTTCGCTTGAAATACTTTTGGGAGTCACTCGCTTCAGCAATATCTTGTTGAAGCGAGTGACTCCCAAAAGACTAAGGCTTGATTTCGCGTTAGTGAGCGGTCACTACGAAACGCTTTAGTCGGTAGGCTCCGGGTAGCAGCCCGGCGGTCTGGTACAGATTGAGTCGGCAACGGCTTGGAGGGCATCCTTCAAATCTTCGCTGCTTACTTCTGCTTCCTTATTTAACATTCTAATACCGATTTTTACTGCCTTGCGAAGCTTGGCGTTGTTTTTGGCAAGTTGTTCTTCGAGTTTCTTGTGGTCGCTCGCCAGTGTTTCAAGTGTTAATTCCGGGAGTGGTGTTTGCATGGGTTGCCTTTCTGTTTATGTTTGAGAAGTTGGAGACCTGATTCGGAATGCTTGAATACGCGAACAAGCCTTGCGCGTTCAAGCGTGAAGGGAAGCAGTGAGTAACTGCTTAGCTTGTGCGGGAAACCTGCGAGAGGTCAAAGCTTATACGATTGAAACGCGGGGGTTGTCAATAATTTTTGCGGCAAACATCCTTGACCTTCTTCAACCGACGGGCATAACGTAACGATGCCTCACACAACATAACGTCGGATTGAACAGGTAGGAAGCGAAACAATGATTGAACGTGAATTAGAGGTGATGGACAACGCGACGGAAGAAGCGAGCGACATCGCCGTCGCCCTTGCCGATTTGCGCGACACGCTGGACGGCAAGTCCGCCGACGAGGTAAAGCAATCTCTCTCAACTCTCCTCGAACGCATCAACGGAATTGCCGATGTATTGACGGCATTGAGCATTGATTTGTTCAAAGTCAACACGCAGCTAACCGTCGCGGGCGACGCCCTAAGCGTTACCAATCAAGAATCGAATCAGGAAGCAGACGAGGCACGATGAATCACGACACACAGCGCAAACCGACGATTTTAATTGTTGACGATTACGACGAATATCGCTTTACGATAAAGATGTTTTTAGAACGCAGCGGCTATGCCGTCGTCGAAGCCGAAGACGGACAGCAGGCTCTCGATGTCGCGCTGGCTTCGCTTCCGGCGGTGATTCTGATGGACATCGGGTTGCCGGGTTTCGGCGGCATCGCAGTCACTAAGGAATTACGAAAAGAAAAAGCATTGAAAAACTGTCCCATCATCGCCATCACCGCTTACGGCGCACAAGGGCTTCACGAAGAAGCATTGGCGGCGGGCTGCAATGAAGTTTATACCAAGCCGATTGAACTCGAATTACTCCGCCGGATTTTAGAGCGACACGGAGCATTTCCCGCCTAGCACCAATTAAGAATCAACGACGGATGACACGAAGTTGCTCAGATGATTGGATTTGTCGGTGTGGTTTCGTGTCACTGGTTGTTGACCGCCGATTCTTAAATAAAAAAACTAAAAATTCGTGAGACTATTTTTCGAGGAATTGCGCGTTAATAGTTGTAAGTAATTTAGCGGTCGCCGTTTCCACTATGAACATGGCAACTCACGGACGTTTCTACACTGTCTGTGAAGAAACCAAAAAGCACAGGGCAGACGGCTCACAACTCAAATACTTACAAACACAAACTGCCCGAACATAAGACAAGCCCCCAAGCAGCATCCTCATCACGAAACTGCTTTGTCTGTCCCCCCCACGAGAGAAGCGGTCATCAAAGCCGCTTCTCTCCCGCCTCTCACACGGGCGTTGAGTGTGTCGGGGATGAGCCTGACATCAAGGGTGCAAGGGTATCGGGACGATTTGAAAACCCGCCGCGAACACAGGTGAACAGCAAGATTTCGATTGTCCTAAAATCTTCACCATCGCGGGTACGAACTTTGATAATTTGGCGAGTTTGTTGAATGCCGGACAAAGCGTTCGACAGAGCAGAGGCGGTGTATCAGCGAGGGGTCACCGTCTTTGCAAAAAACTAACGCCGACGACTTCACCACCCGAATCGTTTTTGACTTCCTTCGCATCAAAATCAGCACCTTCCTCGCAAAACTCAAACCATATAAACGCGGGCGCGTGAAAGATATGACTCGTTTTTGCAATCCCTTAGGAAGGCGATGAACGCCATGACGACAGCCGGACGTGGTGACAAGAAACACAACTTGATTTTGTTTGAGCCGGTGGCAACGCGCAAAGAAAATACATCGCTCTACGAACCTAAGTCGCACGCTCAAACAAGGTTTGATAATTCTACACACGCGAAAACAGCCCGCAAGAAACAAGAACTTTTACTTACCGACCACGTTCCGCAATTAGTCGAACAGGTTCTAAGTCGTGCCGGACACGATGCCGAGAACTCAAGACGCTGGTGTTTGCGTATCGCACGAAGCGACGGGCGAAGCCGCGCCCGCACGCACGTCTCACCGAGGCAGCTAATGGATACATATCAAGGTTTGCGAGAAAACGTTTTTCTACATCTGGACGCGCAGTTGGCGAACGACGCGACGATAAACGCGGGCGAACGTAAAAGCATTTTTCAACGTCTCGGCAACGCCCTCGATGAAGCCGTGCGCTATGCGGTCAATTCCTTCATGGTCGAACGGACGAAGAAACTGCAACGTCTCGCGCGCACCGATGGTTTGACGAATCTTTATAATCACCGGACTTTCTACGAACGGCTCGAACAAGAAGCGCAACGCGCGATTCGCTATGGCGCACCGCTTTCAGTCGCGTTGATAGATTTGGACAATTTCAAAATCGTTAACGACACGCTCGGTCATCAATGCGGTGACAAGCTGCTCAAGTTGTGCGCCGAAATTTTACGAAAAGAACTGCGTACAACCGACGTTGTGTGTCGCTATGGCGGCGACGAGTTTGCGATTATCCTGCCGGAAACCGACGGTGACGAAGCCCGCGCTATCTTAAAAAGATTGCCCGCCAAGCTTATCGAATGCGGTCAACAACTCGGCGCGCCTTTGTCTTTCGGTATGAGTTTCGGAATTGCGACGCACCCCGATGATTGCCCCGCCACCGCTCTTGTTCACCACGCCGATAAACTTCTGCTTAAAAACAAACGTCGCCTTCGCAGTCGGGACACGGGCAGACTTACCGCGCAAGCCGAAGCGTTTTGACGGTTATCGGATTTAGGCGTGCGGCAACCCACTCGTTCGCACGCTTAACCGTCACCGACCGGGCAAACCGACTTCTAAACTCCGTTAACATCTTCATCATCGCTTGACATCGCGGGGCTTCTTCGCAAAAGTTCAGCTTCAATAAGCAAGTCTTGAATTTGAACTCGAAGCTGTTCCGAGCAAATCAAAAGCGATGACGATTTCCCTGTTTGACGAACCCGAAGAAGTTTCGGGCGATGACGCGCACGCCCCACTTGCCGAGCGTATGCGCCCGCAACGGCTCGAAGATTTCGTCGGGCAGAACCATCTTATCGGCAGCGAGAGCGGGTTGCGAAGAACACTCGCTAATCGCGGAAAGTTGCCGTCGTTGATTCTGTGGGGCGCACCCGGTACGGGTAAGACGACGCTCGCACGGCTTTTGGCGATTGAGAGTGGGAAGCGGTTCGTGCTGCTTTCGGCGGTGTTCGCGGGTGTCAAGGAAGTGCGCGCGGCAATCGTCGAAGCGCGTGAGATGCGCCGTCGCGGGCAGGACACCATCATCTTCATTGACGAGATTCATCGGTTTAATAAATCGCAACAGGACGCTTTGCTTCCGGCGGTCGAAGACGGCACGGTCAAGCTTATCGGAGCGACAACCGAAAACCCGTCGTTTGAAGTCACGGGTGCGCTTCTCTCGCGTTCGCGCGTGCTGGCTTTGAAACCTTTGTCGGATGAAGACCTGACGCTTATTTTGCGGCGCGCGATTGATGATGAAGTCAAAGGCATCGCCAGCCTGAAACCGCACCTCACGGATGAATCGCTCGCTCGTCTGGCACACGCCAGCGGCGGCGATGCGCGCGTCGCGCTGACGGCTCTTGAGTCGGCGGTTGAAGCGACTCCGGTTAGCATGGACGGCACGCGCGAAGTAACGAACGAGATTCTCGAAGACGCCTTAGGGAGGGCGCGTTTCGCTTACGATAAAGGCGGCGAGGAGCATTACAATCTCGCATCCGCGCTAATCAAATCGGTGCGAAACTCCGATGCGAACGCCGCGCTGTACTGGCTCGCTCGCCTTATCGAAGGCGGCGCAGACCCGATTTTCATTGCCCGCCGTTTGTGTATTCTGGCTTCCGAAGACATCGGACTCGCCGACCCGCACGCCGTCACGCACGCGGCATCGGCGGCGCACATCACGCATCTGATAGGGCTTCCCGAAGCTCTCTATCCGCTCGCGCAAACGACGATTTACCTTGCCCGCGCACCGAAATCGAATCTCATCAAAACGGCTTACTTTGCCGCCGCCGAAGACGCGCGGGAGACGGCACGCGAAAGCGTGCCGCTTCATCTGCGAAATGCCGTCACGAACCTGATGCGCGCGCAAGGGTACGGCAAAGGCTATCGTTACGCCCACGATGATGCGCGGGCGCGGGATGAGATGACGTGTTTGCCGGACAAATTGAAAGATAGAAAATATGTGCCGGATGACGGAGAAGTGGAAACTGATTGAGGAAGAGATTGAAGTTGATAATATCAGGGTCGGTCATCATGCAGATTTCAAATTTGAGATTTCAAATCCGGCAGTGAATAACAAGCAAACACAAGCCGACCCTCAACGTAAAAGCTTGGACGAATAAATATCTTCAAAGTATGAACAAGGAAGCGCACAATTCATCAAGCATCGCGTGGCAACCAACGCCCGACATCATCGAAAGGGCGCGCGTGACGCAATTTATCAAACAGTGCGGAGCGCGTGACTTCGCGGACATGCACCGCCGTTCGATTGCCGATGTCGCATGGTTCACCGAACAGACGCTTCGTTTTTTGGACGTTGAATGTGACCCGCCTTATACAAACATTCTCGATGTGTCGCAAGGCAAAGCGTGGGCGCGTTGGTGCGTCGGCGGCGGACTCAACATCTCGGCACGGTGCGTTGATTATCATTTAGGCACAAAGGTCGCAGACCAAGCGGCGGTGATTTGGGAAGGTGAAGAAGGAGGACAAGAAGAACTTAGTTACAGTGAACTGCACACGCAAGTCGTCAGTTTCGCCGCCGGACTAAGACATCTCGGCATCACGCGCGGCGACCGCATAGGGATTCATTTGCCGATGATGCCGGAAACAATCATCGCCCTTCTCGCCGTTGGGCGCATCGGTGCGATTGCCGTTCCGGTCTTCTCCGGTTACGGGGCGGCGGCGATTGCCGCGCGTTTGCAAGACACGGAAGCGAAAGCCTTGATAACGTGCGACGGTTTTCCGCGTCGCGGCAAGATAGTTGAAGCGAAATCCGTCGCGCAACAGGCGGCGCGTGAGTGTCCGACGATTCGACACGTCATCATCGCGCGGCGCACCGCGCGCCCGATTGCTCACGGCACAAACTACACTTTGCTTTGGACGCAGGTGATTGAAGAAGGCGAGCGAATCTTACACGCCGAAGATGAAGCGAAAAGTAAAAACTCATTTGATGAAACTACTGCTTTGAGTCGCATCGAACCGACGGCGGCGGAAGACCCTTTGATGATTTTGTACACATCGGGGACGACAGGAAAGCCGAAAGGCATAGTGCATTCGCATTGCGGTTTTCCGATAAAGGCGGCACAGGATATGGCGTTCGGGTGTGACGTGAAAGAGGGAACGCGCATCTGTTGGGTGACGGACATCGGTTGGATGATGGGAGCGTGGTTGATTTACGGGGCGTGCGTTTTAGGGGCAACGATTGTCTTGTATGACGGCGCGCCGGATTATCCGAAGCCTGACCGGATGTGGGATTTCTGCGCTAAACATAAAGTCGAAGTCTTCGGCGTTTCACCTTCGTTGATAAGGGCTTTGGCGGCGTGCGGGGATGAGTTGCCGAAAGGTCACGATTTATCGAACTTAAAGATGTTCGCCTCAACGGGCGAAGCATGGGACGAAGCTTCGTGGTGGTGGTTGTTTGAAAAAGTCGGCGGGCAGCGTTTGCCGATAATAAATTATTCGGGCGGAACGGAAATCTCCGGCGGCATCTTGATGGGCAGTCCCGTATTGACTCAAAAGCCGTGTTCGTTTCCGGCGGCGTGTCCCGGCATCAGTGCCGACACGGTTGACGAAGCGGGCAACGCGGTTAGTGAAATTGTCGGTGAACTCGTGATACGCGAACCTTGGATCGGCATGGCGCGCGGCTTCTGGAAAGACCCGGCGCGATACCTCGAAACTTACTGGCAAAGATTTCCCGATACTTGGGTTCACGGCGATTGGGCGGAGCGCGATGCCGACGGTCACTGGTACATACGCGGGCGCAGTGACGACACATTGAAAATCGCCGGAAAGCGCGTCGGACCCGCCGAAGTCGAATCTATTTTGAACGAACACAAAGATGTCGTCGAAGCCGCCGTCATCGGCGTGCCGGATGAACGGAAAGGTACGAAGATGATTGCGTTCTGTGTTTTGAAAGTTGAAAGCGCGGGCGACGAAAACTTGAGTGCTGTTTTGCGTGAAGCCGTCGGAGAGTCGCTCGGCAAACCGCTTCGCCCCGATAGTGTTCACTTCGTCGGAGCGTTGCCGAAGACGCGCAATGCCAAAACGATGCGGCGCGTCATCCGCGCGGCTTATTTGAACGAACCACCCGGCGATGTTTCCGCGTTGGAAAATCCCGAATCTTTGGCGGACATCACAAACTCGAACACGAAATTGTCACAAGCTTAATTTGTATTTTAGCGGGGCGCGGCGAAACGGCGCGAGCGCGTGCCGATGTGGATGTGCGCTCCGGTCGCGGAGCCGCTGACTGCGCGACGGAACGCGAAAAACGGGATGTTGCGCGAGATAAGAAATTCGATGACCGCGCGCCCTTCCGGGCTGTCGGGATGAAGCGGAACGTCCATCGCGTTGAAGTGCGCGAAGCCGAGTTGGTTATGCGTCGCGGTCTGCCCGAACGCGCTGATGGGAAGGGCGCGGTTGAAGCGTGTGCGAAAGAAGTTTTGAATCTGGGCGGCTTCCGGTAGCGTCCATGAACCGCGTCCCGGCGAGTAAAAATAGGCGATGGCGCGGACGTTTAAGAACCTTGTCGCGGCGGAAGATGAATTGGGAACGGAAGAATTGAGAGGCGCAGGCAAGGTTTCGATTTCATCCGGTACGCTCGCTTCGGCGACGAGGTTATCGGCTTCCGTGATGCGGGCGTTCGTCGCTTCGAGTCGCGCGCGGGCGGTTGTGATTTTGTTTTGTGTTTCGGTGAGCGCGCTTTTGGAAATCAAACCTTCCGCGAAAAGTTCGCGCTGTTTCGCGGCTTCAACTTCAGCGCGCTTTAATTCAACTTCATAACGCGCGGCTAATTCGGTCGCCTGGTTTTTATAGTTTTCAGTGGCGACGATGAGGGCGTCGAGTTCCTTCTGACGCGCTGCTTTCGCCTCTTTCGCTTCGCTGACTTTAGGTTTTACGGTTCGTTGTTGACGACGATTTTTTTGCGCGAACGTGGGCGCGATACTTACCCAGACAATCAACATCAAGATGAAGACGAGAGAGGGATTCTTGTTGACGTGTGTGGTGTCTGTTAGTTTCATCGGCGCGTGCGATGCGTTGAAATTCTTGAAAGAAAAATAGTATAGGGCTTTCTCAAATTTGAAATCTTAAATTTGAAATCTCAAATTAAGAGAAGAAAAAACCCGAAGAAAAACGAAAAGTGAGAAAGTCCTGTAGTAATTACTCAGCCGCGTTCACGCGGCTTTCCGCGAAGCGGCGGTTAGACCAGTCGTTTGACGGCTGGGGACGATTGCGAACTAATCTCCTCAGCCCGTATCTCGCCGGGCTTTCGTATGAGACTTGAGCCGTTTAGCTCTGACGGCTGAAGCCAAAAGAGAAGGACGTTAAAACGCCCTTGCAAATTTATTGACTGTGCTTAACCCAGCCGTCAAACGACTGGTCTATATGCCCTTCGGGGAAGTCGTCTGAAGACGACTGAATAGTTACGAGAAATAAGGGTAAATTCAGTTTCTATTATGACGAGCCTGACGCTTCATCAACCCGGTTTTGAAACCGAAATCAGCGAACTATTAAGACTTGAAAATACTTTGTCGGCGCGGCGCGAAGAACTTGCGACGTTGCAAGATGAGATGCGCCTTTTCCGTGAACGGTACGTTGAGATCGTCGGTGAACGACTCGCCGAACTTGCCGAAGTTGAACGGCAAATCGCGGCGATTGAAAAACTCGCTTCTCCCGATACCGATGAGACGCAAGCGGCGGATGAAGTTGAAGACGATTTCTTTTCACTAAAAACGCCGAAGGAAAATTCGTCGGTGCGGAAACTGTTCTGGTCAATCGCCAAACTGTTTCACCCCGACTTTGCGGGCGATGACTCGGACGAACGCGAGCGGCGGCACGCGATTATGGCGGAAGCGAGTTGCGCCTACCAAGACGGCGACGCCGAACGCCTGACCGCCCTTTTAAGTGACGATGCGTTTCTTTCATCGTGCGTTTCGACGAGTGGAGAAGCCGAAGATGAAATGACTTTAGCGCGTCGTTTGTCGCGCGTTCGTGAGCAACTCGGCACGGTCGAATACGGCATTCGTCGAACCAAGCAGGACGGGTTTTATCAAATGAAAATCCGCGTTGATAATGACGCTGCGCGCGGACGCGATGCCCTCGCGGAGATGGCGGCACGCATCAATAAAAATATTTTTCAAGCGCGTCTCAAACTCGACCAGCTTGGGTAAAGCCTTTATAGCTTTTCTCTTTTACACGTCTTTCGCTTTCACCTTCAAACTTCGCCTTAATATGTCCGATGCTTCGAGAATCTTGCGCTCAAGGTCAACGTCAATCGTGTGTGTGTGGAGAAAATCATCAATGACGGAAACGGCTTCAAATGAAGTTTGATTGCCGATAAAAGATGCGAGCCAGTTGTTGACAAAAAAGATTTTCCCTGTGCGTTTGAAGTGCTGCAGACGCTCCAACGCGAAACGCAAAAACGGCAACGTCAGATGCGCGTGGCGCGGCGAATTAAAAGCCGCGAGACTCGCTTCAATCCAACTTTCGGGAATGCGCGGCGGGTTTTCAATAAACGCGGTGAAGTAACTTTGCTTAGCATCACGGCGTGCGGCACGGGCGGCGAAAGCATAACGCTTCGCATCGTCGCTTTGGTCACGTGCCGTCTGAGCTTCGAGTTGTGAGGCGGCGTCCTCGTCATCAAGGGCGAACAGGGCGGCGATGACGGTGAAGCAATCGCGCGATTCGAGTTCGATGATTGAATTGGGTGTGGATACAAGTTGTTTGAGAAACGAACGCGAATCCGTTGTGGTCATAACCGACAACAAAGCACGCAGATAAATCAAACGCAAAGCGGGCGTGGTGCTTGTGATTTGACCGCGCATGAAAGTTTCCAAGTGCGTGGAATTAAGTTGTTGTCCAGCTTCATCGAGAAAGCGATTGAAGGCAATCGCCGTCCACTGAAGCACAATCTGCACGGTAATTTCGTCTTGTTCACGGGCAAGAAAGCGCATCACGGTTTGAATGAAATCAAGCGGGGCGCATTCACCTTCGACGACCGCATCCCACAGCGCGCCCCACACGAGCGCGCGTAGGAAATCATCACTTAGCGTATCGAGATTTTGAAGCAAAAATCCTTGACTCTGCCTGTCAAGCAGAAAACGCCCGTATCCGTAATCGCCGTGATTGGCAAAGATGAACGACGTTTGCGAAAGGGGTTGTTTGATGTCAATGGTGTGCGACGAAGCTTCGACTGTCACAGGAACGATTGAATCAACTTTGTCCAAAGAAGCAATCAAAACATCGAAACGCATCATCCACGATGTGCCGTTATCAAGCATGTCGTCTTGTGTGATACGGACGGATGAAGGGTCTTCATCATCAACTTCAACACGAACGCGCGGCATCCCGCGACGATGAATCCAATCGCG
>JBGTMR010000017.1:0-26802 GCA_041743485.1 Pyrinomonadaceae bacterium
GGGCGGACGGCAAAAAGTGCAGGGGAGGCGGGGGCGACGCCACCGGCGAAAGCGGGCGGGACGGCAAACGGGGCGGCGGGAATTGAGTCCGATGAAGATGTGATAGATATTAGGACAACGGAAGTTTTGTTGCCCGTGTCCGTGCGTGAAGCGGACGGGCGTTTGAAGCGTGATTTAGTACCGGACAACTTCTTGATTTACGACAACGGCGTGCGGCAGGAAATCACGAGTTTCAACAAAGAGCGCGTGCCGATTAACGTCGTGCTGTTAATGGACGCATCGGGCAGCGTGTATAGCCAGATGAGTTTTATCAGGAAAGCGGCATCTGAATTTGTGCATAGTTTAACCGCCGAAGATAAGGTGTCCGTGATGCAGTTCGCAGACCGTGTGGAGTTGTTGCAGGATTGGACACCGGCAAGCGACACGAAAGAGATTGATAAAGCTTTGCAATGGCGTTACCATCCGGGTGAGCGGACGACCTTTTATGACGGGCTTTATCTGGCGGCGGACGAGCAGCTTAAAAAAGTTCAAGGGCGGCGTATCGTGGTGTTGTTGACGGACGGGATTGATTCAAGCGAACGCAAAAGAGTTGATTTCACCCAAGCCTTAAACGCGATCAGGAAAAGCGAAACGATTGTTTATACCATCAGTTTGACGGAGAGTTTGCGGCGGGCTTTGGATGAGAACACGGGTGGACGTATCAATCGCTTGTTAATGGGCAACCTCAATAAACGATTGATTGCGATGTACAGAGCGCAACTGGCGGAGGCGGAAGCCAACTTAAAGCAACTGGCGGACAAAAGCGGCGGGCGCGTGTTTTTCCCTTTAGAGCAGACGGAGTTGGCAGGGGTCTATCAACAGATTGCCGAAGAATTGCGAACACAATACTTGATAACTTACAGACCGACGCCGCGCAGTACACAAACGCAATGGCGCGAGATTCGCGTGCTGGTGACACCGGGCGGGTATGACGTTAGTGCGCGCCGCGAATACTTGAGCGGGATATAAGGTTTGCCGCGCCAACGCTTCAGTGGAACATAAATCAATCGGCGAAAACATCGAAATTTCGAGATGAAGTGAGATCGGGCGAAACACTGCGGGATGGGGAAAGAGGAACGATATTGAGCATTGAAGTGAGAAGAGGGAACACCGGGCAAGCGTATTTGTACGCTGCGCTGGGGTGGTTGATACCGGGCGCAGGGCATCTGGCGCAGAAGCGTTGGGGACGCGGATTATTGTTCGGCGGTGCAGTCTGTTTGATGTTCATCATCGGACGACAATTCGGCGGCAACTTGCAGGATATTACGAACGGAAGTGAAGGGATATTGCCGCGTGTATTCGGAGCATTTAACTTGGGAACAGGGGTTTTGTACTTGGGAAGCTGGTTGAGCGGTGTCGGCTTCGGTGAAGCGGACGACGCGCGGCGCATCAGTTTCGAGTACGGCAACACGTTTCTGATGGTCGCCGGATTGCTCAATTACCTTGTGGCATTCGACGCTTTCGATATAGGAGTGGGCAGAAAAAAGTGAGACATCTGATTGTTATCTGTGTGTTCGCGGCGTTGGTCGGCGTCGTCTTCGGCGGAATTTCAAACGAAACACCGCGCGAACAAATCAAGTACGGGGCGCAGGTTTTCGCCAAGTTCGCCCTGTTTGCATTTGTGCTGGGTTGGGTTCTGTTTTTACTGCCGTAATTTTCACCAAACGTGTTTCTCTCCACACGCCTCTTTCCCTTCTTATAGACACAGGCATCGCACGACACACACAGTTTTCACCAACCGCGAAAACTTAGAAGCCGCGAAAAGCAGAAGTTTTACATGCCATCGGTCGAAACACGAGCGATAATTTTACGCACATATAATCTGGCGGAAGCCGATAAGGTCGTGGTCTGTTTTACGGAAACGAGCGGAACGGTGCGCGGTGTAGCGCGCGGAGCGAGACGCTTAAAGAGTCGTTACGGAGCCGGATTAGAGCCTTGGACGTTAGTGAGAATCGCATATTTCGAGAAGGAAGGGCGCGAACTGGTATCGCTCAAAGGAGTTGAAATCGAGCGTTCGTCTTTCGCGCTGGCAACGGATGCGGAAGCCTCCGCGACCTTAGCCTATATAAGCGCGTTGGTGCTGGAGTTTATGCCACCGCACGAAAAAAATGTTTTGATGTTTCGGATGATGGTCGCGTGCATGGAAGCTCTCGGTGAGCAAGGTGTCGGGAAAGCGGCGATTGCGAGTTACTTCGAGACATGGACGTTGCGCTTGAGCGGTGTGCTGCCCGATATGAGCGTTTGCGCGCAGTGCCACAGGCAATTTATAAAAGGTGAGGCGGCATTGTTAGGGATAGATACGCAAATTCGCGGCACCGATTGCGGGCAGGCAAGCGACATGAAAATCTCCGCCGAGGTGCGTGAACAGATTCAGTTGATACAGCGCGTCGCGCCGCGCACTTACGCGCAAACTTCAGACTACGAGAAGTCACGCGAAGAGTTGAACGCTTTGCTCAAGCGTTTGACGCACAAAGCTTTGGAGCGTCTGCCACGCGCGTTGGAAACCTTACAGACGCGCTAAACATAGCGAAATCTTTTAGTTCGTGCGGGCATCACTTGATTCAAATCACACTGCTCCAAATTACAGCGTAGGGAACTTGCGATGAATACCCGTTTAATCGAGCGGTACGCGATAAAAGCCACAGTTCCATACATGGTGCTAACAGGTTTGTTGTTGACGGGCTTATTGGTCGCGCAACAGGGAACACGTTTCGCGGAAGTGCTGGAAGGAACGAGCGTGCCACTCGGCGTGAGCGTCAAACTGTTATGGGTATTGCTGCCGGGTATTTTATTACTGACGATTCCGGTTGCAGTGCTGATAGGCATTATGGTCGGGTTCGGACGTTTGAACGCCAACAGTGAGTTGGTGGTTTGGCGTGCGACGGGAGTGTCGGAAACAAAACTAATCGGGACGATGCTG
Organism: Pyrinomonadaceae bacterium; assembly: GCA_041743485.1. Taxonomy (GTDB): domain Bacteria; phylum Acidobacteriota; class Blastocatellia; order Pyrinomonadales; family Pyrinomonadaceae; genus JANDLT01. The sequence continues at coordinate 2,960 of JBGTMR010000017.1, forward strand.
TCGGTCGCTCTGTTAGCGACGGCAGGTTCGGTTTATACGGGGCTAATTGCGGCACCGCAAGCCGCGCGAAGTTTGCGGGCGTTGGTGTTACAGGTTATTCAACAGAAATTCGAGTCGCCGCTTGAGCCGGGAACATTTGAAACATCTGTGCCGGGTAAAATTTTGCACGTCGGAGATAGCGACCGCGAACGTGGTGAATGGAAAAAGGTTTTCATACACGAGCAAAACGGAGCAGCCGGTGTTCGTCTGATAACCGCCCAAAGTGGAAGAATTGATAAATCAAATATTTCAGGCAGAGCAGCCGAACTGGTGCTTAAAGATGCTCAAGTGGTGACACTTCCGGTTAAAAATCCGAGACCGGATGCGAAGGTTACGGAGGCGGCGGGTGTCGCTAAAATCAATAACGCCGCTACCGAAGATGAAGTAGTAGTTGAGCGTTTAGCCCAACTAAGAGTCAGATTGGACGTGAGCCTAAACGGTTTGCGAAAAGCCGTCGAGAAGCGCGAAACGGAACTTGAAGAACTCTCGTTGGACGAATTGTACGCGCGCGGCGTGAACGCGGCTAAGGCGGACGAAAGAGTAAACGCCCGTATCGCCTTGCATCGCCGTCTGGCTTTATGTTTTGCGCCGCTCTGTTTCGCACTGTTGGGTAGTGCCTTAGCCGTCAAATTCAAACGCGGCGGCAGAGGTTACGGAGGATTGGTCGCACTGGCGATTATTTTTCTGTACTACCTTCTGACCATCGGCGGGGAGCAATTAGCGCGAAGCGGTGTATTAGAACCGGAGTTTGCGATGTGGCTGGCGACATTCTGCGTGACCGGACTTGCGGGGCTGCGCTTGGCAATATCGCGCGCTATACCGTTTGTTGCTTTTAATTTTTCAAAACAGAGCAATTATTCTGAATCGCATATCAGTCAGGCACGGAACATCAAATCGGGAAGTTTAATTTTTCCACACTATTTCCGTTCGTCCAGACTGCTCGATAGCCGCATATTAAGGTTGGTGGGGAAAAACTTTTGTTTCTGTTTGCTCTGTTTGGTAAGCCTGTTCATAGTTTTCACGCTCTTTGACGTGTGGCGTTTCGTCGCCATGAACGGTGTAAGTTACCGAGTGGTTTTGCTCTACTTCTGGTATTTACAGCCGTTTTTATTAACGGCACTGTCTCCCGCCGCGATATTTATCGCGGCTTTGGTGGGATACAGCCGCTTGACACAAAACAATGAAGTCGTCGCGTGGCTTGCCGCGGGGCAGAGTACCTATCGTTTAGCTTTACCCGGAGTGTTGCTTGCCGCAATGGTCGGCGGTGGATTGTGGTGGATGCAGGAAAATGTGCTGGCGCAAGCCAACATACGACAAGACGATTTGCGTGACCGCATGAAAAGCGGAACGTCTTCGCGGGCGGTAACCAATGAACAAGGTATTCAGTGGGTCGCTGACAACACGGCGCGTCGTTTATTTGCTTATCACGCCGGAGAGAACAACATCAATAACGCAATTATTTATGATTTCGATTCGCAAGGCATTCATTTATCGAAAATTTCGACGACACCGCAGGTTAATTGGATTGATGAATCGAGGTTGCGCCTGACTCAATGCTCCGAATATGCGGTTAATAATGGTCGCGTGACGCTTTCAACATGCGACGGACTTGTTATTCCGGTAATGACAGATATATTTAAGCAAACGCTTATTAAGCAACCGCATTTAAGAACCTCACAGTTGAAGTCTATGCTCACGCGGTTGCCGCAGGGTAAGGTTGATCAGGAAAAACATAGATCACTCAAACTCGCCTACTTTCGTCGCTATAGTAAAGTGTTTGAGCCGTTGGTTTTGGTGGTTCTCGCAACTGCACTGGCACTAGCGTGTGGTCGTTACGGTTCCTTAATCGCGCTATCCGTCGCGTTAGTCGTCGGGACACTGTTTTTTCTTGCGCTCGAAGGCTTCGCGTTGCTGGGGAACTACGGGTGGCTTCCCACTCCGGCAGCGGCGTGGACGCCGTTGGTGCTATGTGGGGCATCCGGTGTCTATTTTTTGTCGCGCCAGAAAACGTGACATATTGAGACTACAGAAGGGCTGAATACATTGTGTATTCAGCCCTTCTGATTGGTGATGCTTTGTGGTTGGTGATGTTAAGGAGAGAGGCTTTAGGTTCCGGTTTCCCAACTCGTCATGTATTCGAGTTGTTCGCTGGTTAAGTGGTCAATTTGTATGCCGAGCGAGTGCAATTTCAGGTGTGCGATTTCCTGATCTACCTCTTTGGGCAGAAGATGAACACCGGCGGTTAGCTTACCCTTATTTTTAACCAAGTATTCAGCAGACAGAGCTTGGTTGGCGAAACTCATATCCATTACACTCGCCGGATGACCCTCTGCCGCCGCCAAATTGATCAAGCGTCCTTCACCAAGAACGATGATGCGTGATCCCGTGTTTTTGACTTTGTATTCTTGAACGAACGGGCGAACATTCGACGGTTCACCTGAAATCTCCCGCAACGAATCAAGGTTGATTTCCAAATCGAAGTGACCGCTGTTACAGACTATCGCCGAATCTTTCATAGAGGCGAAGTGATGAGCGTCAATAACGTGGCGGTTGCCGGTCACAGTCACAAACACGTCGCCGATTTTCGCGGCTTCATTCATCGGCATCACACGAAAACCGTCCATCACGGCTTCAATCGCTTTAACCGGGTCGATTTCCGCGACGATAACATTCGCTCCCATGCCGCGCGCGCGGAGAGCGATGCCTTTTCCGCACCATCCATAGCCGACGACCACAAAGTTACGTCCCGCGAGAAGTATATTGGTCGCCCGTATAATCCCGTCAATTGTTGATTGACCTGTGCCGTAGCGGTTATCGAAAAAGTGTTTGGTTTGCGCGTCATTAACCGCAATGGCAGGGAACTTCAGAACTCCCGCACTCTCCATCGCGCGCAGACGAACGATCCCTGTGGTCGTTTCTTCCGTGCTGCCGATTAAGTCCGCGATCTGGTGCTGACGCTCTTTAAGCACGGTCGCCACGACATCCGAGCCGTCATCAATAATGAGATTGGGTTTGGAATCGAGTGCCGTGCGGACATGGCGGTTATATGTATCGGTTGATTCGCCTTTAATCGCATAGACGGAAACCCCGTAATCCGCGACCAGCGACGCCGCTACGTCGTCTTGCGTCGAAAGCGGGTTGGACGCGATAAGAACCGTTTCGGCACCTGCCGCTTGTAAGGCGCGAACGAGGTTGGCGGTTTCCGTAGTGACATGCGCGCACGCGACCAGACGCACGCCGTCAAGCGGTTTTTCGGTGGCGAACCGTTCACGAATCAAACGCAGCACAGGCATTTCGCGCTCAGCCCACTCAATGCGTGCATGACCTTTCTGCGCCAAGTTTATATCGGCAATATCGAACTTCTGACTTTCGCTAACAGCACTCATATCAAGTAAATTATCCTCTCGTTATCTCGAACATTAAATATTGAAACATTCTTTATTCTTTTTGGAACTAAAATGAGACCGTAAAAAACTAAACGGAGTTTCGTAATGTTTCCGCACGATCCGTTTGTTCCCAAGTAAAACTCGCACCCGCCCGCCCGAAATGACCATAGGCGGCGGTTTTAAGGTAAATCGGGGCGCGCAAATTCAATTCTTCGATAATACCGTTCGGTGTCAAGCGAAAATTCTTACGCACCATGTCTGCCAAGATTTTTTCCGACACAGACGATGTTCCAGCCGTATCAACGAGAATCGAAACAGGGTCGGCGACGCCAATCGCATATGCGAGTTGAACCAGACACTTACGTGCGAGTCCGGCGGCAACGATGTTTTTGGCGATATAGCGCGCCATATATGCCGCCGAGCGGTCAACCTTAGTCGGGTCTTTACCGGAAAACGCGCCGCCGCCATGCGGAGCGTAGCCGCCATATGTATCCACTATAATTTTGCGTCCGGTGAGTCCTGCATCACCATGCGGACCACCCGTGACGAAACGTCCTGTAGGGTTAATATGGAACTTGGTTTCGGCATCCAGTAATTCCTGAGGAATACTTGGACGCACGACTTTGGCGATGATTTCGTCGTGAATCTGCTCGTGCGTAATGTTCGGGTCATGTTGCGAAGAAACGACCACGGCGGCAATGCGCGCGGGTTTGCCGTCGCGGTATTCAACCGTAATTTGTGATTTCCCGTCGGGGCGCAAGTAGGGCAGTTCGCCGCTTTTGCGTGTCGCCGCGAGTTTGTGCGTGACGTGGTGGGCGAGTTGAATCGGCAAGGGCATCAATTCAGCTGTTTCATTACACGCAAAGCCGAACATCAAGCCTTGATCGCCCGCACCGCCCGTATCAACTCCCAAAGCGATGTCGGGGGATTGTTTGCCGACGGCGTTTAAGACCGCACATGTTTCGCAATCGAATCCGTATTTGGCGCGTGTATAACCTATATTCTTAATCGTTTCACGTACCACTTTTTGGAAATCAACCGTTGCCGTGGTAGTGATTTCCCCGGCTATTACCACTAAGCCGGTAGTGACGAGAGTTTCACACGCGACGCGACCGTCTGCGTCTTGCCGCAGAACATCGTCCAGTATGGCGTCGGAAATTTGGTCGGCTATTTTATCAGGATGTCCCTCAGTCACGGACTCTGAAGTAAATAGAAAATCGGAATTATTATGCACTATTGTATTAAGTCACTCCCTCTCAAAAGTATTCATGATGACACGAAAACTACTCGCGCCGCGCTAAATGCAAAAGACCGCGTACAGTAGCAAGAGCCTCAACGTCTGTCAAACAATCCGAATTCAGAGTGTTTGAGAAGCATCACTACTAAACATCGGGAACATCGCCGACATAAGCTTCATTATCGGACTCAAGGGTTATTTAACTTTTGGCGCGTGGGTGAAACTTTTTGTAAGCCGACTTTAAGCGATCATTAGTGACGTGTGTGTAAAGTTGCGTAGTCTCCAAATTGGCGTGACCAAGCAGTACTTGAACCGCCCGCGTGTCCGCCCCGCCATTTAACAAGTGTGTCGCAAACGTGTGCCGCAGGTAGTGCGGGCTAACATCGTCTATGCCTTCAGCGATTCCGATTTTCTTTAGCATCTGCCATACATATTGGCGTGTAAACGGCTTACCTTGCCGTACAAATAACCATGCTTGGGATTTGCCGTCTCGCTGTTTATCTTGCTGCTCAATCACCAGTTCGAGCCAGTGTAAGGCACTTCTTCCAAGCGGTATTTGTCGCTGCTTGCTGCCTTTTCCCGTACACGTCAAAACACCTCTGTTCAAGTCCAAATCCCCTACGCGAAGCTTTATCAATTCCGACACCCTGAGACCCGTCGCGTATAGCAATTCGAGCATCGCGCGATCCGTCAAACCTTTGTTTGTACTGCAATCCGGTAACGCCAAAATACGTTCAAGCTGCTCGGAACTTAAATACTTCGGCAGCGAATTGGTGAATTGCGGAGAGACGATTGATTCGGTCGGGTCAATATCAAGTAGTCCGTCAAGCATTAAAAACTTGTAAAATCCCCTTAATGCCGTGACTGCTCTCGCCACCGAACGCGGCGAACGACTACGCTGTTGTATATCTCTTAACCATGCAGTAATGTCTTCTCTTTCCATTAACTCGATTGTTTTACCATGTTCGACGGCAAATGCCTTGAGTTGCGAAAGGTCATTGGAATACGCCGCAATCGAATTAGGACTTAATCCCTTTTCGACTTGAAGGTATGATAAGTAGCGTGTTAGATAATCTTGCATATCACAAAATTTCTTTATACAGTAACCCGAAACAATTCATGAAAATAGAAACACATACCGCTTCCAAACTTCCGCGTCATACCGTCGCAAGATTGAACAAGATTCTCGCCGTCATCCCGTCAGACCACTTGCGCGGCATACAACGCCTGAAAATCGTTGATTTTATAGACAATCCGAAACTACGCCAGCAAGCCGCCACGCTTCCGGGTCTCTATGTTCCCCGTCAAGGTACACAACCCGCTTCAATCGAAATTGCGACTAAAGTTTTACTGCCGACCGGACAGTCGCTTTCTAAACGCCTTTTCGCGCGCCTCTCTTTTTATAACAATCTAGCGGCAACTATTTATTCACTAATCGGTCAACACTACTATTTAACGATGCGCCATTCCGTCAAACGCACCCAAATTGAACCATCTGTGCGTCGCTATACGGAAGAGCGTTTGAAGGCTTGGAATGAAAATCAGCACAGCTTTCGCGCCAAGATATTCAAACCTTTACAGCCGACACTCGAAAAGTGGGCAAAGTCACTTCAAAAACAAGCAACCCGCCGTAAGACCTAAACCTAAACCATTCGACTGTTTAGCGAACCTTTATTATCAAATCAGTTCAAGGATGGATAAGGGCTATACGTTATCGGACTCGTCGCTGGCTGTTTCCAATACTTGCTGCTTGGCATGTTCGAGAGCAGCTAAGATTTCCGCGCTGGACAATTCCGCTTGGGCTTCAATCTGGACTTTTACGGCACCTAAAACCTTGTACTTATAAGTTTTCATTCTTGGTCGTGCCTTCTCCGGTTCGCCGTTTAGCGCGCGCCGTGCGGCGCGCGCGCCGTCGCGGGTCAGCGACTGGCGTGTTATCAACTCAACGATTTTAGCCATTTCTTCATCGTTCGGTTGACGTGCGATTTGAAGCAAAGTTGATTTTGCATATACCTTCGCGTTTCGACATTTTTCTTTAACTTCCGGCGGCAGCAATGCGATGGTCATCGCCTCCGTAATCGAACTGCGGCTTTTCCCTACTTTGCGCGCGACCTCCTCATGCGTGTAACCGAAACGCTGGCTCAGCGAAAGCAGTCCTTCGGCTTCTTCCCAGATTGTCAAATCCTTGCGCTGCAAATTTTCAATCAAGGCGATTTCCGCAACCGTACCGTCATCAACATCAAGTTCGATGCACGGAACTTCTTGCAAACCCGCCGCCGTCGCCGCGCGCCACCTTCGTTCGCCCGCGATAATCAGCCACTGGCTGTTTCCGCGCGGCTGAACCAGCAACGGCTCAAGCACGCCTTTATCGGAAATCGAAGCGATAAGTTCATCTAATTCGCCGATTTCCACGCGCGGTTGCAAAGGGTTGGGTTCAATCGCCGTGATCGGTATCAGACGCCCTATGGCGGTCGAACGTGTCCCTACGAGTTCGTCTATGTAGTGCGCGTCGTGTCGCATTTGGCGGTTGGTCGGCAGTCCTCTCTTAGACACGGCTCATCACCTCGTCACAAAGTTTGGCGTACTCTTGCGCTCCAGAGGATTGAGGAGCAAACGTAAAAATCGATTCACGATAAGCCGGAGCTTCCTCTAATCTAACGCTCTTGGTGATTACCGTATCGAACAGCTTAGCACCGAAAACTCCGCGAATTTGCTGGTAGACTTCGCGTGCCAGCGTCGTCCGCTTGTCGTGCAAGGTCACTACCACACCCAGTAATTGTAGATCGGGGTTCGGGCGCGACTTAACTTTTTCAATCGTTTCCAGCAAATCATCCGTCCCTTCCAATGCAAAATACGATGATTGTATCGGAATCAAAACATGCGTCGCCGCCACCAGCGCATTGACCGTGATCAATCCCAGTGTCGGCGGAGTGTCAATAAAAATCAGATCGTACTTACCATTGAGAGTTTCCAGACGGTCGCGCAAACGAAAGGGAGCGTCGAAATCGCCTGTCAACTTCGCTTCCAACTTTGCCAGACTAATGCGCGACGGTATCAAGTGTAAATTTTCAATCGCAGTGTCATGTATGTAATCCTCACACGGACACTCCCCTTCCAACATCATCTCGAACATGGAAGCCCGCATCGTTTGCGGCTCAATAAACGAGATTGACGTGTTGGCTTGCGGATCCATGTCCAACAACAGCACGCGCCGCCCGCGATGAGCAACCGCCGCCGCGAGATTTATCGCGGTCGTGGTTTTGCCCACGCCGCCTTTTTGATTGGTGATTGCGATAATGCTTGGATTTCGCCGCTCGGCGAGGGATTCGTTATTCATCTAGCATTTTTATAATACTTATCAAACTTTTTCCACACTGGCTTAACGGTTTAGCGATTTCCGTTTCAGCCACAGCGTTACATAGTCATATCCCCACCGTCCCCTATGACATCGGGCCAGTCTTCATCATCCACATCCGGTAACGCCGCATCCTCATCTTCGTCATCCGTTTTCGCTTCGTTCACGCGGGCTGTTCGCATTACCTCTTCCTCAACCATAATCGGGCAGTCGAATCGCATCGCCAGAGCAATGGCATCCGACGGGCGCGCATCCAGAAACGACGCTTCCCCCGCGTGATTCGTAATCTGAATCACGGCGAAAAAAGTGCTGTCGCGCAACTCTGAAATTACGACTCGCGTGACATGCGCCCCGTTCGCAATCAAAAAGTTACGCATCAAATCATGCGTCAAGGGTCTCTGCGCCGCTGTTTTTTCAATCTCCAGCGCAATCGCGTTAGCCTCATATGTACCGACCCAAATCGGCAGCATCATTTCGCTGTGTAAGTCCTTGAGAATCACCACCGGCGTACCGTTTGAAGGGTCAACCATCAAACCTCTGATTTTTACCTCAATCTGCATTTCACACAATCCTATTCTTCAAAAACTTGGCTCACGCTTTTCTAATCTTCTACGTCAACTTCCCGGAAGTAACTTGCTATGCTCAATCACAATATTGAATTTGAGCCGTTGCGTTAGGTTCTGTTGACATAAGAAATTGTTTTTCAATTGCCACTAGCTTTAGCTAGTGGACAAGTTTGAAGAAATCAGTCGGCTTTAGCCGAACTTCTGATGAAAATCATCTTCCTTGCGGCTTTAGCCAAATCTTTAGGCTTCCGTCACGGAATAATTGAAAAAATATATTCGGCTAAAGCCTTTATTTGTTTTCCTTCATCCACTAGCTAAAGCTAGTGGCAACTTATCAATTCTGTTCTTATGTCAACAGAACCTAGTTCGCAATGCGCCCGTACAAGCTGTTGGGTTTCGCTTCCGTAACCGTGACCGGAATCACTTTCCCAAGCAAAGCCGCGACATCGTTAGATTCAGAATTAAAGTTGATGATTTTGTTGCATGTCGTGTGACCCGTTACATCATCCGCGCGGCGCACACTCACCCGCTCAACTAAAACTTCAACAGTAGTATTTATGTAAGAGCGATAAATTTTCGTCTGAATGCGGCGTTGAAGTTCTTGCAATTGTATGAACCGCGCTGCTTTTTCTTCTTTAGAAACATCATCAAATTGTTCAGCTGCGGGTGTCCCGTTCCTCTCGGAATACTTGAAGATGTAAAGCCCATCATATTGACACTGCTCGACTAAGCTTAATGTTTGCCGGAAGTCTTCAGCGGTCTCGCCGGGATAGCCTACGATAATGTCGCTGGTGAGAGCGATTCTCTCACGTTGCGCCGCTTTTACCGCTTCTACGCGCTCCATGTAATCGGCAACCTTATAACCTCTACGCATAGCCCGCAATACGTGGTCACTGCCTGATTGCACCGGCAGATGCACCCAATTACACAGATTTTCATGCTCATCAAGTGCCGCCACGATGTCCTTGTGGAAATCGCGCGGGAATGAAGTTGTGAACTTGATGCGGCGCATGTCTGTTCGCGCCACCGCCCTCAACAACTTCACAAACGGCGTCGCTCCGACTACATCTTCCAAACCGTCACTCACCAGAGGTCTGTAACTGTTGACGTTCTGACCGATAAGATAAACTTCTTCGTAGCCCTGTGCTTTTAGCCGGTCTATTTCAGCGATGATTTCCTTCGCCGGACGGCTTTTTTCACGCCCGCGCGAATACGGCACAATACAGTAAGAACAAAATTTATTGCAGCCTTCTATAATCGGCACAAACGCGATTTTGCCGCTGCTGCGATGCTCGGAACCGACATCCCACTTTTCAAAGGGTAGTCTCTCCCCCGAATCTATAACCTGAGTTTCACCCCTCAGCGCGCGGTTGACTAATTCCGGCAAACGGTCTGTCGCCCGTGTCCCGGCAACGAATCCAATCGCGTTGCGCTTTTTGAATAAAGCTTCACCTTCGAGTTGCGCGACGCAACCCATCACTCCGATTAGCGGCTGAACGCCCTGCCGCGCGTGCCGTATCTCGCCTATACGGTCGAAAACTTTCGCTTCCGCCCGCGCCCGCACCGAACACGTATTGAGAATCACGACATCGGCTTCATCCGCCGATTTCACTAAATCGAATGCTGCCGCACGCATCACGCCCGCCGCACGCTCACTATCCGCGACGTTCATCTGGCAACCCAGAGTCTCTATATAGACAGATTTATTTTTCTCAGGCATTGCTCTATGTTCTCACTCCGTAGCCCTTAAAACACTTATCTCCGCCGCCCCGTTGTGCTTCAAGAAACACACATCCATTAGCTCAAATTCAACTGCACCTTATCAACTCTCAAAACTTTTCTCAATCGCTCCGAAATTGCTCAGGCGTCGTAACACCAAGCTCAGTCGCCGTCTTGCTTTCGCTTCGCTACGGCGAGACGGCGACTGGAGTGCCTTGTTACCCACGCCCCTCACTGCTTCTCTTTACCAACTCAAATATCTTGTCAAAGGTGCTGGCTTTTGACTCGATAATTTTCTTGTCTACGGTCACGCGGAAGGACTCCGGTTTTTTGATGTAGCCGACGCCAGCGGAATCAAGAAGTTCAATAGCTTCGTCTTGTAACGTGGACGATACTTTGAGGTTAAGAAGTGTCTTAGGTGATGAACGCTTATGAAACCACATGCGATTATATGAACCGCTGCTTATGGCAATGTATTGTTTCAAGTAGCGAAGGGACGGACTCTCAAAGTGTTTGGCGGCGAGCGGGAGGACAGCATCTGCAACCTCTCCTACCCACTTAGCCTTTTTGTTCCAGTGATCCCTGTCGTAGATTTGCTCTTCGATGGATGTTCCATCATCAAGTTCTTCATAGGTGTCCAACACCGTAGTAAAGAATAGGCTCTTGATGCCGTTGCTATTCGTAAGAGATGCCTGAATTGCAATTATTGGAATTGCATTGCTGAGCAGATGAATGACGTTGAAAAAACGCCGATTAATATTCTCCGCGACAAGCACCGCGTAATGCTGACGTTGAGGCCACCGCCGTTTTTCATTGTCCCAATACTCGATAGTGCGGACGATATGTGTTTCGTCTGTTTCTCCGAGCATCACCTCAACCTCGTACATTGCATCGTCTTCTCGGTTTATCAGAAGAATATCTAGTCTGCCACCAGAGAACTGACGACGCTCTTTACTTAGGGCTTCTAAATCTCCGAGACCGAGACAGGAAGGGTTGTCGTAAATCTGGTTTTGCAGCCAAAACTCGTCGAAGCCAGCCTCTCGGATGGATATTTGTGTGGCGATGGCAATGGGATTTGACATGTAACTCTCCAAATGTAGTTTTAGGGGCTAACTCCTATATTTGAACATCGCAAGAACCTAAGTCTTGTTATTCGATGCTTCTACGTTATCGGATTCGTGAATCAACCAGCGCGCCGCTTCTTTTACCGAACCCGCTTCTTTCGTGCCGCCAATCAACTGCGCCAGTTCCGCGATTCGCTCCTCTGAATTTAAGAGCCTCACGGAGGTCTGTGTTCTGCCCGCCACGAATTCCTTGTCAACGTGAAAATGGTGCGTCGCATAGCGCGCAATCTGCGGTTGATGTGTCACGCAAATAGTTTGTTGTGTATGGCTCAAGTCTCTCATTTTGCGCCCGACGGTTTGCGCCACCTGCCCGCTCACGCCAATATCAATTTCATCGAAAATCAGCGTCGGCGTTCTCAGATTCTCGCCCCGTACACTCCCACGACTGCACAGAGTACGAAGCGTCAACATCAATCGGGATAACTCTCCGCCTGACGCGACGTGCGCCAAAGGGCGCGCCTTCTCGCCTTGATTCGCGGAGAAGAAAAATTCCACGCGGTCAATGCCACTCGCCGACCAAAAGGATTTTTCAATGGGCTTTTGTCCCCCTGTTTCGTCAACCTCTTGGCGGTTATTTAATTGAATGCTGAAAGTCGGTTGTTTCATTTTCAACGATTTCAATTCTATCTCGACCAATCGCTCGAACTCGCCGGTTGCCGCCAGACGTTGCCCGCTGAGTGCCGTCGCCGTCGCCAAGTAATCGCTTTCGATTAGCGTCACCTCCGCTTGCAAAAGAGCTATGAGCGCATCAATCTCGTCCGCCTCGCCTAATTGCCGCACCAGTTCCCTGCGTTGATGCTCGACCTCCGTCAGCGAAGCACCGTATTTACGTTTCAGCCGCTCGATTTGCGCCAAACGCATTTCGACTTCAGCCAAACGCTCGGTGGAATAATCAAAATCAACCGTAAAGCGACGCAAACCGTCAGCAACTTCAGTCATACCGATAATCGCCGTCTCCAAAGTTGCGAGACTCTCATCGTTCAACGCACCGAGAGAATTGAGTTCTTGAAGTTTGCGCCCGATGACCGCGATGCTGGTCAATACACTGTCGTCGGCTTCGTACAATTCACTATACGCGGTCGCACTCAACTCGATGATCTTCTCAGCCTGCGATAAAAGATTGCGTTCCGCCGTCAGTTCTTCATCTTCGTTCGGGCGTAAATCAAGGGCTTCGATTTCGCGCAACTGAAATTCCAAAAACTCTCTTTGTCGGCGTAACTCGGCGGAACGCACGAATGCCTGCTCCAACCTTGCAGTCGTACCTTTCCATTTTGCATAAATAGTTCCAACCCGTTGCCGCAACGCGCGTGTGTTTGCGAATTCGTCAACAATATCCAGTTGTACGCTTCTCAAAAGCAACCCTTGCTGCTCGCCCTGCCCGTGAATCTGTACCAGATAAGGAGCTAAATTCTTCAACACTGCCGCCGTCGTCACCTGATCATTTATCAAGACCCGACTGCGCCCGTTGTGTTGCACTTCCCGCCGCACATTGATTTCGATTTCATGCCCGTTATCAAGTTCGACTTCACCCAAACCTTGAACTTTATCTATTACTTCATGGTTGACTCTAAACGTACCCTCGACAGCGGCACGATGCGCCCCGCTTCTAATCGTTTCCGTGCTGCTTCGCTCTCCCAACAGCAAGTTAATCGCGTCAATGATGATTGACTTACCGGCTCCTGTTTCCCCTGTCAGTACATTCAAATTTTTGCCGAATGCAATTTCAAGCGATTCAATCAATGCGAAATTATTGATTCTCAAAGTTACCAGCATATTTTTGCCGATTTTGAGCCGACCCAAATACTCGAAAGCTGCTTGATTACAGTAAAACTAGAAGAGTCTTAGTGCCGACGTTTAATGTGTAGTCTTAAATTCCGCTCTGCGACCAAACGCCTAAACGTCGCATCCGCTGAAATCTTATAATACGCCTCTCTGCGTCGGTTAAACCCAGTGATGACAGCAGCATAGCGTGAACTTGCTTACCTATCGCTTTATATATTTCGGAATCATCTACCTTGTTTTCGGACGATTCACCGATAATCACATCAACGACTCCCAAATGTTTAAGGTCAAAAGCCGTGAGCTTCAAACGACTGGCAGCGAGAGCGGATTGAGTCGGAGACTTCCACAAGATAGCCGCGCAGCCTTCCGGCGAGATAACCGAATACACGGCGTTTTCGAGCATCAACAAACCGTCACAAATTCCTATTGCTAAAGCCCCTCCCGAACCGCCTTCACCCACAACGCAAGTTACCAGAGGAGTTTTGATTTTTGATATTTCGCGCAGGTTATAAGCAATCGCTTCCGCCTGCCCCCGTTCTTCGGCATCCACGCCCGGATACGCACCCGGCGTATCTATAAACGTAATCACCGGGCGATTGAATTTGTCCGCCATCATCATCAAACGCAAAGCTTTGCGATAACCTTCCGGTTTCGGCATCCCGAAATTTCGGTAACGGCGTTCGTTCACATCGCGCCCTTTCTGATGACCTATAACCACTACGGGCAGACCATGATAAGTCGCCGTCCCGCCGACCAGTGCGGGGTCATCGGCATAGCGCCGGTCGCCGTGCAGTTCAACGAAATCCTCAAATAAGTTCTTGATAATGTCCAACGTGTACGGACGCTGCGGGTGACGCGCGAGTGCGACGCGCTCAATCGGACTGATTTCAGTGTTCATCGTTTCAGTCATCTATTCTCGCTTTATGAAGAGACCATCCATCTGACTTGACAACCCTGATTCACCAAACGGTCTTTTAGTCCCGGACGACCTTCGACACCCAGCGAAGGGCTCAATTTAATTGAGACGACGACATCGGGTTCTAAATTGACCTCGAATACTACCTGACACTCACCTTGATGTGCATTTAAGGTCGAAAACAAAGGCTCAATCATTTCCGCTATATCAGTTTTCGGAAGCTGCACCAGCACGGATTTAGCCCGTCTCGCCAGTGCCTCGTCAAGTTTAATCAGACCGTCCACGACGAACGACCGCTCACCGCCGTCCTGACTTTCAAACCTGCCGGAAACCAGAACCGCTTCACCCTCTACGCACAAACCTTGATGTCTGCCGTACACGTTAGACCATACTAAGCATTTGAGATTGCCCGTGTGGTCTTCCAAAGACATAATCGCAAACTTATCGCCTTTTTTAGTGACGCGCACCTGTGACTGACTGATGATGCCCGCCAAGGTCACGACTTTGCCTTCTTCATCCGGGACTGCCTGTAAATCTTCACAACATCCGATCTCCGCGATAACCGCCGAGTAGTTTTCCAGTGGATGCCCTGTGATGTAAAAACCCAAAGCTTCCTTTTCCGCCAACAATAGATTGAGATGCGACCACTCATCCGTCATCGCCACCGTCAATGATGCGGTATCGTTTTCCTGCGCGACGCCGCCGAAAAGGTCGCTCTGCCCGCATGATGCCGAACGCTTAAACCGCTGCCCGTAGGCGGCAATGGATTCCGTCATCTGTACCAGCGAAGCACGCCATACATGAAGACGACACTCTTTCGGTCTGAGGGTGTCAAATGAACCGCTTTTAACCAGACTTTCGAGTACGCGCTTATTCAAAGCCTTTTCATCTACGCGCTCCGCGAAATCGAACGGTGAACTGAAAAACGTATCATGCCGGGCTTCCAAAATCGCTTCGACACTCGCCTGCCCGACACCCTTAATCGCCGCCAAACCGAATCGTATCGCCCCCTTTTCCGGCGTGAAACCCAAATCACTAGAATTCACGTCGGGCGGCAATAACGCTATCCCGCGCGCGCGAAGTTCTTTTGTGTACTTTAAGATTTTACTCGTATCGTCAATTTCGTTCGTCAGAACGGCGGCGTAAAAGTGTTCGGGGTAGTGTGCCTTGAGATATGCGGTCTGAAAAGCGAGGTAAGCGTAAGCCACGCTGTGACTGCGATTAAAGCCGTAGTCGGCAAACTGCGCCATCAAATTGAAAGTCTGCTCCGCTTTTTCCAATTTGATATTACGCTGCGTCGCACCTTCGATAAACTTCTCTTGCTGGCGCGCCATCTCTTCACGGTTTTTCTTGCCCATCGCCCTTCGCATCAAGTCGGCTTCGGCAAGCGTGAACCCGGCTAATTTCTGCGCCAACTGCATTATCTGCTCCTGATAGACGATGATGCCGTGCGTGTTGGCGAGAATATCCTTCATTTCCGGCAGAATATAGCGCGCCGACTTTGTGCCGTGATGCCTTTGTATAAAGTCGTCCACCATGCCGCCATCGAGCGGACCCGGACGGTACAAAGCATTTAACGCCGCGAGGTCTTCAATGCCTTTCGGTTTTAAGCGGCGGCAAATTTCCTGCATCCCCGAAGATTCAAATTGGAATATCGCTTCCGTTCGCCCGTCGGCGAACAACTGCATCGCCGCTTCGTCGTCCAAAGGGATGGTCGCAAAATCAATATCATGATTAAGCTTTTGCTTTATGCTTATTAAGCAATCGCTTATTATGGTCAGAGTCGTTAAGGCGAGAAAATCCATTTTCAACATCCCGGTTTTCTCCAAGTCCGACATCGCGTACTGTGTCGTCAATTCGTTTTTCGACGACATCGCAATTGGAACTAAATCATCGAGTCTGGATGGCGAAATCACGACTCCCGCCGCGTGAACCGAGGCGTGACGCGCGCATCCTTCGAGTCTCTGCGCGAGGTCAATCACTTCTGCGACCTGCGGATTTTGCTCACACATCTGACGGAGTTCGGGAACTTGTTCCAAAGCCTGTGCGATGTGAACGTTTCTGCCGCGCACCGGCGGAGGAATCAGTTTCGCAATCTTTTCGACCTCCCCGTATTGAATGTTTAAGGCGCGCCCTACGTCTTTTATCGCGGCTTTGGACGCCATCGTCCCGAAAGTAATAATCTGACAGACAGATTCGCGCCCGTATAACTCTGCGACGTGTTCGATGACCGCAGCCCGCCCGCGCACGCAAAAATCTATATCTATATCGGGCATCGAAACCCTTTCGGGATTAAGGAAACGCTCGAAAAGCAGTTCGTATTGAATCGGGTCAACGTCCGTTATCCTCAAACAATAGGCGATCAGAGAACCTGCAGCAGAGCCTCTGCCCGGACCTACGGGGATGTTATTTTCGCGCGCGTAACGCACAATATCCCACACAATCAAAAAATAACTGGCGAAGCCCATGCGCTTAATCATCGCCAATTCGGTCGAGATGCGCTCCTGATATACGCCCAGAGAATGGCGCAAACTTCCCGCTTCAAGTTGGGCGTCCCACACCAACCGCCTTCGCTCCTCGTAGCCTTCGCGTACTTCGCGCTCGAAATACTCGTCAATCGTGAGTCCCGCACAAGATTTCGGGATCGGGTAAATCGGTACGTGATTGATGCCCTTAGGCAATTTGAGGTCGCACATCTCGGCGATTGACAAGGTGTTACGCAAAGCTTCCGGGTGTTCGTCGCCGAACAGATTCCACATCTCTTCCGGCGAGCGCACATAAAACTTATCCGAACCGTAACGCAAACGATTCGGGTCGTGCATCGTCTTACCCGATCCTATGCAAAGAAGTAGTTCGTGCGCCCGCGCATCGTCCGGTTTCAAATAGTGCGCGTCGTTGGTGGCAACCAGAGGCACGTTCATCTCTTTAGCCAAATCAACCAGCATCGGGTTAACGCGAAGCTGCGGCTCTAATCCGTGATTTTGCAATTCTAAAAAGTAGTTGCCGCGCCCTAGAATCTGAACGAATTCGTCAACCGATGCTTTCGCTTCTTCGATTTGCCCGCGCAATAATAACGACGGCGGAATACCCGACAAACATGCCGACAACCCGATTAAACCTGTGCTGTACTGTGCCAATAATTCTTTGTCTATGCGCGGCTTATAATAAAAGCCTTCGGTGAAAGCTTTGGAAGTGAGTTTGACGAGGTTTTGATAGCCTTCGTAATTCTTGGCGAGTAAAACCATATGGTTGTTGACTTTATCCCCCGCTTTGAGATTACTCGTACTGCGGTCGCGGCGGTCGCCCTGCGTGATATAGACCTCGCACCCGATGATAGGCTTGATGTCGTGCGCCTTCATCGTATTGTAGAAAGAGATTGCGCCGTACATGTTGCCGTGGTCGGTGATGGCACAGGCGGGAAAATTGTTTTGCGCCAGATGTTTGGCGAGCGGTTTGATTTGAATCGCCGCGTCGAGCAGGCTGTGGTCTGTGTGTAAATGAAGGTGAACGAACTCTTTATTCGACATGTTTTGTGACCGTCTGATGAGTGGTGAACTTTACGGAAAGAGCGGGACTATAACACGACTCAAGGGACAGGCAATGAAGCGTAAAACCGTTTGCGAACCCACGTCGCACGGCTTAATGCGAAGAAGGGACGACGTTTGCGCCCCTTCCGGTTACAAAATACTTGAAGTTAAAAACTTTTTGTAAACGTCCTCGCCGACAGTTTTTTATTCCGATTTCTTTACTCCCATTCAATCGTTCCCGGCGGTTTGGAAGTGATGTCATAGACTACGCGATTGATGCCTCTGACTTCCGAGATGATGCGCGATGCGATTGTCTCAAGTAATTCTTGCGGAAGACGCGCCCAGTCAGCCGTCATACCGTCGAGACTCGTGACGGCTCGCACCGCGATGACCTGCTCGTAAGTTCGCGCGTCGCCCATTACGCCGACGGTTTGAATCGGCAGTAGAACCGCGAAAGCCTGCCAGACGTGTTCGTTCAAATTAGCGAAACGCACTTCGTCTTCGACGATTTTATTGGCGGCACGCAAAATCTTTAACCGCGCTTCCGTGACCTCGCCAATGATTCTGATTGCCAGACCGGGACCCGGAAACGGATGACGATTGACTATGCTTTCGGGAACGCCGAGTTGCCTACCGATTTGCCGTACCTCGTCTTTGAACAATTCACGCAAAGGCTCTATGACTTTTAGTTTCATCCCCTCCGGCAGCCCGCCTACGTTGTGGTGTGACTTAATCGTTGCCGAAGGACCGTTGACGGAAATTGATTCTATAACATCAGGGTAAAGCGTTCCTTGAACTAAATAATCAACATCGCCTATAGACATCGCTTCCCGGTCGAACACCTCTATAAACGTGCGCCCGATTGATTTTCGCTTCGCTTCCGGGTCAACGATGTTTGCCAGACTACTCAGAAAAGCATCGCTCGCATCAACTCCGCGCACATTCAAAGATAGCTCCTTATAAGCGGCGAGCGTATCTTCAAACTCACTTTCGCGGAGCAATCCGTTGTTGACGAAAATGCAGGTTTGCCTCTCTCCCACCGCCTGCGCGACAAGCGTCGCGGCGATTGTCGAATCAACACCGCCGGATAAACCCGTGACGATGTTGCCCGTCGGTGCTTGTTTGCGTATAGATTCGATTTGGTCATTGATTATATTTTGCGGCGTCCAGTTGTTTTCAGCCTGACAGATTTTTTCTACGAAGTTCGCAAATATCTGTTTGCCGTATTCGCTATGCACGACTTCCGGGTGAAACTGCACGCCGAATATGCGCTTGCTTAAAGCCTCAACCGCGCTAAGCGATTGCTTAGTAGTCGCGGAAGCAATAAATCCGTTTGGCAAACTCTCGACATGATCGCCGTGACTCATCCAAACATTTGATTCTTTCGGTATGCCGTCGAATAAGAAGGAGTTTGTGTTTTCTATTTTTAAGCGTGCCAATCCGAATTCGCGGTTCGCTGCCCTAAACACTTTTCCGCCAAGCTCGTGCATCAAAGCTTGAAGTCCGTAGCAGATTCCGAGAATCGGACAGTTTATTTGTTGTAAGAGTCCGGCGGGAAGGCGGGGAGCGGCGTCGGCGTACACCGATGAAGGTCCACCCGATAAAATCAAACCGGCGGGGCGACGGCGCAAAATCTCATTGGTCGGGGTATTGAAAGGAAGAAGTTCACAATAAACTCCGAGTTCACGAACGCGCCTTGCGATTAGTTGTGTGTATTGTGAACCGAAATCTAACGTCAGAATTGAATTTGTGTGCATATATTTAGCGTCCAAAGTCTTGGTATGATTGTAAAAATGTTTAACCGAAGTAAATTATTTTCGCGTGTCTCACTAAAGAAAAACTTAGCGGCTCTTTGTCTCGTTTTGATATTCCATGCGAATAGCTATGTATATGGTCAGCTTCCCTATCATAACAAGCAAGAGTCCGCATTAAAATTGTCGCAACCGCTTTCAATGCTCTGGAATTATGATTCCGGTGAAACTCTAATCGCGTCTCCGGCATACAATCATCAAGCGGCGTTTTTGGTTTTGGAAAAGGGCAACATCGTCGCTCTGTCTTTGCAAAACGGCACTGTACGGTGGCGCACGGCAATCGGCGGAACTTCAAGCCTCAAACCTGTTGCTGATGAACAAGGCGTTTATATTGCCACCCAAACCAAAAACGGCGACGGCATGATGCGCGTTTCGTTGCGTTCGATAAGCAGCGTGAGCGGCATAACTTTGTGGATTAAGGAGATTCCGGACAACCCGCGTTTTCTTTTCGCAGGCGAAAAGAGCGTGGTGGCTGTTTCCAATCGCGGCGACATTTTGGCATTGGATAAAGCTTCGGGAGATAAAATCTGGTCGCGTGAGTTAAGCGGCGCGACGGTGTTCGATGCTAAAACCGCAGACGGAAAATTGTATGTCTCGACGCCCGAAACTATCAGTCAGATAAATTTAACCGATGGAAGGATTGACGGTTCTTATCAGACACCCGAAACTTCTTTCGAGCATCTGTGGATAATCAAAAATATGGTGTACGGCAGCACCGACGATAAAGTTGTGACGGCGTTTGACTGGGCGACAAGACGTTTTGTGTGGCGTGCGAAACTCGATACGACGATTAAATCAATCACCCCGGCGGATAACGTGTTGATTGCGACTTCAACAAACAATTATGTATATGGTTTCTCGCTTGGGCGCGGTAAAAGAATCTGGAAGCGCGACATCGGCAGCCGAATTTTAGCCGAGCCGATTGCTGTTTCCGGGAGCGTTTTGCTTGCGCCTTTGTCCGGCGAGACGTGTGTTGTCCTCGATGTGCGTCAAGGGCGCGTACAGAATCTCGTTTCTGTCGGGCAGAGCATTACAGCGGCGTCGCCCAACGTCATCAATAATCTTTTGCTGCTTCCGGTGCAAAACGGGTTGCGCGCATACACGTCACAACCCGTCGTCAATTCTTCAAACTCGCCAACCAAGATGAACCAATCGCCAAAATAAGCTGAGCGTTCGTCGAATCTTATTTATCTTCCGTGTCGGATTTAAGCGTTGCGCGCGACGACTCCCGTGCGTGCGCGTATGTAAGAAGCGACGCGCATGACAAGTCCGTGCGCGACATAGACAATCGCCAGTGCCAGCAGCACATAGTGAGAATAAAGCCACACCAGCATTCCTATCGCAGCAAGTATGATGATGATAAAAGGTGTGCGTCCGCGACTCATGCTGACGGATTTGAAACTCGTATAGCGCACCGTACTGACCATCAATAAACCGAGTATGAGAACTAAAGCGATGATTAAAATTCCGTAAAGTTCGGCTTGTTCGGAAGTAAGACGCACGAGCGGCGTCGGAGTGAAATGGATGATGGCGGCAATCAATCCGGCGGCGGGCGGCGTAGGCAATCCGACGAAACTTTTCTTGTCGAGTTTCGCCGTTCCTTCGGCAAGCGGTCGCGGGCGTGTCGCTTGAACATTAAAGCGTGCGAGACGAAACGCCCCGCACATCACAAACATAAACGAAATGAACCACCCGAATTTGTGCGCTCCGCTGCCGTCGGCAAACACGCTGCCGTAACTCCAACAATAAGCGAGAAGCGCGGGAGCGATGCCGAAGGTCAACATGTCCGCGATTGAATCGAACTGCACGCCGAATTCGGTCGTCGTTCGCGTCATGCGCGCGATACGTCCGTCCAGCATATCGAACAACACCGCGAAGCCAATCGCAATCGCCGCGCTGTCGAAGTGCGATGCCGCGCGCTGTAACTGTTCCGCTCCGCCGATGCCTACGAGTTGAAACCCGCGCATCGTTCCCATAATGGCGAAAAAGCCCATCCCTATGTTGGCGGCGGTGAAGGCGGAAGGTATCAGGTACAAGCCTTTACGCAAGCCGCGTCTTTCACTTTGTCCTTCACTATAGTTTTCGATGCGGCTTTCGCTTTGTCCGGTATTGTCGCTCATGGTTTTCACCTTACAGTATAACCGTCGAAATCAATCGCGCAGACGCCCTATCACGCTTGCCGCGCCTTTAACGCGATCACCGATTTTGACTTCGACATGGACTTCGGGCGGTAGAATCAAATCGGTGCGTGAACTGAATTTTATCAATCCGAACCGTTCGCCGAGTTGAACTTTATCGCCCGCGTTTTTCCAACACACGATGCGGCGCGCCAAAACTCCGGCGATTTGTTTGCAAACAATCGTCATCCGCTCGCCTTCAATCGTCAAAGCGTTCTGCTCGTTTATCAAACTCGCGTCGCTTCGCGTGGCGATAACGAAACGCCCTTTTGTGTATGTCACATCTTTGACGATTCCGGCGATTGGCGCGCGGTTGATGTGAACGTCGAAAACCGAAAGAAAGATGCTGACGACGGTTGGCGACTTTGCATCGTCGGAGTGAAGACGCTCGACGCGCGTCACGCGCCCATCGGCGGGCGAGACGACAACGGTCGCTTCCAAAGGCGTCGTTCGTCGCGGGTTGCGAAAGAAGTACGCCATGAACAACGCAATGCCGAGCATGATTGCCGCAAACATGTAATACCCGACTGCAAATAAAATCAGAGCGATGACGGCGGGGACGATGACGAACGGAATGCCGTCGCCGATTATTAACCTGTCGCGGTTTGATGACACGAAATTATTGTCCTTCAATCTTAAAACTTGTGACGTAAAAACTAGAGGGGACGCGACATCTTTATGGTGAAGTCGCGTCCCCTTCCTTTATAAATCACACGGAAATTTAATCAATCAATTTAATGTACGGTGGATGCGCTCTGGCTATGGCGTGTCAGAATCATTTGCATCTGATCCTTGACCGCGAGTTTCTTTTTCTTGAGTACGGATTCTTCCAAAATTTCTTGATCGTTCGGATAAGCGAGTGCGGCAAGTTCTGTCAGACGCGCTTCAAAGCGTCCGTGTTCGCGTGCAAGTTCGCGGAATTCTGAATCTTTCGACATCAATTCTTCGCGCAAATTTTCCATTATCGTGTCCATCGGTGGGATTCTCCTTACTTTTTTTGTGCTTCGTTTCTGTTTATGCGACGTGGTGGGCATTGAGTTTTCAAATTCCCCATGCATAAGAAAGCGACTGGTGATGACCGTCAAGAAAGCGGCGGTTGTGGATTCTCGGCTGATGTCAAAGGTTAGCTTAAATCTCCGGTTTTGGGCAAGCGGAAGTTTCATATCAAACGCGCCATAATCAAGGCGTCTTCCGCCGGATTATGGTAATAACGGGGTCGCCGCCCGCTAATCTCGAAACCGTGCCGGGAGTACAAACGAATTGCGTCCCGATTACTTTCGCGCACCTCTAAAACCGCCCATCGCAATCCGCGCCGTCTGGCGCATAGCAACAAGTCACGAACTAATAATCCGCCAAGCCCACGCTGCCGCGCTTCATCCCGCACGGCGATATTCGTGATATGCAGTTCGTCCACGACGACGCGCGCGGCGGCA
This sequence comes from Pyrinomonadaceae bacterium, assembly GCA_041743485.1. Lineage (GTDB taxonomy): Bacteria > Acidobacteriota > Blastocatellia > Pyrinomonadales > Pyrinomonadaceae > JANDLT01. The sequence goes on from JBGTMR010000017.1 coordinate 26,032, forward strand.
AACGCCGCGATGCGGTACGGCGGCATAGATGCATCCGACTTAGACCAGTCTTGCGGTTCGAGTTGTGAAGCATCCACCACGCGCACGATGGCATACTCGTTCGTCAACTCGGCTTCGTAGCCGTCAATTCCCCACAAACTCAATTGCGCCGCGACTTCAATTTCAGCGATTTCTTCAAGGTCGCGCCCGGTCATAAAACGAATCGCGTCGTGCATGGAACTTTGCCGCGCTGTTTCGATTTCAATCATCACTGTGAATTTTACGGGTTCTGAATTTTACCGCTTCTGAATCTTAGAGCGTGTCTGAAAAGTCGCGTTAGCGACAACTTGAATTTAGCCGTGCGTTTTAACGCACGGAAATTGACGAACATCGGTTAGCCGTCGCGTCAGCGACGTTTGAAAATCGCCGTTCAAGCGTCGCTGACGCGACGCGACAACTTGCCCCGGACGATGACCGTGCGTTAAAACGCACGGCTAAATTCACGACATCGCTAACGCGATGCAAACGAAAATTACTTTTCAGACACGCTCTTAGCAAAACACAGCGGTATCAAAACGCAAGCGGGCGGCGAGAATCTCAATCTCGCCGCCCGCTTTTTATGTCGCGCTTTACGTTCGATTAAAAGCGATACCGCGAACGCACCGTGACGCTGCGCCCCGCGCCGTCTATGCCCCAACTCACGCCGCGATGCGCTTGGTCGGTGATGTTTTCAAATTCGATGTCGAGGTGAAAAGCCTCACTCAAACGCAAGCCGCCGCGCAGATTGAACAA